>JAJDNI010000187.1 GCA_022340755.1 Gemmatimonadota bacterium
CTGGCGCATCGGGTCGAACCTGGGGTTCGAGCGTGGGCCTTCGGCCCCCTCCGCCGGCTTGCCTTCGGCGGGCCGGCATCCGGCCGCCCCGATCAGCGGATAACCAAAGCGGTCCCACGACCGAAGTCCTGAGACCGCCAATCGGGACGGCCGGATTGAGCTGCGGTGGCCTTCGGCCATCCTCGCTCCCCTCGCGCGTCAGCGTGTGGGTCTGACGGAAGCACTCCTGGCGCATCGGGCCGAACCTGGGGTTCGAGCGTGGGCCTTCGGCCCCCTCCGCCGGCTCGCCTTCGGCGGGCCGGCATCCGGCCGCCCCGATCAGCGGATAACCAAAGCGGTCCCACGACCGAAGTCGTGAGACCGCCAATCGGGACGGCCGGATTCGAACCGGCGGGGGCATCGCGGTGAGAATGCGCGCGAAGTTGCTGCAGAACAATCACTAATGGGTCCCGTCGACCGATGGGGTATGCCAACGGGTATCCTCGCGGTGCGCCAATGGGTACTTCCGCAACCACGAACTACTCAACGAGCTCGACACCCGCGACATGCTCACCTGGCAGGGATCCGGCGGGTTCAGCATCGACGCGGGGCCGCCGCGCGATGCATGCATTGTGTGGGGTAGGGCGCCTCCGTGCGCATCGAAGGTGAGGATCGTGCCGGCCTCGAGCGCCTTCGTGCCACCGCCGCCCATGCACCGCCACCGCTATCACGGCGTCCTCGCGCCTCATGCCGGTCTGCGTGCCGCCGTCGTTGCCATCGGTAGAGCTCCGGCCGAGCCGCTGAGTCTCGCCGACCCCGAGCCCCCTGAGCCAGCCTCAGATCCTCGCCTTTCTCACCGACCGCCCGTCCTATCCGCCATCCTTCTGCACCTCGAATCGGGGCCCCCGCGCAACACATGTTGCGTGGGGTGAGGGCCTGCCACACCGACCTCCGCCCCCGCTCGCGGCCCACCCCAGCGTGACTTCATCCTGGACCAGACGTCGAGCTTCGACCCGGTGGATCCCGAGCCCGTGCCCGACTCCAGTTCGACCAGTCTCCGCCCGACGACTTCGGTGACTGAGAACTCGATCCGCCCCCACGGGAGTCCTCATTCGGGCTCTGGCTCCCCCCACCATCCTCCCGCCTTGCCTCTCGTGGACCCGCAGCCTACCGTGCCGAACAGGCCGACACGGCGGTTGCGCTTCCTATCCCTCGCGGAGGGACATGGCCGCGGGCGGCTAGTCTGGTGCGTCGGGCTTCGCCGGTGGCGCCGCCCTGGTACCCCGTCCGGCATTGCGGCCGGGCGCCGCACAAGGCACCCTACCCCCATGCCGACTTTCCCCCTCAGTTCCGGCTGCATCCTCCACGGCCGCACGGCTCCCGCCGGCGCACACGGAGGGCGCTCCCTGGAAGGCCCGACAGGTACCCCATGAACCCCGGCAAATTCTGGCCCGAGCTGAAGCGACGGAAGGTCGTCCAGCGCGCCGTGCTCTACGGCATCGTGGCGTGGATCGTCATCCAGGCTGCCGACATCGTGATCCCGGCGCTGAATATCCCGGAGTGGGGTGTGTCGCTTGTCGTGGTGCTTCTCGCTCTGGGTTTTCCCGTGGCGATGATCCTGGCCTGGATGTTCGACGGCCCCGCGCAGGTCGTCCGCGGAGAGCGCCGTCCGCCGCGCTCGGCCCGAGACCGCCGTGGAGACGAGGAAGACGCGGGTCCCCGGTCCATCGCCGTGCTCCCCTTCGTCAACATGAGTGACGACAAGGAAAACGAGTACTTCTCCGATGGGATGACCGAGGAGATCCTCAACGCCCTGGCCAAGGTCCCCGATCTGCGCGTGGCATCCCGCACCTCCTCCTTTGCGTTCAAGGGCAAGGTCCAGGACGTCCTGGAGATCGCCGACGAGCTTCGTGTGGACACCGTGGTCGAGGGGAGCGTCCGCAAGGTCCAGAACCGGGTCCGGGTCACGGCTCAGCTCATCAACGCCGACGACGGCTACCACCTCTGGTCCGAGACCTACGACCGGGACCTGGAAGACATCTTCAAGGTCCAGGACGAGATCGCCCGTTCCATCGTGGATGCCCTCAAGCTCGAGCTGGTCGGAGAAGAGAAGGACCACTTGGTGTCCCCCGAGACTGAGGACGTGGAAGCCTACACCCTCTACCTCAAGGGCCGCTTCTTCTTCAATCGCTTCCAGGAAGCGGACCTGCGCCGAAGCCTGGACCTCTACGCCCAGGCCCTGGACCGGGACCCCGGCTACGGCCGGGCGTGGGCCGGCATCGCCGACACCTGGATGCAACTCGCCGACGATTGGGTCGCGCCGGAGCAAGCCTATCCCGAGGCCAAGGCCGCAGCGGAGAAGGCCATCGAGTTGGACGCCAGCCTCGCCGAGGCCCACACGGCGCGGGGAAAAGTGCTGGGGTGGTTCGACTGGGACTTCGACGGAGCCGAGCTGGCCCTGCGACGCGCCGTGGCGTCGAATCCACGCTACGCCGACGCTCACTGGGGACTCGCCAGCATCCTGCCCACCAACGGCCAGATGGAAGCCGCCATCGAGGAGGCCCGCGCCACGCTGGCCCTGGATCCGCTGTCGGGGATCTTCAGCTATTGGCTTGCCCGCTACCTCTACTTCGCCCGGCGTACCGCGGAAGCCAAGGACGCCGCGACCCGGGCGGCGGAGCTGGACCCCACCTCATTTCGCCCTCTCCTGGTTCTGGGTCTCTGCCACCTGTTGGAGGGCCACGCCGAGGACGCGGTGGTGTCCTTCAAGCAAGCACTGGACGTGAGCGGCGTCGTGTCGGCCAACGCCTTCGTCGCCCGAGCGCTGGCAGCGGCGGGCCGGGAGGACGAAGCCCGGGAGCTCCTGGCCCGCATCGAGTCCGGCGACGAGTACGTGCGGCATGAGTTCATGGCGCCGGCGTACGCCGCGCTCGGCGACGTGGATCGAGCCCTGGCCGCGCTGGAAACCGCGTACCAGGAGCGTTCGGCGGGACTCATCTACCTTCATGTGGACCCCAGCTACGACGCTCTGCGCGGAGATGCCCGCTACCAGGAACTGGTACGCCGGATCGGCCTGAAGTCAGGCTGAGGGAACACCTCTCCCCCGTCCCCCGCGTCACCTCCCGCCCAGCGTGCCCGACTTCCAGTTCGACCAGTCTCCGCCCGACGACTTCCGTGGCTGAGAACTCGATCCGCCCCCACAGGCGTCCTCATTCGGGCTCTGGCTCCCCCGACCATCCTCCCGCCTTGCCTCTCGTGGGCCCGCAGCCTACCGTGCCGAACAGGCCGACACGGCGGTTGCACTTCCTTCCCTCGCGGAGCATCCCCCACACGTGCGGGTGCCCATCATCCCGCGTTAGGGAGGTCTGGTCGAATCCAAGGGCGACGAGAACCATGAGAGGCGGAGGGATCTTCGTGAGCGGGTTGGTCCTCTTTGTGGCGGGGACCGCCTCGGTGCTGCACGGCCTGGGACGACAGCCCGGTTGGTGGCTCCGGATGGGGATCCTGGCCTTGGGCGCAGCGGTGGTGTGCTTCGGGTTCGGGGCATGGCAGATCCACACTCGCGTGGACTGGCGGCGCATCGAGGCGGAGCAACGGCTCTGGGAGAGCGGCCCACTGGGACGACTCTGGTTGAAGTTGAGACGGACGTTGATGGGCCGTTGAGCGGGCGCCGGCCGCCTCGCCCACGGGTTCACGAGGGCTCGTTGCGAGGACTGTGGTCACACGACTGATCCCATTCTCCTGCAAGGGCCGGGTGATCTGCCCCTCCTGCAACACCCGGCGCATGGCGGAGCTTGCCGCGCACCTCACGGATCACGTGCTGCCCCACCTCGCGGCGCGCGAATGGGTGCTCTCGCTGCCCAAGC
>JAJDNI010000038.1 GCA_022340755.1 Gemmatimonadota bacterium
GGCGTTGATGTGGACCACCGTGCCACCCGCGAAGTCGAGCGCGCCGAGCTTGTAGATCCAGCCGTCCGGACTCCACACCCAGTGCGCCACCGGAGCATAGATCAACAGGCTCCAGAGCGTGTTGAACGCGAGGTACGGGCCGAAGCGCATGCGCTCCACGATGGCACCGGAGATGAGCGCCGCGGTGATGACCGCGAACGTCGCCTGGAACGCCATGAAGAGCAGGTGCGGCATGGTACCCCGGGCTTCGAGGCCCACGCCGCGGAGCAGCGCGTTGCCGAACCCACCGATGAAGGACCCGCCCGAGGAGAACGCGAACGAATAGCCCAGCAACGCCCAGGCGACCGTGATCGCTCCAAGCGCGCCGACACTCATCATCATCGTGTTGAGCGCGTTCTTGGCGCGCACGAGGCCGCCGTAGAAGAACGCGAGCGCCGGCGTCATGAGGAGCACGAGCGCCGTCGAGATCAACATCCACGCCGTGGAGGCGGAGTCGATGGTCGCGGCGGGCTGGACGAAGGGAGGGTCCGGAAGGCTCATGCTGGCTGGTAGTCTCCCTGGCTGAAATCGACCCGGTGGATCTTCGGAATGACGATGCAGATGAGCGCGAACGCGATGAGGTGCAGCGAGCCCGCGATGATCAGGATCGGGGTGTAGGTGAAGCCGTGGTCGCGCATGTACCCCGCGATCTGGCCGAGGACCACGCCGCCGAGCGCGCCGCCCATCCCGACCAGGCCCGCCACGGTTCCGACCCCCCGTTTCGGGATCAGGTCGGTGGGAAGGATCATGACCAGCGTGGACCACGACTGCTGGCCGAAGAAGGCGAGACTGAAGATGACGATGACGAGGCCGAGCGAGTGGAGGCTCGGCACGAGCCAGACCCACGGCATGAACGCGGCGCTGAACCCGAGCGCGATCTTGCGGGAGGCGTTGACGCTCATCCCCCGGGCGAGCAGGCGGCTCGAAAGCGCGCCACCCACCAGACAGCCCACGCCGGAGGCCGCGTAGGGGATCCAGCCCACCCCGCTCGCGGCGCTGAACTTCAGGTTGAACGTCTCCATCAGGAATTTCGGCAGCCAGAACATGTAGAAGTACCAGGCCGCGTCCGTGAGGAACTTGGCCAGCACGATCGCCCAGACCTCGCGATGCGCGAACAGCTCCCTGAACGGGATGCTGTGCCGCCGGGCTCCCGCCTCCTCGCCCGCCCGGTCGTGCTCGTCCTGGCCGGCCAGGATCAGCTCACGCTCCTGTTGGCTCAGCTTCGGATGGAGCTCGGGCGGCTGATAGCTCCGGTGCCACCAGACGGTCCAAAGGAGTCCCGCCGCTCCGGACACGAAGAAGACCCAGCGCCACGGCGCGAGCCCGAACCAGCCCGTGTACGTGAGCACGACGTAGATGACCCAAGGCGCGGCGACGGCGCCCACCGCCGTGCCCGCGTTGATGATGCCCATGGCCGTCGACCGCTCGCTCACCGGGAACCACTCGGTGACGGCGAGCGTCGCGGCCGGGAAGCCGCCACCTTCGCCCATCCCCAGCAGGAAGCGGCTGACGATGAGCATGATGAGCGCGAACGCCATCCCCGAGATCGGCGCGACGCCGTAGTTGCCGGCCAGGCCCTGGCTCGCACAGGCGAGCGACCAGAACACCATCACGATCAGGAACCCCCGCCTCGTGCCCAGGCGATCCAAGAGCCGGCCGCCGCCCACGTACATGAGCCCATAGGAGATCAGGAAGGCGGAGTCGAAGGCAGCCTTGATCTGATCGGAGAACGGGTAGTCCCGCTGGATCTGCGTCAGCGTCCACGGCAGGGTGAGCCTGTCCATGTAGCTGAGGACGATAGCGGCGGCCACGAGGGCGGCGATTCGCCAACGACGCATCGGGTGCTCGCGTTGTGGTATGGGCAGCATGCTCCCCTGGGGAGAGCCGTGGGAACGAGCGCCCATGATAAGCCGCCACGGAGTGGGCGGCTACCGCCGAGACGGTCGACGGACCGCGAAGGCTCAACAACTCGGGGCGCTCGCGTGTACTATGGGGGAATGGCAGAGTCACGGGGGACGTGTCTCCTGCCGCATTTCGTAAGCGAGGCGGCGCGGGGACGTATCTTCAACACGGAGTTTCCGCGCCATCCGGAGTGCACCATGAAGACCAAGATCGCAGCACTCGCGTTGCTCCTCGCACTGGTGTTCCCGCCGGGGCGGGTGAGTGCCCAGGCCGGCCAGGCCAGGAAAGACACCGCGAACATGGGTGCGGCCTCGACGGTCAAGCCCGGCGAGGGGGACCTGTCGCTCGAAGACGTGCTTCGCCGGAAGGCTTCGGGCCTCGAGGTGGGGATGGACGAGGGCGGCAACATCACCATCCGGATCAGAGGGGCGGGCACGCCGATGTCGGGTCCGAACCCCCTCGTGCTGATCGACGGGATGCGGGTGAACAACCTGTCCGCCGAGCTCAAGTCCCTCGACCCGCTCAGCATCGACAAGGTGCGCGTGCTGCGGGACGTCGCATCGACGTCCATCTACGGAACGCAAGGCGCGAACGGGGTGATCCTCATCACCACGAAGAAGCGATAGCTCGTCGGAGAATCCGGCCCCGGCAGCACTGAACGCGGGGCGGAAAAGCCGTTAACTTATTCGGCTCGACCGTTTCCACGTTTCTCCACGCCCGCTCCGGGCGCCCGAAGCTTCATGAGCCGCATCCGCAACATCGCCATCATCGCGCACGTCGACCACGGCAAGACGACATTGGTCGACCAGATGTTCCGCCGCGCCGGGGTCTTTCGCGAGAACCAGGCCGTGGAGGAGCGCGTGATGGACTCCAACCCGCTCGAGCGTGAGCGCGGCATCACGATCCTGTCCAAGAACACCGCGGTGCACTGGGGCGACGTGAAGATCAACATCGTGGACACCCCGGGACACGCGGATTTCGGCGGGGAGGTCGAGCGGATCCTGCGCATGGTGGACGGCGTGGTGCTCCTGGTCGACGCGGCGGAGGGGCCGATGCCGCAGACCCGCTTCGTGACGCGGAAGGCGCTCGAGCTCGGGCTGTTGCCGCTCGTGGTCATCAACAAGGTGGACCGGGCGGACGCACGCGTGCACGCGGTCCACGACGAGGTGCTCGAGCTCTTCATGGACCTCGAGGCCAACGATGCCCAGCTCGATGCCCCGTTCCTGTACGCGTCGGGCCGGGAAGGATGGGCATCCCGCGATCCCGGAGACCGTGGGGGGGACCTGACCCCGCTCTTCGAGACGATCGTGTCGCATTTTCCGGCTCCCTCGGTGGACCCGGACGGGCCGTTCCAGATGCTGATCTCCACGCTCGACTACTCTCCCTACGTCGGGCGGATCGCGGTCGGCCGGATCGAGCGGGGCTCGGTGAGCGTGGGCGAGGACGTAACGCTGCTGGAGCTGGGCGCCCCCGGAACGATCGCGAGCGACGCCGAGGCGGAGACGTCCCGG
>JAJDNI010000201.1 GCA_022340755.1 Gemmatimonadota bacterium
GGGGATGGGGGGTCACCGCCAACGCCGGGCGTGTGAGGCCCGGATGCGGAAGGGGATGCATCCCGGCCCCCGGTCCATGGCGCGCCTCCAGCTCCTCCAGGGTGCCGAAATCCATGGCACGCAGTGTACACGCCGTCACACACGTGGGGGTGCCGCCCTGGTCCACCTCGTCCACGCAGAAGGTGCACTTGGTCATGCGCCCCCCGGCAGCGTCGTACTGTGGGGCGCCGTAGGGGCACGCCCACTCGCAGTACCGGCACCCCACGCACCGCTCGGAGTCCAGAAGCACCACGCCGTCGTCGCGCCTGGTGATGGCTCCCGCCGGGCAAACCTCCACGCAGATGGGGCGCTCACAGTGGTTGCACGCCACGCTGAGGTTGTATGCCACCACGTCGTTGAGCCACGCACCGTCCCGCCGGGTCCATCCGCCCCCCGCCACCTCGTACACCCGGCGCCAACGCACCCCCAGGGGCAGGCCGTGCTTGTCCTTGCACGACACCTGGCACGCCTTGCACCCCGAGCAGGCCGAGGCGTCGAACCAGAAGGCCAGGGCGCTCATCGAGGCCAGCGCTCCACCTGGACCATGGCGGTATGCTGGGCCGTGGCGTGGGCCAGCGCCGTCCACCTCTGGGACGTGAGGACATTGATGGATCCTCGCCGGTCGATGCCGTGCTCGTCGGGAGACCACCACGCGCCCTGGGGAATGTCCACGACGCCGGGCATGATCCGCGGCGTCACCCTACAGCGCACCACCATCTCCCCTCGGTCGTTCCACACCCGGACCTCGTCACCGTCGGCGATTCCCCGCTCACGGGCGTCGAGCACGTTGAGGAAGACTCTCTGGGGAAAGGCCTCCTGGAGCCAGTCGTTGTTGTCGTGGATGGAGTGGACCCGGGCCATGGCATGGTGCCCCAGGACCTGCAGAGGGTAGCGGTCGGCGCCGGGACCGAACGGGCCCTCCTCCTCGGGGAGGTAGGTGGGAACGGCGGGGATGCGGGGGTCGTCCAGGTCGTGCAGGGCCCGCGAGAAGATCTCGATCTTCCCCGACGGCGTGGGAAGCGGATGGGCCACCGGGTCCTCGCGGAAGTCCGCGAAGGCCACCGCCGGCTCGGTCACCGGACGGGAGTGCACGCCCCGGTTGGACGCCTCCCACTCGTCCAGCGACGGGAGATCGGGGAAGCGGGTGTCCCGCCAGCGCTCCAGCGCCCACTCCACCCACTCGCGCTCGTCCCTCCCCTCGGTGTACGCCTCGCCGAGGCCCAGGCGCTCCGCGACGTCCGCGCAGATGCGATAGTCGGACCGGCACTCCCCCGCCGGCTCCACCAGGGGCGGCGCCAGCACCACCTCGTCGCCGTACTTCCACCCGTCCCCCACGCCCCACGTCTCGAAATGCGTCGTCGCCGGGAGAACCAGGTCGGCGAAGCGCGCCGTGGGCGTGAGGAAGTGGTCCTGCACGGCGATGAACTCCACCCGCGACTCGTCTCTCAGGATACGCGCCGTGCGGTTGATATCGGCGTGCTGGTTCACCAATGCGTTGCTGGCCACCGCCCAGATCAGGCGGATGTCGCTCTCCAGGCGGCGGCCGCTGTCGTCCCCGAGCCCCCTCACCGCCGCCGTAGCGCTCTCGGAGCCCTCGCCGCCGTCCACACCTCCGAAGAGGACACCGTCGAAGGCGCCCATCTCCCGACCCCGGACGACCGCCTCCGTCCACAGGAAGCACGGGATGGCCGCCCCGACCGGGTTCGCGCCCACGGGAAAGACGTTCCAGTGTGGCCCACCGTCGGGCGCCTGCAGCGCCAACCCGCCGGCCCATCCCCCGGACACCCCCACGTTCCCGGTGAGGGCAGCCAGGGCGGCGCCCGCCCGCACGACCTGCTCCCCGTGGGCCCGTCGCTGCATCCCGTATCCCTGGTAGAGGACGCCGGGCTTCCGGGTCGCGTACTCCCGCGCGACGCGCTCGATGGTCTCCCGGGGCACGCCGGTGATGGCCTCCGCCCAGGCGGGGGTTTTCGGCTGGCCGTCCCGGGTCCCCAGGATGTAGTCGCTCCAGCTGGGTGCGTCCTCGCACCCCGCGGGCATCTGCTCGGGGGTCACACCCTGGCAGTGGGTGCGCACGAAGCCCGCGTCGTCCAGGCCTTCGGTGAGGATCACCCAGGCCATGGCCGTCATCATCGCCGCGTCCGTGCCCGGTCGGATGGGCACCCATTCGTCGGCCAGGGCGGCGGCGCTCATGCTCAGGCGAGGATCGATACAGATCACACGGGCGCCCCCCTGGCGGGCGAGCTTCACGAACCACTCCGTGTTGGTTCCGTCCCGCATCTCGGCGGGATTCCAGCTCCACATGAGGATGGTCCTGGCGTTCAGCCAGTCCTGACGCTGGTTCCCCGTCTGCACGGTCCCGTATACCGTGGGGGTGGCCACGTTGATGGCACCCCAGGAATAGCTGTTCCACACCCCCAGGCATCCGCCGTACAGATTGAGCAGTCTACGCGCGGTCTGGGACCCGTTGATCTGGCTGTAGCTGCCCGTGCCGTAGGGCACGAAGAGCGCGCCGTTCCCGTAGGTGTCCCGCACCCGCCGGATCTCGCCCGCCAGGAGGTCCAGTGCCTCGTCCCAGCCGATCCGCTCGAAGCGCCCTTCGCCCCGTTCGCCCACCCGCTTCAGGGGATGGAGGAGGCGGTCGGGGTGGTACTGGCGCCTCAGGTACGCTCGGCCCCGGACGCACGCCCTCAGCTGGGGGTCGGCGACCCCGTCGGGGCGGTCGTCGGTCTCCAGTCGCACGATGACGCCATCGTGAACGTGGGCTCTGAGGAGGCAGCGGCCTCCACAGTTGTGGGCCGGGCATGCGACCCGGACCACGCGGTGGGCGGGCGGCGAGGATGTTGCGGACATCGCGGAGGAGATGCTGGGGAGGGGTGCATGGAAGCTCTCCGCGGGCCGGGCTTCGGGCAACCGCCGAGCGCAAGGTCCGGGTGGGGCAGCGGGGGCCGGTCGACAGCCCCGAGAACGCACTGGGTCTGGAGCCCGACATCCC
>JAJDNI010000217.1 GCA_022340755.1 Gemmatimonadota bacterium
TCGAAGAGCCAGGTGAGGAGCCCCAGGGCGAACATGTTCTTCCCCTTGCGGGGGTTGTCCACCACGGTGAGGCACTGCTCCTCCATGGGAACCTCGATGATCCGATAGTTCTTGTGGGAGAGCTGCTCCATGGCGTCCGCCCACTGCTTCTGGATCTTCGGATCCGGGTGGGTGGCCCACATGTTCTCCAGGAGGATCACCGCGTCGTCAGCCAAAGCGTTCAGCTCGTGGCGTCCACGGAGCGCCTGCTCGTTGAAGGCGACGACGACGTTGGTCTCGTCACCCCAGTTGGTGACTTCGCTGTCACCCAGGCGGATGCGGATGCCGGAGGCGCCGGCGGGCTCGCGCGGGGGCGGCTCCACCTCGGCGGGGATGATCTCCACCGTCCACACGCCGTTGCCCATCTTGGCCGACACGGCTCCGAAGATCTGGCCGCATTTCTGCGCGCCTTCGCCAGAATCGGAGACGACTTCGACGGAGAGGTCCGTCACCACATGCACGGATACTTCTTTTTCCGCCAGCGCCGAGGCGCCGACGGTATCTAGCTTCATCGCCATCCTTCCCCCAGGAAGAGGGTCGGTTTGTCTGTCCGGCCGGGAGGCCGGTGGCCCACGAGGAAGCTACCGGGGGTGCCTCGGGGGGGGTGTCGGGAGGAAAAGGGCCGTGTCGTGGGGATTTGTGTTGGTCTGACAGTGGGGGAAAACCCTACCGGCCGGAGGGCGAGGATGGCCTCCCGATCCGCGGGCCACCGCGCCGCGCTCCGGGCCCCTCACGCCATGCCGTGCACCTGATCGAGGAAGCGCCGCAGGCGTCCCTCCACCAGACGGCCGTCGGGGCCGCGAACACCCGAGCACACATCCACTCCCCAGGGCCCGACGGCCGCCACCGCTCCGGCCACGTTCTCGGGTCGGAGACCGCCCGCGAGAAGGACCGGAACCGGGCTCTCCTCGACGATGCGGGCGCTCACCGACCAGTCGTGGGTACGTCCGGTACCTCCCAGCTCCGCTACCGAGGCCGACGGCCGGCCGGAATCGAGGAGCACGTAGTCCGCGCCCTCGACGGCACTGCGGGCCTCCTCGACGGCGCCGAGGCCCTCGACGTGCACCACCTGGAGGACGGTCACCTCCGGAAGAGCAGCGCGCACCGCCCACCGGGTCTCGGCCGGAACGACACGTACGATCTGGACGGCGTCCACTCCGGTGGCTTCCACGTGAGCGACGATTCCCGAGGGATCCGTCCGGGAGGTGAGGAGCACGGTGGTGAGATCCGTGGGTGAGGCCCCTGCGATCCGGGCGATGGCCTCGTCGGGGAGTGGGCCGGGCCCGCTGGGCATGGCACCCACGAGGCCGACGAAGTCGGCGCCGGCCTCCGCGGCCAGTCGTAGCTCCCCCTCGTCTTGGATGCAGCAGATCTTCACGTGGGGCACCGCCTTCACGCGCCCGTCCTCCCTCTGCTCGTGTTCCCTTCTGCCGTCTCCGGCCCCACTTCGCGCGTCTCCGGTTGCCCCTCGCATATCCGCATCCTATCGTGCCGTTTCAGCCGGTAGGTTGGCCTGAGCTTCCCTCCGGATCCCCCCGGGATCCACCAGCCGGAGAAGACGCCGTGCGTTCCCTCTCCCGTGCGCTTTCGAGGTCCGTCCTCGCCGCGGTGCTGACGGCCTGTGCGTCCAGCAACGCCAACCTTCCCACCTACGCTCCGGACCAGGCGATCCCCCTCCCCGAGTCCACGGTCTCCCAGATCCGCACCGCGGCCATCCGGCACTTCGGCCGCGGCACACAGCAGATCATGTGCGTGGGCGTCTCCGCCAACTTCGAGATGTCGGGATCTCCCATGGTCGTCGACGCGCCGGAGATCTTCCTCCGGCTCCTCGGATCGAGGGACCGGTTCCGTCAGTACTCCCAGTGCCGCACCTCCACGAGCGGCGGCTCGGCTGGTGTCCGGACGGTCAGCGGACAGACCGCCACGATCATCACGCTCGGCCGACCCTTCGGTCTCGCCGATGGGCGCGCCGTCGTCAACCTCTGGGAGCGGTCCAGCCTTCGGAGCGATCGGTACCGGTGCATGGCGGAGATCAGCCCGGACGGTGTCTGGGCCATCACCCGCTGCAGGCGCGAGTGGGGCGGCTGAGTCGGGAGCGACCCAAGGCGTACCGTCCCCCCCCCACGTCACCGACCCGAACCCAACGGCGGACCCCCCGTGAGGACCCATCCGTCGGGGTCCCGCGCCACGGCCTTCGGGGCGGTCGGGGCCTCGAAGCTCAGGTGCTCCACGCGCTGTCGGAGCTCCACCCGATGCCGCTCGGGAGCGCCCGACGACGGCACCACCTCCACATCCAGGGGAAGCCTGAACGTGGGCCAGTCGGCACGCTGCGTCTGGGTCACGGTGAGGTTCAACGTTCCCGCTCCGGAGTCGTACGACCAGTCGGTCTTCAGCACCGGATACCCGGGCTCCTCGAGCCACTGGTGGAAGAACCATGCGAGGTCCTTCCCCGACACCTCCTCCATGACCGAGCGCAGGTCGTCGCTGGTGGCGTTGCTTGCCCCATACCGCTCGTAATAGGTGCGGATCCCCCGGAAGAACACGTCGTCACCGAGGATGCCCCGAAGCATGTGCAGGACCCAGCCGCCCTTCTGGTAGCTGTTGTCGTTCAGGAGGGCGAAGAGATCCTGCTGATCGCGGTCGATGACCGGCCGTCCGGTGACCTCCGACGCGAGGTATTCCTGTCGGTCGTCCTCCATGAGCGCACGGAACGCCTTCTCGCCGTCGGCATGCTCGAAGAAGAGGTGACCGAAGTAGGTGGCGAAGCCCTCGGACAGCCACAGCTCGGGCCAGTCGGCCTCGGTGACCCAGTCGCCGAACCACTGGTGCGCCGTCTCGTGGGCGACGGTGCCCTCCAGGTTCCTTCCCGAGGCGAGCCCCTGGTCTGTGTAGAAGATGGCCGAGGCGTTCTCCATCCCGCCGAAGCGAGTGGCCGACTGCACGTGGGCGAGCTTCTCGTAGGGGTAGGGTCCGATGAGCTGCGTGTAGTAGTCCACGATCTCCGGCGCCCGGAGGAAGGTCCGGTGCGCCTGGACCGTGTCCTCCGGGAAGAGCCAGGCCGAGACCTCGACGCACCCGTCGGGGCGGGGGGAGGCGGGCGCGTGACCACAGGCGGCCGTACCCAGGGGGATCTCCACGAGGTCCCCCGCGCCGAAGACCATGTTGTAGGACGACACCGGCTCGTCGAGGCGCCAACGCCAGACGCGACGGGGCCCGTGGCCGTTCCCCGCCGCTTCGGAGGCGGGGGCCCCTACTTGCTCCCCATTGGCCACGACCACCCACGCGGCCGGCGCGTGCACGGTAAAGGACACCGTGGCCTTGTCCGAAGGATCGTCCACCGAGGGAAACCAGAAGCGCGCCCGGTTGGGCCAGTTGTCCGCGAAGACCGCCGGCTCGCCGTCGAGGTTGTTCTCCAGGAGGAGGCCGTCGTCGGGGACGCCCTGGTAGCGGATGGTCACGACGAAGGTGTCGGTGGGCATCGCATCGGCGGAAAGCGGTACGGAGAGGCGGCCGGCGGCGTAGGCGTCCTCCACCGGGTCCCCGTCGACGGTGACGCCCGTCACCTCCAGCCCGGTGAAGTCCAGCACCGCCGCACCGACGCCGGCACGGGTGGGGCGGAGCCGCAGCGTCGCCCGCCCTTCGATGCGCCGGCCACCGGGATCGGGGAGCGTGATGTCGAGGTCGTAGTGCACGACGTCGATGGCGCCGTACGTGCCCGGAGGCGAAGCGCGTCCCGCGGTGATGGGAGGCGGCTCTTGCGCCGTGGCGGAATCCGCCGTGGAGACGAGAAGCGACCCGAGCAGACAGGCCGCGACGAAGGCGGTACGGTACGGTGTGGGCATGAGGTCTTCGCGACCGATTCCAGAGGAGAACCAGCCCCTCGCTCCGGGGCCCCGAAGGATGCCAACGGACTCCGGACCCGTCCACCCTCCGAGGCACGGGCGCTGGCGACCCGCTGAGCTCAGCCTTCGGCCTATCTCAGCGCGGGAGGCGCCGCGGCGTCCTGAACCCCCGGCGTCCGGGTCACCACGAGGATCACTCCCCCCCCGTGTCCCAGCCCGTACCTCACGCTGGCGTCGGTTCCCGGCACGAAGCGGATCTCCTGGATGATCCTGGCGGAGATCCGTCCCAACTGCTCGATGCCGCCCTGGCGCGTGTCGTCGATGTAGACGACGGGCAGATCGACCCCCCCTGCTATCGAGGCGGCTCCCCTTCCGCGCAACCAGTTCGGGTGCAGCCGCTCGACGATCTCGGCGGCATTGTTGGCCTCGATCTTCGAGATCTGCTTTGCCGTGATGACGTTCCCCGTGGGGGGAGCACCGCTGCCCCGGTTCCCCGAGGCAGACGCGCATGCCACCAGCGCCAACGCGACCGCTCCCGCCCATGCCTTGCTCATCTCTCCTCCTCCGGGGTGGGAATCGACAGCCTCAGGGCTGCACGGACTCCGAGTACGTCTGCTTCTGTCCCCCGACGTCGTGCGTCACCTCAAGCTGATACGTCTTTCCCTGCTCCACGTTGCGGATCACCGCGGTGTAGCGGAACCCCCCGATGCCGTCCGCGCAGGACGACGTGTTCGTCTCGCTCGCCTGGATGTACAGGGTCAGCCGAGCGTCGGATCGGCTGAGATCGGCCGTGAGTTGGTAGCAGGGCGTCGGTGTGTTGAGCTGCCCGAGGATGAAGACGTCCCCGAGGGCAGTGGTCACATCGATGCCTTCGACGACCGTTTCGGGTGGGTTCACCGGCTCCCACGTGAACTCCTCGAGGGATGTAATCCCCGTGGGATCGGAGCACGACACGAGTGAGAGACCCAGGAAGACGTGCACGGCTACGGTTCGCAGTGTCTCTGCAGTGCCCATGGCTCGATTCACCGTAGTAGTAGAAAGAACATGACCGCGGCGGATCCCAGGCCGATCAAGGTCCGCTTCCATTGCCACGGCCCCCCTTGGGTGCGGTCGCCGCGGTGCGTCCAGAACGCCATCACGCCGCAGGCTTCAGCCCCGAACTGCGCCGGGATTCCGGTGGAGGACGTGTAGACCTCCACGGCTTCGATCATCGAGGGCAGGAGCATGTCGTCGATGGTGGTGTCCCGCGTCTGGTCGGCGCGCTGTCCGTCTATATAGATGGCCGGACTGCACAGGCCCAGTCCGCTGTGCATCAGCACGAGCGTACCTCGTCCGCGTCCGACCTCCCTGAACGTCAGTCCCGCAATGCCCCGGAGCAGCTGACTCGTGCGCGCCGCGCCCCGAGCCTCGAGCTCCCGGCGTGTCAGAAAACGCCCGGACCCGTACGTGCGTCGGCGCCGCTCGAAGCCCGAGAAGCGCTCGTCGGCCCTGGCGGTCACCACCAGAGGCTCCAGGGGAATGGCGTCGGCACCCATCCGGACTTCCAGATCCACGATCTCTCCGGCGCCCACGCCGCCCAGATCGGTGTCGTAGGGGATGTACCCCGGATGGCGCACGCGCAGCTGATACGCCTCTCCGGCAGCGACGGTCAAGGAGAACATGCCCAGGCTGTCCGTGCGGGTCTGTAGGCTTTGTGCGTCCACCGCCGGCGCGAGCACGATCACCGCATCGGCGATGGGGTTGCCGCTGGAGTCCGCAACGACCACGCCCTCGACAATCTGCGCGGATGCCACGAACGGCACGAGGACGGTGAGAACCGCCCAGACGACGACGTGGCGAAGACCCGACATCCATTCTCCCTGTACCTCCCGTGAGGGGCCGACGGGCGGACATCGGCGACCCCAACTTCGGAGGCTGCGTGCCAGTTGCGCTACGATCGTAGTGCTTGTATTGTGCCCGCTTACCGCACAACAGTACGTTCGCCGTCGACTTCATTACAAGGGCGTTGGCTTCAGCGAACATCCCTCCCACGGTATGACGCGATTCCGGGACGCGCGCCCCCGTTCCCGATGGCATATACCCTCCCGTCACGAGTGCAGAACGACCTGTTTTCCCCATTCAGGGAGGCGCTATGTTGCGCAAGATTTTTCTGTACGCGCTCGCCTTGGGGGTCCTGCTCCCAGCATCGCTGTCGGCTCAGGAAGAGACCCGCGTCACGGGGACTGTGCGTAGCGACGCTCAGACGCCCGTCGCGGGTGCGGTGGTCGTCATCCAGTCGCTGGGCCGCTCGGTGGTGACCAACGACTACGGCCGCTACCTGCTCCTCATCCCGGCGGACCAGGTGAGCGGTCAGACGGTGACGCTGAAGGTGAGCTCCATCGGCTACGAGGACGCCGAGACGTCCGTCGAGCTCAAGCCGGGAACCATCGTCGTGAACCTGACGATGGCGACGAAAGCCATCGCCCTCGACGAGGTCATCGTCACGGGCACGGCCGGACGGACGGAGCGCCGGGTCCAATCGGCGGAGGTGTCGAGCATCAACTCCACCCAGGTGGCGGCGGTGGCACCGATAACCACGGTGTCCAACCTGCTCCAGGCGCGGACGCCGGGCCTGATGATGCGCAACGAGTCCGGCTCTGCCGGGACGTACACGACCATCCGGATCCGGGGCATCTCTTCCATCTCGCAGGGCAACAACCCCCTCGTCTACGTGGACGGCATCCGCGTGGACGGTGGATCCCAGCAGATCTACGGCCTGGGTGGTCAGTCCGGGAGCCGCCTGAACGACATCAAGCCCGAGGACATCGAGAGCATCGAGGTCGTGAAGGGACCGGCGGCGGCGACGCTGTACGGGTCCGACGCGGTCGCCGGCGTGATCAACATCATCACGAAGAAGGGGCGGGAAGGAAGCGGCATCACCCAGACCATCAACATCGAGTACGGACAGTCGAGCCCCAACTTCACGCCGCCGTCCAACTACGGGGTGTGCACTTCGGGTGCGCTGAGCCGTCCCACCACCTATCCGAATTGCGTGGGGCACCAGGCGGGTGACGTCCTCATCGACAACCCCCTTCTGCGGGAGCACTCGTTCCAGGACGGTGAGTACCGCAACCTGGTGTACAGCCTTTCGGGTGGCGGCCAGAACTACGACATGTACTTCTCGGTCGGTGCCGACGACAACCAGGGCACGCTGCCGAACAACACGTACAACCACTTCACGTCGCGTGGGAACTTCGGTTTCATGGCGCGCCCCGACCTGCGCATCGAGTTCGGATTCGGCCTGGCACGCGTGAAGACCGATCTCCCGAACAACGACAACAACATCTACGGATACCTCGGCGGTGGCTTGCTGGGTGATCCACGCACCATCGGTGCGGCCAGGGACGGCTGGTACGCCTCGAACCGTCAGTCGCTGGCCATCGGCTCCATCGAGAACACCAACACGACTTGGCGCATCCAGCCCCGCACGGTGATCAGCTACACGCCGTTCAGCTGGTTCAAGAACCGGCTCACGGTGGGTGCGGACATGGAGCGGGTGTCGGCCATGTCCTTCTGGGCGAAGAACGAGGACGGCTGGTGGGACGCCGCGCCCATGAACACGGGCCAGGTCAGTCAGGCGCGGGAGCAGAACGACCGGGTCACCATGGAATACCTGGGCTCGGCGACCAGGCAGATCACGGACGACATCCGCGCGGACCTCGCGGTGGGCACGCAGTGGCAGTCCCGCCAATACGACATGACCAGCGCCCAAGGCCAGGGGCTGGTGTCCAACGTGGTCCGGGACATCGACGCCGCAGCGGTGCTGAGCGGCGGCGGGCAGCGACAGTCCAAGAACCGGGACATCGGTTTCTACGGACAGCTGGACCTCGGCTGGCGCGAGCGCCTGTACCTGCAGGCCGGCCTGCGCCGTGACCAGTCTTCGGTGTTCGGCATCGACTCCAAGCCGTTCTACAGCCCGAAGATCGGTTTCTCGTACGTGATCTCCGACGAGCCGTTCTTCCGGAATCTCGTCTCGGAGAACATCGTCTCGTCGATGCGACTCAGGAGCGCCTACGGCGTCAGCGGTCGTCAGCCGAGCGGCGGCGCCCGCTCCACGTATTCGCCATCCACCAACCAGATTTCCGCAACCGGCGTGGCGGTGGGCGTTCGCCCCCGCGACACGGGGAATCCCGACCTCCGGCCCGAGAAGACCCACGAGCTGGAGATCGGCGCGGACATCGGCCTCCTCAATGACCGGCTGGGACTGAAGGCGACCTACTTCCACAAGAAGGGGGTCGACCAGATTCTCGGCCTGCCGGTGCCCGGCTCGTTGGGTGCATCCGGTCCGGACGTCAACGTGGGCGCCCTGCTGAACACCGGGTTCGAGCTGGAAGGCAACGCCCGCGTCATCGTCCGCGACAACTTGGCGTGGGAGATCAACGCCTCCCTGGCCACGCTCAAGAACGAGCTCCTCGACCTCGGTGGCGTGCCGGAGTCCGCGACCCGCAAGGTGGGCTATCCCCTCAACGGGAACTGGGACTACGTGATCCTGAACGTGGACCAGGCCAACGACCGGGTCACCGTCTCCGACTCGCTGAAGTACATCGGGATGGGTCAGAACTATCCCGGCTGGCAAACGACGATTGCCTCCACGGTGACGTTCTTCAGGAACCTGTCGCTGTACGCGCAGGTGGACGGCCGCGGGGACTACTACGTGTTCGACGGCACGACGGAGTTCCGGGATCGTGCCATGCCCCGGTCCGACGTGGCGGCCCTGGGGGCGGCGGCGTTCGGCACGGACGCGGACGGTAATCCGACTCCCGAAGCCATCGACATGTAC
>JAJDNI010000260.1 GCA_022340755.1 Gemmatimonadota bacterium
ATCCCAAGCAGTTCCCGGCGCCGAGGCCGGCCATGGGCGGGGCACAGCTCACGTCGGATCAGGTCTGTGCCGTGGCGGCGTACGTGCGAGGCCTCGGAGGCTGAATCGGCGGCAGGGGGAGGATGACGGCGAGAACGGATCGTGGCCGGCGGACCACCGTCCAGAAGAGACACCTCCCGAAGCGGTTCCACCGCCTCGCCGCCATTGCTCACCCCACGACAGGGTCCGGTCGTCCCTATGATCCGCCGGCAGCATGTCGCTGAAGGAAATCGAGGACCTCGGCCTGATCCGAGGCGCTCATGGGCATGAGACCCGCGTCCACGGCGTTCTTCCTCATGCGGCTCACCACACCGTCCCAGAGGTAGGCGGGCTTGGAGCCGGGGGAGGGGAGCTGGTGACACGCCCTGCACCGCATGCTGAACGCGCGGTATGCCCCCCCAAGGGTGTCGCTACCCAGCTCCCCTCTTTTCAGGAGCGGTACCATGATCTCCCGGGTCGCGCTCACACCGGCGAGCGTATGGCCGGTGCTGTCGAACCGCTCGATCCCGAGGGCCGCCAACCTGTGCCGACGCCCCTGCTCTTTCACGTTGGCCGGCGTTGCGTCGCAGGCAGCCAGGCCGAGGATCGCCACGAAACCCGCGAGGGCCGCATGCCGTGTTCGAACCATGGGGTGATCGCCGCCGTCGGTCAGGCGCCGAAGGTGTGGTCGATCTCGGCGCGAATGGCGTCCAGCGCAGCCCCCTTCTGGATCATCTTGTAGACGAGGGTACCCTCCGACATGCACACATCACATCCCGCCGCGTGGTCGCTGGAGAAGCATTCGAGCAGGGAATAGTGCCCCATGTGCTCGGCGCACTCGCAGTAGCAGTAGATGCCGTCGAGAGCGTCGGTCACCTGTGCCGCCATCTTGTAGGCTTCCTGCACCCTGGGATAGTCGACGTAGCGAGACGCCGGCAGCACGCGTGCCTGCTCGCTGGCCACGCGCGGAGTGGGGTGGTGGTCCAACGGGCCCCCGGTGCGCCTCACCGCCGCGCTCGCGATCACGAACGCCGCCACGGAAAAGCCGGCAACCATCCAGGCACGCCGCTGTCGGCGCCGCGCCCTGAGCACGGGATCCTTGAGATACCTCCTGGCTCGCTTCGTCATTCCAGCCTCCCGGCTCATCGGGTCGATGCCACCGCCGGCTCGTGCATCCGGCTGGAATCACGATAGGGGAAGTGTCATGAAGGCCAGGTGAACCGGTCGTGAAGCTGGCTTCATCTCGGCAAGCCGGCGGGGCTCACTCGGCTGCGGGCATCCCGGATAGAATGCGAGAAACCGTGCGGCGTCGGGGGCAGCCACCAGCGGCCTGGATGCGGGAGGGAGCAATGACCACGAGGCCGAAGAGGCGGAGGGAGGGTGCGGGCAGTCCCTTGCGGGTTCGGGGTCGCGGGGTGCCCCCCTCTACGATCCGCTAGTCCGGCACCTGCCCGCGCGTGCCAATGTCTCAATGCCGCGAACCCCAGATCCGTTTACACCAGATGTGACGCTCTTGCGTGGGCACGCGGCGCGGATCGACCGGTCAGAGATACACAGTACGCGCGGGAGAGATCCCGGATCAGACGGGGCGACCACTCTGGCGCACCTCCGGTCCGAGTGCCGCGGTGGCTCCTTTCGCGACCGTCCCGGCCCCGACCGTGCCGGGTGGCCGGTCGGCGACGTGGGTCCACATATTGGTGCCACATCTTCCCAGGAGCTCGTGTCATGCAATCGCCCGCCAACCGAGTGGCCAACCACCGCGGCGTCAGCGTCGCCCTCTCGCTCGCGGTTCTCATCGGCTTCGTCTCTCCGTCGCCCTCGACGGCCCAGCAAGGCTTCACGCTGGCTCAGGTGCACAGCTACCCGTATCCCACCGAGCTGGTGGCGTCACCTGCCGGCGCGCGCATCGCCTGGGTATTCGACGAGCAGGGCGTGCGCAACGTCTACGGCGCCGAAGCGCCGGAGTGGAAGGCCCGCAAGCTCACCACCTACTCGGAGGACGACGGGCAGGAGCTGACCCAGCTCGGGTTCTCACCGGACGGAGGCGCGGTGGTGTTCGTGCGGGGAGGAGACCACGGGTCCAACTGGGAGGCTGAGCTCGAGCCGGATCCGATGGGCACGGTCCTCGAGAGGAAGGTCCAGATCTTCGCGGTCCCGTTCGGCGGAGGCGAGACCCGGCTCTTGGCGGACGGCGACGCCCCGGCGGTCTCCTCGAAGGGAGTCGTGGCGTTCGAGCGGGGCGGATCCATCTGGACGGTAGGTCTGGACGGTTCGAACGCTTCGCGCCTGTTCTTCGACAAGGGGCGCAACGGCGACGCCACCTGGTCGCCGGACGGCAACCGCCTCGCGTTCGTGAGCTCCCGGGGAGACCACTCCTTCATCGGCGTCTACACGGACGCCCAGCACCCGCTGCTGTACCTGGATCCCTCCACCGAGCGCGATCGCATGCCCCGCTGGTCGCCCGACGGCGCCCACATCGCGTTCGTGCGCCTCCCCGGCGCCGGCGGCGAGCCGGAGCCCTGGCTCACCCAGACGCCACGCCCCTGGGAGATCCGCGTGGCGGACGTCGAGACGGGGCAGGGGCGCGTGGTGTGGGCGAGTCCGCATACGCTGCGCGGGTCGTATCCCACGACGGAAGGGCAGGCCAATCTGCACTGGGGCGCCGGAGACAGGATCACCTTTTTGGCGGACATGGACGGATGGGAGCACCTGTACTCGGTGCCGGCGGCTGGAGGCGAGGCGAAGCTCCTCACGCCTCACGCGGGAATGGCCGAGTACATCTCCCTCTCTCCGGACCGCCGCACGCTCCAGTGGGCCGGCAACATGGGAGACGGTCCGAACGACATCGAGCGCAGACACGTCTTCCGGGTGGGAGTGGACGGTGGGCGCTTCCAGAACGTCACTCAGGGGCAGGGCATCGAATGGACGCCCGTCGTCACGGGTGACGGCGACTGGCTGGCGTACCTGGGCGGCGATGCCCGCCGCCCGCCCCTTCCCCACGTGCGGCCCACCAGGGGAGGCGGCCAGGACGTGGCCGTCGGTGGGGACCGGATCCCCGCGGACTTCCCAACGGATGCGCTGGTGGTGCCCGAGGCCGTGGTGTTCCACGCCGCCGACGGTGTGGAGGTCCACGGCGACCTCTTCGAGCCGCCGGCAGGCGCGGGGCAGTCTCTCGTGCGCGGCGGAAAGAGGCCCGCGGTGATCTTCATCCACGGCGGACCGCCCCGGCAGATGCTGCTGGGCTGGCACTACTCGTACTACTACTCGAACGCATATGCGGTGAACCAATACCTGGCCAGCCGCGGGTACGTCGTCCTCTCGGTGAACTACCGACTGGGCATCGGCTACGGGCACGACTTCCACCACCCCGACGACGCCGGTGTCCGGGGCGCGTCGGAGTACCGGGACATCAAGGCCGGTGGCGAATATCTCGCCTCTCTCCCGCAGGTGGACGCCGACCGCATCGGACTCTGGGGTGGCTCGTACGGCGGATATCTGACGGCACTGGGGTTGGGTCGCGATTCGGACCTGTTCGCCGCGGGCGTGGACCTCCACGGGGTCCACGACTTCACCCGCGACGGCGGTGCCCGCTTCGGCCGCGGTCAATGGCGGTACGAAGTGACGGAGAGCGAGCTCGCCCGGCGGGCGGACATCGCCTGGAAATCTTCGCCCGTGGCGTGGGTCGACACCTGGCGCTCGCCGGTGCTCCTCATCCAGGGGGACGACGACCGCAACGTGCACTTCAGCGAGACCGTGGACCTGGCGCAGCGCCTGAAGGCGCACGGCGTGCCCTTCGAGGAGATGGTCATTCCCGACGAGATCCACGACTTCCTCCGGCACGCGAGCTGGATGAAGGCGGACTCGGCGACGGCGGCCTTCTTCGACAAGAAGCTCGGTGGGGCGGGAGGCCTCACCCCTTGAACCCCGGTCCCGGCGGCCCCATCCTGATGCGTTGGCGCGGGTTCGCCTCCCCGTCCTGCCCGCCCGCGCATCGGGGCCTCGTCCCGTGACTGCAGCACCCGTCCGAGCGGGGCCGGTATCTACCTGCGCGCCGAAAGGACGGAACGCATGCCCACCCTGGACAAGAAAGCCGACCTGGCCGGTCCCGGCATCGGCAACTACGCCGACCTCGAGAAGATCCTGCCGTCGGACTACACCCCTCTGCTGAATCCCCGCGAAACCCAGGAAGCGCTCTTCGCGGCGAAGGACTACATCGAAGCAGGCCTCGGCCGGGAGCTGGGGCTCCTACGCGTGACGGTCCCGCTCATCGTGGACGCCGAGAGCGGCGTGAACGACTTCCTGGACCGTGACGGCTCCCGCACGCCAATCCAGTTCCATATCAGCAACGACCACGACAAGCACCCCATCGACGCCCAGGTGGTGCAGGCGGCCACCAAGTGGAAACGGATGGCGCTGAAGCAGTTCGGGATGAAGCCCGGCGAGGGCATCGTCACCGACATGCGTGCCGTGCGGAAAGACTACTTTCTCGACCACGACCACAGCGCCTACGTGGACCAGTGGGACTGGGAGCGCGTCATCACGGCCGAGGACCGCAACCTGGACTTCCTCACCGATGTGGTGAAGAAGCTCTGGAAGGTCATCAAGGGGGCGGAGACCCACGTCCTCGAGATGTTCCCGAAGCTGCGCACGCCCCAGTACCCGGACCTTCCCGACGAGCTCACGTTCCTGCACGCCGAGGAGATCCTGGAGCGTTTCCCTGACATGCCGCGGAAGCAGCGGGAGACCGCGATCCTGCAGGAGTACCCGGGGATCTTCATCTACGGGATCGGCTGGCCACTGGCCGACGGGTATCCGCATGAGATGCGCGCCGCCGACTACGACGACTGGGTCACCGAGACGGTCTCGAAGTCCGGCAAGCCCATGCACGGACTCAACGGCGACATCCTGGTGTGGAACCCGGTCACGCGCCGACGCCACGAGCTCAGCTCCATGGGGGTCCGCGTGGACGCGGAATCGCTGAAGAAGCAGCTCGAAATGTCCGGCCAGCTCGACTTCCTGAAGTACCCGTACCATCAGGGCATCGTGAGCGGTGACCTGCCTCTGAGCGTCGGCGGCGGCATCGGTCAGGCCCGTACCTACATGGCGCTCCTGAAGAAGGCGCACCTGGGCGAGGTGTCGGTGACGGTTTGGCCCAAGATCCTCAAGGACATGGGTGCTGCCCGGAACATCCACGTGCTGGAGTAGACACGTATCCGAAGTAGCGCGCCGGGGGGCGCGAGGAGGTCCATCGTGGTGACGTACGGGAGGCTTCTGCTGCGGGGCTTGCCTGTCCTGACGCTGAGCTTGTTGGTGCCGGCTTGCGGAGTGGAAGGACCGCTGGAGGGCACGCGGGACGGTGATCTCAGCCAGGAGGAGGCATACCATCTTGCCGCGAGCATGGGCCTCGAGTCGCTCGCCTGGGGTGTGCAGAAGAGTCGGGCGACGGGAGGGGGCGGGGCGGTCCCGGCCCCCTCCCGGACGGAGACGGTCACCGTGAGCTATTCCGTGACGCGGGTGTGCGTTCTCGGGGGCACGGTGGATTCCTCTGGTCTGATCACGGTCCAATCGGACGTGGATCCAGTCCGGAACATCGCGGACATCACCGCCACCGACGTTCATCACGGATGCGTCTTCCTCGTCGGCGAGCAGCACATCGCCGTGACCGGTGATCCCGACGTGACCACGATCGTCCACGCCGCGTCGATGGCGGGCCAGTCGTGGGGCACCCAGACGGTGTCGGTGGTGGGCGCCGTCACGTGGGAGGCGGAAGACGGCCGGTCCGGGCGATGCGTGCTGGACGTCCACGTGGAGGCGGACGACCTGACCCAGAGAACCTGGGGTCAGGCGTGCGGATACGCATTCGACGTTTCGGTCACGGTGGGGTAGCCGAGGCCTCGCCGGCTCTGAAACGACAGTTGTGGGGAAGCTCCCCTCAGAACAATTCCGATTCTGCCCGACAGCAGGCCCCCCGAGGGAGGCCGAAGTTGTCCTGTTTGCTGATTGAAGGTGCCCCGGGCGGAGCCCTGCCCCGACGCCGTCAGTGCATCATGGCCTGGCGCTGGAAGACCACCCAGAGCCCGGCGACGAGGACGAGGAGCGCAAGCGCCCTGCGAGTCCACGGCCGCTGGTTGGCGGCGAGCCTGCGGACACCGAGTCCGAAGGTGGCCAGCGCGGGCACCGTGGCCAGGCCAAACGCGGCCATGGCTGCTGCTCCCGTGACCGCGTCACCCGAAGCTACGGCGATGCCGAGGGTCGCGTACACGAGACCGCAGGGTAGGAGGCCGTTGGCCGCGCCGAAGAGGAAGCGCGAAGCAAGGTCCCCTCGCGTGGCGGCGCGGGTGGCGAGGCGAGCGAGCCCCGGGATGCGCACCGCCGGCTCCGGCACGATGCCGGCGAGGCCCGCGGCGAACCAGACCACCAAGACAGTCGATACGGCGGTGGCGACCCAGGTCGGTCCGGGGATGGATTGGCCGGCGGCACCGGCAAGCGCCCCGAGAAGGGCGTACGTGAAGGTCTTGCCTGCATGCCAGGCGAGGGTGTGTGAGGCCCGTCCGCCGCACGCGAGAGCGAACGTGCCGCACATGCCGATGCAGTGGGGGCTGCCGACCAGACCGGCGAGAGCGGCGGCGGTGATGGCGGGGATCATGAGCGCTGGATCGATCCGGCGAGAAGGATAGAAGTCAGCGGGCAGGGGGACGGGGCAGAGTGCAGCCATCCGAACAACGGAAACCCAGAGAACCTTATGGCACAGACGACCTCGGGTACAGTCGCGGCCGCGACCCCGGGCACCGGCGTGGCCACCGTCTACGACGACGCCATCGTGAAGATGTTCTTCACGGCTGCCGTCGGATGGGCCGTCGTGGGCATGCTCGTGGGCGTGATGATCGCGCTGGAGTTGGCGTGGTGGCCTGCCAACATGGGGATCCCCCAGATCACCTTCGGCCGACTTCGCCCCCTGCACACCAACGCGGTGATCTTCGCCTTCGCCGGCAACGTGTGCTTCACGGGCATCTATCACTCCATGCAACGCCTGCTGAAGACGCGGATGTTCAGCGACGTGCTGTCGCGCATCCACTTCTGGGGGTGGCAGGGCATCATCGTGCTGGCGGCCGTCACCCTACCGATGGGGATGACCCAGTCGAAGGAGTACGCCGAGCTCATATGGCCCATCGACGTGCTCATCGCCATCGTCTGGGTGATCTTCGGCGTGAACTTCTTCGGGACCATCGCCAGGCGGAAGGTGAAGCACCTGTATGTGGCGATCTGGTTCTACATGTCGTTCGTCATCACCATCGCCGTGCTGCACATCGTCAACAACCTGGCGATCCCGGCGACCCTCACCCGCTCGTACCCCGTCTACGCCGGCCTCACCGACGCGCTGGTGCAGTGGTGGTACGGGCACAACGCGGTGGGCTTCTTCCTGACCACGCCCTTCCTGGGGCTGATGTACTACTACCTGCCTCGGGCGGCGGAACGCCCGGTGTACAGCTACCGGCTCTCGATCCTGCACTTCTGGGCGCTGGTCTTCCTCTACATCTGGGCGGGTCCGCACCACCTCCTCTATTCCGCGCTACCCGACTGGGCCCAGACCCTCGGGATGGTATTCAGCATCATGCTGCTGGCTCCGTCCTGGGGCGGCATGCTCAACGGGCTGCTTACGCTGAAGGGCGCCTGGGACCGGGTGCGGACGGACCCCATCCTCAAGTTCATGGTCGTGGCGGTGTCGTTCTACGGGATGAGCACCTTCGAGGGCCCGATGATGGCCATCCGCTCCGTCAATGCGCTGGCCCACTTCACGAACTGGGTCATCGGCCACGTCCACTCCGGGGCCCTCGGATGGGTGGGAATGATGTCCTTCGGGATGCTCTACTGGTTGGTGCAGAACCTCTGGAAGCGACCGCTCGCGCACCCGAAGTGGGCGAACCACCACTTCTGGCTCGCCACCATCGGCATCGTGCTCTACACCGTGTCCATGTGGGCCGCGGGGCTCATGGAAGGTCTCCAGTGGAGGGCCCTGAATGACGCCGGGCAGCTCGCCACGCCGGCCTTCCTCGACATCACGCATCGGCTCAACCCGTTCATGTGGATTCGTCTCACCGGCGGTGCCATGTATCTGACGGGCGCCGTGATGATGGCCATCAACTTCTGGCAGACCATCCGAGGACCCGGCGCGGAGGTATCGCCGACCCCGGTTCCGGTCGCGGCCGATTGAGGAGGCGACCATGAGCGACGAGCAGAAGCACAACGAGTCCTCGAAGGCCTACGGCCGGTTCCATCGGAGGGTCCTGGAGGGCAACGGTGCCCTCTTCGCCATCGCCACCACGGTGGCCATCTCCATCGGGGCGCTGGTGGAGATCGCCCCCATGTTCAGCACGACCTCGTTGTCGTGGCAGCGTGCCGACTGGGTCACGCCCTACACGCCACTGGAAGTGGCGGGTCGTGACATCTACATCCGGGAGGGGTGCTACCTGTGCCACTCCCAGATGATCAGGCCCATGCGCTCGGAGATGCTCCGCTACGGAGAGTGGACGCGCGCGGCGGAGTACCAGTACGACCGACCCTTCCTGCTGGGGTCCCGACGCCTGGGGCCGGACCTGCAGCGGGTGGGCGGCAAGTATCCGGACGCGTGGCACTTCGAGCACATGAGGGATCCGCGATCGACGTCGCCGGGGTCCATCATGCCCACGTACCCGTGGCTCTACAGGCAGAAATACGATCCCGCGGACGTCGCGAAGTCAGTACGGGCGCTGGCCACAGCCGGCACGCCGTACACCGCGACGGACGATGCGTCCGTTGCGGCGGCCCTCGAGGCGCAGGCGGACAAGATCGTGGCGAGCCTCGCCACCACGAGCATCCAGGTGGCGCCCGACGACGAGATCATCGCCTTGATCGCGTTCCTCCAGCGTCTGGGAACCGAGGGCAAGAAGCACTTCGCGCAACAGGCGGCCCAGACCAGCGAGGCGGCACCGGCTCCCGCGCAGGGGACCCCTTCGGCGACCGGAGGTGGCCAATGAACCCCCTCCTCGAAGAGGCCGCCGGGTCCGTGGAGGCGGGATGGATCCTCGGTATCATGACCGTGGTTTTCATCGCGATCTTCCTGTGGTGGGCGTGGTGGGCCTACACGCCGCGGCACAAGGACATGCTGGACGAAGTGGCGAAGATGCCCCTCGGCGACGGAGATGAAGGATGAGCAAGGAGACGAACCGCCTGCTCGGTCATGCCGACGAGGCCGACGGCATCGAGGAGTACGACAACCCTCTTCCCGATTGGTGGGTAGGCCTGTTCTGGTTCACCATCGTGTGGGCGGTGGGGTACGGACTGTGGTACCATGTGATTGCGCACCGATCGGAGGTGAAGCAGCTCCAGGATGAGATGGCGGCGGCGGCAGTCCGCTGGCCCGCCCCGTCCCCGGTGACCTCCTCGACCTTCACCATCACTCCCGACGAGGTGACCCGCGGGGCCGATGTCTTCGCCAAGAACTGCGTGCCGTGCCACGGAGCCGACATGAAGGGCGTCATCGGGCCGTCGCTCATCGACGACGAGTGGATTCATGGAGGCCAGGGGGCGGAGATCCTGCACACCATTGCCAACGGCGTGCTGGACAAGGGGATGCCACCCTGGGGGACGATGCTACCGCCGGAGCAGGTCCGTGACGTTGCGGCGTACGTGATCACCAAGAACAGTGAGGCCACGGGGCGTCCCATCTCGGCGATCATGGCACCGCCGGACACGGCGAAGGGCGCGGGAGGCGCAGACTCCGATTCGACCGCGGGCACGGGAGGCGGGCCCGGCAGCGCCGGGGCGACGGCACCACCGAACGGGGAGGCCTAGGAGCGTGTCGCTCTCGATCCTCCCCGGCATGAGCGGAACGCGGGAGTGGGTCTACCCGCAGTCCATCCGCGGAACGTTCACCACCCTGCGGCGGTGGACGTTCCTGCTCCTGCACGTCGCCCTCTTCGTGGCCCCGTGGATCACGGTAGGGGGGCAGCCCCTCCTGCTCATCGACTTGCCGCACCGGCGCCTCCATCTCGTGGGGGCCATCTTCACTCCGTCCGACACGATCTTCCTGGTCCTGCTCCTCCTCTTCCTGGCGTTCTCCCTCTTCTTCTTCACCGCGATCTTCGGTCGGATCTGGTGCGGCTACGCGTGCCCGCAGACGGTCTTCCTGGAGAGTTGGATTCGTCCGCTGGAGATCTGGATCGAGGGGGATCGCACGCGGCGGAAGCGACGCGACGCCGGTCCGCTGAGCTGGGACAAGGCGTGGCGCAAGGTCGCCAAGTGGGGCCTGTTCCTGGGCGTGTCGTTCCTGCTCGGGATGGCCATGACCAGCCTGTTCGCGGGCGCCCGCCCGCTCTGGACCGGGCGGGCCAGCGCCACGTCCTACGCGTTCGTGGCGGTGTTCACGGCCTTCTGGTACCTGGACTTCACGTGGTTCCGGGAACAGTTCTGCATCTATCTGTGCCCGTACGCCCGGTTCCAGAGCGCGCTCACCGACGACGAGACCTTGCTCATCTCGTACGACACCGAACGGGGCGAGCCGCGGGGCACGAAACGGGGCCCGGAGGGGGGATGCATCGCGTGCCGAAAGTGCGTGGTGGTGTGTCCGCAGGGGATCGACATTCGAGAGGGCTTCCAGCTCGAGTGCATCCAGTGCGCCCGGTGTGTGGACGCGTGCGAGAGCGTGATGGGCCGCTTCGAGCAGCCCACCCTCGTGCGGTACAGCTCCATCGCGGTGGACGAGGGGCGGAACCCACGTCCCTTCCGTCCCCGCACGCTGGTGTACGGAGGCTTGCTGACCGCGCTGACCGCCGCCTCGGTCGTTCTCCTGCTGGGGCGGGTCCCTTTCGAGGCGACCGTGAACCGGGCGCCGGGCTCGCTCTTCACCGTGGATGCGGACGGGTACGTGCGCAACACGTACCTCGTGAAGATCACCAACAACGCCGAAAGCTCCGGGCCGGTGCCCTACCGGGTAGCCGTGCAAGGGCTCGAGGGAGCCGAGGTCGTAATCCCCGAGGTCACCCTCGCGCCGGAGGAGAGCCGCACGGTTCCCATGGTGGTGCGGCTGCGCAACGGGAGCTCGCTGAAGCGGACCATTCCGTTCACGGTCAAGGTGGACTCGCCGAGCGCCGAGCTGCTCCTGCCCATGACCTTCAAGACCGACGCGCGCGTCGGGGGCGACGAGTGAGATGTCCATCGAGCAAGGGGAGGCCCCGCCGCGTAGGCTGACCCTGGACCGGAGTGCGATCTGGCCCCTGGCCATCGCCGTGGGCCTGGCCCTGGTCGTGCTGGTGAACGCGCTCTTCATCTACATCGCCGTGAAGGGCGCCGACGACGTGGCACCCTCCTACGTGCAGGGGAATCGCTAGCGAGCCGTGACCCGGATGCCCTCCCGTCGATCCCCACCGCTCCGGGGAGAGGGCGCGCGGACCCCGGACGAGGTCGCGCAAGCTCCTCCCTCGGTGTCCCGGTGTCCCCATTGCGGAACCGCGGTGGAGGGTCCCGAGGACGCCTTCTGCTGTGCCGGCTGCGAGATGGCGTACGCCATCATTCGCGGCGCCGGGCTGGAACGGTACTACGCCGAGCGAGAGACCTTTGCTCCGCGTCCCGAGGCCCTTCCCGGGGGTTGGGACGCCCTTCCGGTGGAGCCCGGCGCGGACGGCGCGTGCGAGCTGCGCCTCGCCATCGACGGCCTCCGATGTGCCTCGTGTGTGTGGGTGGCGGAGAACGTGCTGCAGCGGACCGTCGGGGTGGAGGAGGCCACGGTAAGCTACGCCACGGGGCGCGCCACCCTGCGGTGGCGACCGGACAAGGTGCGCCTGGGGGAGCTGGCGGGCAGGATCGCCGCGCTGGGATACCGCCCTCGGCTTCTGGGCGAAGAAGCGCGCCCCGACAGGGACCTCCTCCTTCGTCTCGGCGTGGCGTCTTTTGCAGCGGCCAACGTGATGATGTTCGCCGCGGCCCTCTACGCTGGGTGGCTGGGCGGGATGGAGGCCCGGTTCGTTGCGCTCTTCCGGTGGCTGTCGTTGGTGCTCGCCACGCCCGTGGCGCTCTGGTGTGCGGCGCCCTTCTTCGCCGGTGCATGGGCCGGGCTGCGCAACGGCGTGCTCCACATGGACGTGCCCATCGCCCTCGCCGTGGCGGTCCTCTATGGGCAGGGTCTGGTGGGCACGCTGACCGGTGCGGACACGTACCTCGACTCCATGACCATGCTGGTGGCCCTCCTCCTCGCCGGTCGGGTGTTGGAATCGCGGGGACGCCGGCGGGCCTCGGAGGCGGCGGTGACGCTGGCGGCCACGGTGCCCGCGACAGCCCGCCGGATCACCTCCGAGTCGGTGGAGACCGTCGCGTCCGGCGAGCTGTCGACCGGTGACCGCCTCGCAGTGGGAGCCGGCGAGGAGCTTCCCGCCGACGGCGTGGTCACCGCGGGGGAGGGATCCGTGCGCGTGGCGCTCCTCACCGGCGAGGCAGCCCCGGTTGCGGTGGGGCCGGGAGACCGGGTGTGGGCCGGCACCGTCCTGGTGGACGGTGCCCTCACCGTCGAGGTCACCGAGGCAGCCGAAGAGACGGTGATCCACCGAATGGCCGAGGAGCTGCGTGCCGCGGCGGATCGGGGCGCCCGCCCCTCGTCCACCGACCGCATCGCTCCGTGGTTTACCGCCGGCACGCTGGTGACGGCCGGAGGAACGTTTCTGTACTGGTGGTGGGCCGGAGGGGTGGGGGCAGCGCTGCTGGCTTCCGTCGCCGTTCTCGTGGTGGCGTGTCCCTGCGCCCTGGCTCTGTCCCGGCCCCTGGCGGCGGCGGCCGGTTTGGGTGCCGCCGCGCGGCGGGGGCTCCTGTTTCGTTCGGCGGACGCGCTCCTCGAGCTGACGGACGTCGACGTGGTGGCCCTGGACAAGACCGGGACCGTCACCGCCGGGAGCCTGGCCGTGGTTGCCGCCGGCGACTACGACCTCCGCGTGGCGGCGGGCCTGGAGCGATACAGCCGGCATCCCGTGGCGCTGGCGATCGTCCGGGAGGCTGCGGAGAGGGGCATTCCGCTCCCGGCCGCCACCGACGTTCGGGAGAAGGCCGGGGTCGGCATCTCCGGGCGGGTGGACGCCGTCCCCTGGAGACTCCGAAGCGGTGGCGCCGGGGTGGTGGTGCTGGAGGGTGGCGAGGGACATCATGGCCTCATCCGCCTGGGCGACTCGGTGCGAGCGGACTCCGCGGACGCGGTTGCCCGCCTCCGCGACCTCGGTGTCCGGGTGGCTCTTCTCACCGGTGACCACGCGGAGTCCGCCGAGCGGATCGGGCGAGGCTCGGGGATCACGGACGTGTACGCGCGCCTGGACCCCGAGGCCAAGGCCCGGTGGGTGCGCGATCGGCGGGACGAAGGACACAGGGTCCTGTTCGCCGGCGACGGCCTGAACGACGGGCCGGCGCTGGCCGCGGCGGATGTCGGCGTGGCCATGGGGAGCGGCGCGGCGTCGAGCATCCTCACCGCCGACGGCGTCCTGGCGGCGGGATCCATCGGCCCCCTGGTCACGGGCATCCAGGCGTCGAGGGCGGGCCGCGCCGCCATCCGGGCCAACCAGGTGCGCTCCGTCGTGTACAACGTCCTGGCTGTGGGTGCGGCGGCGGCCGGGTTGGTCAATCCGCTGGTGGCGGCGGTCCTCATGCCGCTCTCCAGCGCGATGGTGGTCTGGGGTTCCTCCCGGGTGGAGGCACGCGTCCGGCGGGCCGAGATCCGGGGCGATGAGAAGACGCCGCGTCACGCCGCGGGGGAGCGATCGGCGCCGAGCGACGGTCGAAGGGCAGGAGGAGCGCCATGAACTCGCTGGTCTTCTTGATTCCGGTGGCCGTCGGCCTGGCGGGGGTGTTTCTCTGGTTGTTTCTTCGTGCGGTGAAAGGTGGTCAGTTCGACGACCTCGACGATCCGCCCCGGAGGATCCTCAAGGACGACTGACCGGCGTGCTCGGGCATCGCGCTTCCGTCCGGCCGCGGGGGCGGACATGAACTTCCGCCGCCCTATCTCCGTAGTGTAGCAGCGACATGTCGTCCCTACTTTCGCGGATGGAGCCGGATGTATCCCATGGGTGGATTGGAGATCCTCTTTTTGGCCCTCGCGATCTCCATCGTGATCAAGCCCCTCTCTCGCGCCGCGACCGAGATCGTCCGGGCCCGGAGCGAAGGGCACAAGCAGGCGATGGACGGCGAAAGCCGGGAGCGCATCGAAGCCCTCGAGGAGCGAGTGCGCTTCCTCGAGGAACGCCAGGACTTCACCGACAAGCTCCTCTCCGGGCGGCGGGAGCCCCGACCCGGGCTGCCCGAGGGGCCCTCCTCCAAGCCTTTGGATGACACCGGCGGCACTGGAACCACCACGTGACGATTGCCCGCATCGCCACCATGCCCAACCTTGGACCGGCAACCGTCGGCCCGAGCGACGACCGTCCGCCCGGGCGATGACGGATCCCGCATCAACCCTTTCGGAGGCTAGAGGCAATGCCACTGGACTGGGCGGAGATCGCCCCAATGATCGTGGGCGTGGTGCTCATCCTCACCGTCGGCGGCGTCATGGTGCTGCGCCCCATCGCCAAGCGTATCGGCGACCTGCTTGAGCTCTACGCCCGGGACAAGCAGGCCGGGCTGGAAGGGGAAGTGCACCAGGTCCGCGACCTGGTGGAGACCATGAACGCGCGCCTGCAGCTCCTGGAGGAGCGCCAGGACTTCACCGACCGCCTCCTCACTGCCCCGAAGGACAAGGAGAAGACCGATGGCTGACGTGATCGACTACGAGATCCTCGGCGACGACATGCAGTTGGTGGAGGTCGCCCTGGACCACGGTGAAGCGGTCCGCGCCGAGGCCGGCGCCATGATGTACATGGAAGACGGCATCGACATGCAGACCAACACCGGAGGTGGCGTCTTCAAGGGCTTCAAGCGCATGGTGACGGGGGCGTCGTTCTTCATCACCAACTTCACCTACCAGGGGAGCGGGCAGGGGAAGGTCGCCTTCGCGGCGCCGTACCCGGGCAAGATCATCCCCATCGATCTGCGCTCCTTCGACGGGCAGTTCATCTGCCAGAAGGACGCCTTCCTGTGCGCCGCCCAGGGCGTCGAGATCGAGGTGGCCTTCACGAAGCGCTTGGGCGCAGGGCTCTTCGGTGGAGAAGGCTTCATCCTCCAGCGGCTGGAAGGGGACGGCCTGGTCTTCGTCCACGCGGGGGGCACGCTCGTCCAGAAGCGCCTCATGCCGGGCCAGCGCCTTCGCGTCGACACCGGGTGCATCGTGGGCTTCAGCAAGGGCGTTACGTACGACATCCAGTTCGTCGGGGGCTTCAAGAACGCGATGTTCGGAGGCGAGGGCCTCTTCGTGGCCACCCTCGCGGGTCCCGGCGAGGTCTATCTGCAAAGCCTCCCGCTCTCGCGCATGGCGGATCGCATCGTGCAGGCGTCCCGCGTGACGCTTCAGCACCATCAGGTGGGTGAGAGAACCGGCGTGGCGGGGCTGGGGGCGAGCATCCTCGGAGGCATCATCAGCGGCGACCGATGACGCGCCGCATGACGGGGCTCCGGCATCGGCCCGGGGTGGGCGCGCTCCGCGGGGCCGTTCTGCTCGCGGTCCTCCTCGGGCAGGCGCACACCGGCGCGGCGCAGATCCTTGCTCCGAAGCCGTCCTGGGACGCCGTCCTCCAGCGCTTCGCCGACACCCTCCAGGCAAACGTCGCCGTCGACGACGTCGGCGGGGTCGCGGCCGGCGTCGTGGTGGACGGGGACCTGGTATGGGCCCGGGCGTTCGGGTGGGCGGACCGGGACCGGCATCTGCCCATGGGGACGGCGTCCATCTCCAGGGTGGGCTCCATCTCCAAGACGGTCACCGCCACGCTGATGATGCGTCTCGTGGACCAGGGCGTTCTCTCCCTGGACGATCCGGTGTCGCGCTATCTCCCGGAGATCCGGGAGATCGCCGACCCACGCCCGGGAGCGCCACCGGTGACCTTCCGCCTCCTCGGGAGTCACACCGCCGGCATCGTCCGGGAGCCGGTGTTGAAGGACGCCGCTTCCGGCCCCATCTCCGGGTGGGAGCAGAAGGTCCTCGCCTCCATTCCGAAGACCCGTTTCGACACGGTTCCGGGGATGCGCTACCAGTACTCCAACATCGGCTTCGGCATTCTCGGCCTCGCCGTCTCGAGGGCGGCGGGACGGCCCTTCATCGACCTGGTGGGGGACGAGGTCTTCCGCCCCTTGGGCATGACCGCATCCACTTTCGTGGTGGACTCGACGCTGGCGCCGCGCCTGGCGGCGGGATATGTGAACCGGCGCGACGGCACCATCGACTCGGAGGTCCCCGCCCGGGAGCACGCGGGACGGGGGTACAAGGTGCCCAACGGAGGCGTGTACACCACTCTCGCGGACCTCGGGCGCCTCATGGGGGCGCTCTCCGGCGTTCCGGGCCTCCGCATCCTCTCCGACGCGAGCCGCCGGGAGATGCTCCGGGTGCAGACGCCCGAGCACCCCGGGCGGGGCTACGGGCTGGGCCTCTCCGTCGAGGTGGACTCCACCGGCCGGGAGATCGCGGGACACGGAGGATCCGTGGCCGGATACACCGCGTACATCGCGTTCGACCCCGACGCGAGGATCGGCGTGGTCCTCCTCCGCAACTACCAGTCGGGAGCTACGAACCTGGGTAGGGCCGCCACCGGCCTCGTGTCGGAGCTGCGCGGGGGCTGAGGTGTCCGGGCGCTCACTCCTCTTCCTCGGTACCCTCGGCCAGTCCGTGCTTCTCGATGCGGTACCGTAGCGTCTGACGGCTGACGCCCAGGCGTCTGGCGGCCGCCGACACGTTGCCGCGCGACAGCTCCAATGCCCGCCGCAGGATGCGCTCCTCCAACTGGTCCAGGGTCTCCCGACCATCGAGATGGAACGAGACGACGGTGTCGTCCTCCTCCGAGGGATCCGCCGGCCGGTGTTCTGCCGGCGCCGGTCCGCCGCCGTCCTGAGGCACCTGCAGCCATCTCCCGGGAAGGACCGGCCCGTCCGACAGGAGCACGCTCCTCTCGATGACGTTGCGCAGCTCCCGCACGTTCCCCGGCCAGGCGTAGCCCTGCAGGCGCCGCCACACCGACCCCGGGACCACGCGCACGTCCTTTCCGGACCGCGCATTGGAGTCCGCAATGAATCGGTACACCAGGGGCTCCAGATCCTCGAGGCGCTCCCGGAGAGGAGGTACCTCCAGGCGGAAGAGCGACAGGCGATGGAAAAGGTCCTCCCGCAGGCGTCCTTCCGACACGAGCGAGTCGACGTCACTGTTGCTGGCCGCGAACACCTGGACGTCCACCACCACTTCCTTCTCGCCTCCCACCCGGCGGAACCGGTGGTCTTCCAACGCCTTGAGGAGCTTGGCCTGCAAGGGCGACTCCAACTCGCCGATCTCGTCCAGGAAGAGCGTGCCGCCGTGTGCCTGCTCGAGGTAGCCGCGATGGCGGCCGCGCGCGCCGGTGAAGGCGCCGGCCTCGTGGCCGAACAGCTCGGACTCCATGAGCTCCTTGGGAAGGGCGGCGCAGTTCACCTCCACCAGCGGCCCATCGCCGCGAACGCCCGTATAGTGCAGGATACGCGCGACCAACCCCTTCCCTGCGCCGGTCTCGCCACCGATGACCACCGTGCCGATGGGCACCGTGGCGAGGCGCTTCACCTCCTCTCGGACACGGACCGTGGCCGGGCTGTCTCCCACCCACGCGTCTAGTCCGAATCGCTCGTGGTTGCGTGCCGCCGACTCCGCGACTCTCCGTTGGGCCCGCGCGCTGCGCGCGGCGCCCGACACCACGAGATCGAGCCGCTCCATGGGGCAAGGCTTCTCGAGGAACTCGAAGGCACCCAGCTTCAGCGCCCGGACCGAGTCTGCCACGGTCCCGTAGCCGGTCAGGATGATCCACTCGGCGCGGGTGCCCGCCCCGGCGCGCACCTCCTCGAGCAGATCGAGGGCATTGCCGTCGGGCAGCGTCATGTCGCACAGCACCACGAGGGGCGCGGGGCCTTCTCCCGCCAGCACACGGCGCGCCTCGGCGAGGGTCGCCGCCTGAAGGAGGTCCCATCCTTGCCGGGTGAAGTGTCGTCCCATCTCTCCGCGGAGGACGGCCTCGTCCTCCACGAGTAACAGCGTATCGCTCACGCGGCCCTCCATGGGATGCGAATCACCACACGAGCGCCACCGCTCTCCTGGTTGGACAGCTCGAGCGTGCCGCCCAGGTCCTGGACCGTGCGACGAACCGTCGCGAGCCCGAGTCCCGTCCCACCCGAACGAGCGCTGGCGAACGGTCGTATGGTGTCAGCCGTGAAGCCCGGGGGGAAGCCCGGCCCGTCATCGCTCACCGTGAGGGTGAGCCAGTCGTCCTCGTGCGCCGCCCGCACCACCACCGAGGTTCCCACCCCCTGGACGGCCTCCACGCCGTTGAGGATGAGGTTGAGGAGCGTCTGCCGCACGCGGTCCCGGGGCAGCTCGCATACGAGTCCTTCCTCGGCCTGCGCGCCGAGCTTCACACCCTCGAGGGTTCGTCTGCCCAGAAGCGCCACCAGCTCGTTGACCAGGCGTCCGACGTCGGTGGGGCGCGAGGGCTCCGGCGTATGCCGGGCCGAGGCGAGATAGGAGTTCAGGAGATCCACGACCCGACGCACCTCGGAGCTGAGGAGATCCAGCCTGCCGCCGGTGTCCTCATCCTCCGTCTCCGCCTTCAGGTTACCGAGGCCCACGAGGACCCCGGCCAGGGGGTTGCGCAGGTCGTGGGCCAGCCCCGCCGCCGTAGCGCCCACCACGGCGAGGCGCTCGGCATCCGCCAGGGTGCGATGCTGCTCCAGCAGCGCCCTCGAGGCCCGGTCCACCTCGCTCTCCAGCGAAGCCTCGCGGTCCTGGTGCTCCCGCTCGAGCTCGCGCAGTCGCTCCACCAATCCGTTGTAGCTGTCGAATACCGGCGCCATGAGGGGGTGGCGCTCCGCCTCAGCCACCGGCTCCCTGTTTCCCGTGGCCACGCGGCCGAGGAGCTCGGTCATCTCCCCCAGGGGCCGCACGAGCCTACGGCGTACCCAGAAGGCTCCGAACGCCAACAGGAGCGCCAGCACGGCGACGCTCCACAGCGCCAGACGGCGCTCGTTGGCGGCGTCTGCGCGAATCCCCCTGAGCAACGCCTCCTGGGCCCCGTAGCGTGCGGCGGCGACGTTCTGGATCAGCTGTAGCCCGCTCCCCAGTAGCTGTGAGGGGACCGTTCCGGAGCGACTGAGGATCAACCGAAGCTGCTGGAGCTGGTCACGCGTCTGGGGATCCATGGGCAACTCCATCGAATCGAGCTGATCGAGTGCCTGCCGGAGGGCGTCTACCATCAGAAAGTTCGCGGTGATGTCGCCGCCGAAATCCGATACCATGGAGCCCTGCAGCTGCAGGGTCAGACCCTGCAGCTTCGCCGTCGCCACCAACTCGTCGTCCACCAGGGAGAGCCTGGACAGGTTACGGGAGGCCAGCACCAGCGGGGCACCCACGGCGAAGGCGAGGCTCAGCGCCAGCATGGCCGTGAGGACCATGCCCGGATAGGCGAGGGCCCTGCGGAGGCCGGTGGCGGGTTTGGTGGTCATGGCTTTTCTCCCCCCTGCAAGGCCTCGCGATGGGGCACGGGTGGCTGAAATCGGCCACTCTGGTTCATCTCCACCACTTCTTAGGTCCTCATAAACCGTTGTATCGCATCAATTTAGCGAATGGCATGCGGGTTGCTTACCCATAGTTCAACAGATGTGCCGGACTCGGTCCCCACGGACCGCTCAATACGATCAGCAAGGCGGCGCGGCCGCCCAACGATGGAGGCATCTTATGACTGGCAACAGGCTGGGAAAGGTCCACCTTCTCCCTCTCGTCCTGACCACGTTACTGGGCGCCGGCGCGGCGACGCTCCCCCGGGAGCTGCATCACGCTCCTCCCGCCACGACTCCCCCAGCGCCGGTGGTCAACTCGCCCACCGACACCCCTGTGTCGAACATCTCGGCGGCCACACTCTCGTCGGCCTTCGTAAACCTCGCGAAGCGCGTCACGCCCGCCGTGGTGCGCATCGAGGTGCGCAAGCCGGACGCGAACGTCGCCCAGGGGCAGGGTATTCCACAGGGTTTCTTCCGCTTCTTCGGGTTTCCGGACGGGCAGCAGCCGCAGGCGCAGCCCCAGCCCAAGCCGTATGAGTATGCGGGTGGAACCGGCTTCATTATCACCCCCGACGGCACGATCGTCACCAACAACCACGTCGTAGCGGACGCCGACGAGATCACCGTCTGGCTGCACGACGGGCGTTCGATGCCAGGCAAGGTCGTGGGTCGTGACCCGACCACGGATGTCGCCGTGGTGAAGATCGACGGCCACGATCTGCCGACCCTTTCCTTCGGCAGCAGCGACGCCGTCCAAGTGGGCGAGCTCGTCATGGCGGTGGGGAACCCCGGCATCGGGGACTCCGGTCCTCTGGACTACTCGGTCACCACCGGCATCATCAGCGCGAAGGGGCGTCCCCTCCAGCTGTTGAATCAGTCGCTCGCCCAGAACCCGAAATACGGCCAGGCCATGGCCGGGTACGCCATCGAGGACTACCTCCAGACCGACGCGGTCATCAACCCCGGCAACTCCGGTGGCCCCTTGGTGGACATCAACGGAAACGTGGTGGGTGTCAACTCCGCCATCGCCAGCACCAGCGGATACTACCAGGGCTACGGCTTCGCCATCCCGTCGGACCTGGTGAACAGCGTGGCGCATCAGCTCATGACGGACGGTGAGGTCCACCGCGCCCGCCTGGGCGTGATGGTCACCGGCGTAACGCCGGAGGACGCACAGGTCTACAAGCTCCCGTCGGTGTCCGGCGTGCTGGTTCAGTCAGTCACGGAAGACAGCCCCGCCAACGGCAAGCTGAAGTCCGGTGACGTCATCGTCGCCCTCAACGGCGAGTCGGTGAGCCGCCCCGGCAAGCTGCAGAGCCTCGTGGCCGAGCATAAGCCGGGCGACAAGGTGACGGTGTCGTACTACCGGGACGGCTCCCAGCACGACGTCGGCGTCAAGCTGTCCGAGGTGCCCTTCCACGAGTCCAAGCCGACGGCCAACCGGTCAGCGGCGGACGCGGGCCGCCTGGGCCTCGGGCTCGCCGACCCCGGCTCGAACGCCGCCCGTCAGATGGGCGTGGACACCCACGGCGCCCTGGTGGTCCGGGTGGACCCCATGGGGCCGGGGGCGCGCGCGGGCCTGCAGCCCGGTGACGTGATCACCGAAGCCAACGGACACAAGATCACGGACGTGAGCGACTTCACGGGCGTGCTGTCCGGCGCGAAGAAGGGCTCCATTATGATGCTCAGAGTGATGGACACCAACAATGAGGCCCGGATCGCCAACGTCCGCGTGAACTGATCGGTCACGCGGGATCCCCACGGAGGGAGAATCCCCCCGCCGGCGACGCCGGCGGGGGGATTCTCGTTGTGCTCCCGGGTGCGGGCCCCCGCGCCCGGCTTGAACGGCGCAAGCGTGCCGGAACATGGCGTTCAGGAACCGATTTCCCTAGCGTGACCGTCGTACCGATGGTCGGCTCACCCCCCTCGAGGCTTTCGCTCATGAAGAGACACTTGGCACTGGTGGCGCTCGCGGCGACCCTGACCGCCTGTGGCGACAGGGGTGGGACTCCCCAGGCCGGCACGGCCGGCACCCAGGCCGCCGAGACCATGGCCCCCGCGGGCCAGGAGGGACGGCTGGCGGTTCCGGGCGGAGAGATCTGGTACTACGTGGTGGGTGACGGCGCGGGCACGCCGGTGATCCTCCTCCACGGGGGTCCGGGGTATTCCAGCTACTATCTCAAGCCCCTCGAGGCGCTGGGTACGGATCGGACGGTTGTGCGGTACGACCAGCTCGGTGGAGGGAAGTCCAGCGACCTCTCCGACACCACGATGTTCACCATTCCGCACTTCGTTGCCGAGCTCGACTCCCTGCGCTCGCACCTCGGGTACGATCGGGTGGATCTGCTCGGCCACTCCTGGGGCACCATTCTCGCTCTGGAGTACTACCGTGCCCACCCCGAGCACGTGGTGAGCATGGTCCTGGCCAGTCCGGCGCTGGACATCCCGGCCTGGGAGGAGAATGCGAGGGCGTTGGTGAAGACGCTTTCCGACTCGGCGCAGCAGGCCATCAAGGTCGCCGAGGAGAACGACGACTACGAGTCCGACGCCTACCAGAACGCCATGGGTGAGTTCTACGGGCGGTATGTCTGGCGGCACCCGGTGGAGGCGGACCTGGACAGCACGATGGCGACGGTGAACATGGGCATCTACGACTACATGCAGGGTCCCAGCGAGTTCACCATCACCGGCACGCTGAAGTCGTACGACGCCACGTCCTTCCTGCCCCAGGTGAAGGTGCCTGTGCTGTACACCGTGGGCGAGTTCGACGAGGCGAACCCCGACATCGTCCGGCGCTTCGCGGACCTCACGCCGGGCTCGCAGCTCGCGGTGATCCCCGGGGCTGCCCACATCACTACCTGGGACAACCCCACCGACATGGTGAAGGTGGTGAGGGACTTCCTGCACAAGGTGGACGGGGGAAGCTGATCATGGCGTGGGGGGCGCGCACGACCGTCATGATGGCCACGGTTGCCGCGGCGGCGTGCGCGCCCGCCGAGCAGTCGGGAGAGGAGGCCCAGGACACGAGCGCACTCGTGGCGCAGCCGCCGCGCGACGCCGTCCTTGATGCCGCTTGGTCCCGGGACGGCAGGCGCATCGCGGTGGCTTGGTACCGGGGCCCACGGGCCCGGCTCTACGGCCTGTTCGGTCCGGCCCGGGACGGCTCGTTGCCGGCGCCCTCCCGCGGTCTTCCCCTCACCGCGGGGCAGGGCATCCATCCCACATGGTCGCCGGACGGCCTCTGGGTGGCATTCGCCACCGGCCGCGACGGGAACTCGGAGGTCTACAGGGTGCGGCCGGACGGGACCGGACCGGAGAACCTGACCCGGAACCCCTCGAACGACGGCGAGCCCGCCTATTCGCCCGACGGAAGGCTCGTCGCGTTCACATCCGACCGGGACGGCGAGGGTCCCCGGCTGTACCTGATGCGCGCCGACGGGAGCGACGCCCGGACGGTGGCGGACTCTCTTCCCGAAAAGGAGCAGCACGACCCGACGTGGTCCCCCGACGGCCGCGCCATCGCCTTCGCGGCCAGGGACAGGCTGCGTAGCTCCATCCACGTCGTCACGCTGGCGAACGGAGGAGAGCGCACGCTGGGCGAAGGAGAAGAGCCTACCTGGGCCGTAGACGGTCGGATCTACTACGCGTTGCGCGACAGCGTCTTCGCGCGGCGTCCCGACGGGACCTCTCCCGAGCTCGTCGTGCCCGACGCGAGGGCCCCGACGGCGTCTCCCGACGGGCGGTGGATCGCCTTCGTACGCGGTCCCGAGGAGTCTGCCGGGCTTTACCTCCTCGAGCTCGCCTCGGGGGTCGTGACCCGGATCACACCGTAGTGGACTCGCGAGGACCATCCCACGCCGCGATGCGGCGGGCGAGCCGGAACACGGACAGCGGGGCGGAGCCTTCAGCCTTGTTGTTGGCCACCACGAAGACGCCTCGCTCGGCGATGAGGGCATCGAGCGCCGCCACCGCGATCCTCTCCAGGGAGTCGTCGTCGGTGTCCACGATGCGGTCGAAGGGAGCGTAGCGGTCCTTCGCCACCTCGTACTTCAGGCCCGCGTGGAGCATCCAGCGCATCACCAGGGCCGGCTGCTCGAAGTGCCGTACCACGCGGAGCTGCTCCTCCAGCGGCGACATCGCGGGGTGCACCACATAGCAGTGGGTTGCTCCCGTGGCCTCGAGGGCCTGGGAATAGATGGAGGTGAGGAGCGCCGGCGTACGCAGCTCCACGGCGTACAGCAGCCCGGGGGGAAGGGCGTCGAGGAAGCCGTGGAGGCGCTCCGCGAACGCTTCAGGACCACCCGCCAGGTTGGGTGGGATGGGTGAGAACTGGAAGAGGATTGGACCCGCCTTCGGTCCGAGGCCTTCGCTCACGGGTCCCAGCACCTCCTCGATGGCGTAGGTGGGATCCAGGAACCGGGGATTCGCGCCGCGGAACGTGCCCTCGCCGGGGTCGGTGGGCGAGGTGAGCAGGCGGTCGGCCTTGACCAGGAACCGGAAGTCTTCGGGGACCACGTCCGCGTACGCCCGCAGGTCATCGGCGGACACCGGGCGGTACCAGGTGCGGTCGATGCCCACCGTGCGCAACAGCGGATGCGAGGCGTACGCCGCGAGGCCGTGTCGGGCCAGCGTGAGCTCGGCGGCCTGGCGGTCGTAGACGATGCCGGCCCACCCGGGGAAGCTCCACGACGACGTACCGAGCCTCAGGCTCGAGGAGAGGTGAGCGCCCAACTCCGCCAGCTCCTGGGGAACCAGCGCCGCCTCCACCGGGGGAGGGAGCCCGCTGGGCTGGTCGTCGAAGAGGCCGAGCTGCTGGTCCATCCCTCCCGGTACTGCGTCGGAGCCATTGCCACAAGAGCCGGCCGTTGACAGGGAGACTATGACGCATATATATAAGCGACAAATATATTTGTGCCGTACTCATGCCGTCTATGGCTGTCGGCGGGGACCCACGTGCCCCGCCACGGCATGCTCCCTGGAGGATCCCGTCATGCCCGCCCTTACGCCCCTCACGTACCAGATTCTCCTCGCCCTCGCCGACCAGGATCGGCACGGCTACGGCATCATCAAGGAGATCGAGGCCAGGGGGGGGGCGGCGTCCGGGCCGAGCAGCGGGGCGCTCTACCTCGCGCTCCAACGGATGGAGGCGGAGGGGCTGGTGGCCGAGGCCGCCCGGCCTCCTGCGGGAGCCGACGACGACGCGCGCAGGCGGTATTATCGGCTGACCGCGCGAGGGCGGACCCTCGCCGAGCGCGAGTCGGCGAGGTTGGCGGGCCTGGTGGCGGCGGCCAGGGAGAAGAACCTGCTCCCGGAGGGCGCCACGTGATCCGTAGGCTTCTGGCGCTCCTGGTGAGCCTGACGCCGGAAGCGTTCCGAAAGCGATACGGCGCCGAGCTGCTGAACCTCCACCATCGGCGCGCGCACGCCTACGGGTCGAGACGGCGGCGTGTGCTCTTCGGGCTCCGAGAGGTGGCGGGCATGACGAAAGTCGTGCTCCGGCTACGGCTGCGTGGTACCACGGGCGAGATAAGGGAGGGGACGACGAGAATGGGGAGGGCATCGATGCTCGAGAGTCTACGGCAGGATATCCGCTACGCGATGCGCACGCTGAGGAGAAACCCCGGATTCACGGTGACGGCGGTCGCCGTGCTGGCCCTCGGCATCGGTGCGAACACGGCGATCTTCTCTGCGGCGAACGCATTCCTCTTTCGGCCTCTCCCCTTCGCCGACCCGAGCCGTCTGGTCATGCTCTACGAGACCAATCCGGACTTCGGTTGGGTCCACCAGACGGCGGCACCGGCCAACGCCCTCGACTGGCGCGAGCAGGTGGGGGCCTTCGAGGACATCGCCACGTACTCCGAATTCGTGGATCATGTCACCCTCGTCCGCGATGGCGTCCCCGAGCTCCGGGGCGTGGTCAGCGTGACGGGCAACTTCTTCTCGGTGCTGGGCGTGCCGCCCGCCCTGGGCCGCACGTTCAGGTGGGACGAGACCTGGGCCGGCAACGATCACGTGGTGGTCTTGAGCCACGACTTCTGGGTCTCGCACTTCGGGGCGGACCCGAAGGTAGTGGGCCGGACCCTGAAGCTCGGATCCACCTCGGTGCAGATCGTCGGCGTCATGCCGCGGGGCTTCGATTTCCCGAACCCCCAGGCCGACATGTGGTCGCCGTGGGGATGGGATCCCGGCAACCGGCAGGCGGTGTGGTTTCGTCGGGCCCACTGGGTCAGGCCTGTCGCCCGGTTGAAGCCGGGCGTGACGATCGCTCGCGCCGACGCAGCCCTCCAGACCGTCGTGGGACGGCTCCAGAGCGAGTATCCCGAGACCAACAAGGTCATGGGGGCCGGCTTGATGCCCCTCCGCGACTTCCTGACCATGGACGTCCGCTACCCGCTGCTGGTGCTCATGGGTGCCGTCGGGGTCCTGCTCCTGTTGGCGTGCATCAACGTCGCGAACCTCATGCTCGTGCGGTCAGGCGACCGGGCCCGCGAGGTCGCTCTCCGCTTCGCGGTCGGTGCCGGACGGCTGCGAGTGGCGCGACAGATGCTCACCGAGGGGATCCTGCTCTCCCTCACGGGAGGTGCGCTGGGCCTGGGCCTGGGCTGGATGGGAATCAAGGCGCTCGGGCATCAGCAGACGATCGGCATCCGCGGGGCGACGACCCTCACGCTGGACTGGCGCATCGTGGCGTTCACCGTGGTCGCGGCGTTGGCCAGCGGGATCCTGTTCGCCCTGGCACCCGCCCTGCGAGCGGCCGGCGGGGATATTCAGGAAGCGCTCAAAGATGGCGGGCGAAGCGGCTCTGCGGGGCGTGGAGCGCTCCGGACCGTGGGCACCCTGGTGGCGGTCGAGGTGGCCCTGGCGGTGCTTCTGGTCGCCGGCGCGGGCCTCATGGTCCGGACGTTCTGGCACCTGCGCCGCGTCGATCCGGGCTTCTCCCCCCGAGGCGTGTTGGCGGTGCAGTTCGG
>JAJDNI010000300.1 GCA_022340755.1 Gemmatimonadota bacterium
GCACCAGCATCTCCAGCGCTCGCGCGTCGCCGGAGCGCAGAGCCTCGACGACCTGCGCATCGGGGGGAAGACCGGAGTCCCTTGTCGGTGCCACGTTCGGTACGACCCTTCCGGGGGGAACCTCGACGCAACGGCCCGGCGCCGGTTCGGAATCCCTGAACGGCTCGAGGGCCTCGGCTACCAGGAGGTCCGGCTACGGAGCGTCCGACCTCGTTGGTAGCCCCCGGCCACCCGGGACGTGTCATGTGAGAAGCAGGCTCCTTCGAACGGTCCTCCGGATCCGGCGAAGGAGACCGGGACACTCCCGCGGCGTGGGGAACGGATCGATGATCGACGATGGATGTGGTGACGCCCGAGAGGCGAGGGGCCGCCGCCGTGCCCGCTTCTGCAGGCGCATGATAGTGGCCTTCCTGCTCGCCGGTCCAGGGGCGCTGTCGGGCCAGACGCTCCTGGACCGGCCGGCCCGTCTGGAGGTGGACGCAAAGCCCCTCGGCGAGGCCCTCCGCCTCCTCCAGGAGAGCGCGGCGGTGCCTCTGGTGTACAGCCCGGACCTGCTGCCGCGGGTCACCGTCTCGTGCGACTGTGCCACCCGCACGCTCCACCAGGCACTGGAGATCCTGCTGCAGGGCACGGACCTGACGTTCAGGGCCACCCGCACCCAGGTGCTCATCGTGCCGGACTCCATGGAGGCGGAGGTGGGCGTGGTGGGGGTGGTCATGGGACGGATGGTCGACGCCGAGAACGAAGCCCCCGTGGCCAGCGTCGCCGTCCGCCTCGACACCGGCCAGGGGATGCTCACCGACGCCTCCGGCCGCTTCGTCCTGCGGCGCGTGAGCGCCGGGAGCCATCGCGTGGAAGTGACCGGCATGGGATGGGAGGCATGGGGGTCCGACGTGGTGGTGGCTGCGGGGGACACCGTCTCCCTGGTGGTGCGGCTCCACAGGGGCGTGGTACCCCTCCCCGAGATCATCGTGGCTCCGGGCACCTACGGAATCCTGGAGTCGGTCCCGCCGGGGACCGTGCGCACCATCACCCGAGGGGAGATGGAGGCCATGCCCCAGCTGGGGGAGGACGTGTTCCGGTCCCTCAAGAGGCTCCCGGGGGTGACGGCCCACGACATCTCGACTCGGTTGAGCGTTCGGGGAAGCCTCGACCGGGAGGTCATGGTGCGCCTCGACGGGATGGAGCTCTACGAGCCCTATCACCTCGGGGACTTCGACGGGGCCTTCGGGATCGTGGACATGGCCGCGCTCCGGAGCGTGGAGCTCAAGGCCGGCGGATTCGGCGTGGAGTACGGCGACTACGGGGCCGGTGTGCTGGACATGCAGTCGAGGACGCCCGTAGGGCCCACCCGCACGACGACCACGCTGAACCTGAGTCACCTGGGCGCGATGCGTGAGGGTGGCTTCGCGGGCGACAAGGGAAGTTGGCTCATCTCCGCCCGCCAGGGCTCCCTCGGGCTGCTCATGAGACTCGTCGGCGCGGACAAGAGATTGTCGCCGCAGTACTACGACGTCTTCGGCAAGGTCACCTACCAGCCCACCCCGGGACAGTTGCTGGCCGTCCATGTGCTGCGCGCGGGGGACAACTTCCACCTCGACGTCGAAGGCGGAAGCACGGGTCCGGTGAGCGTCGGTCCGGGCATCGAGGATGGTCGCATCCAGTCCGATTGGGGGAGCACCTACGGGTGGCTGACGTGGGATGCCCGTTTGCGCGACAGGGCGTCTTCGCGCGCGCAGGTGTGGGCGGGCCGGCTCTCACGGTTCCGGCAAGGCTACGTGGATGACTTCGGCACCATCGGCATGCCGGAGGAGATCGCGGTGCGGGACGGCCGCGCATTCGACTTCACCGGCGCCCGCGAGGAGATCGACCTCGAAGTGTCCCAGAACCTCCTCCTGCGAGTGGGAGGGGAGGTCCTCCAGACGTGGGCGGATTACGACTACTACGCGGCGACCGGAACCGCGGTCCTGGGCGTGGACGGTGTGGCCAGGCTCCGTCGCGACACGGTACAGGTGGCGTTGAAGCCCGACGGGCATCGGGTGTCCACCTACGCCTCCGCCCGAGGGCGCCTCGGCGGGCGACTCGTCGGGGAGGTGGGCGTTCGGTACGACCGTGTATCCCAGACGGACGAGGCCCATGTCGCGCCCCGGATGCAGGCATCCATCGCCCTGGGATCCCACACCACGCTGCAGGCGAGTGCCGGGCGATACTACCAGTCCCAGGGAATCGGTGAGCTCCAGGTGGGGGACGGGCAGACACTCTATTCCCCGTCCGAGCGCTCGGATCTCTTCGCTCTCGGCCTGGAGCGGGACTTCGGCGGTGGCCTGAATGCTCGCCTGGAGGCCTATGACCGGAGGATCTCCGACCAGCAGCCGAGGTTCATCGGGCTGCAGCAGGAGCTGAATCCCTTTCCCGAGCAGCAGGGGGACCGGCTGCGCATCGATCCCGACCGGGGGCGGGCCCGGGGCATCGAGCTCTTCCTTGAGGGGCCGGCGGGGCCCCGTTGGCACTGGTCCGCCGGCTTCGCCCTGGCCAAGGCCGAAGACGAGTTCCCGCAGACCACGCCGTGCACCGCCGGCCCGACCTGCCTCGAAGACCCGTGGGTGCCCCGGAGCAGGGACCAGCGCCACTCCGTCGACCTCGAGCTCGAGTTCAAACCCAGCGCCGGCTGGCACTTCGCGGCCGCCTGGACGTTTCACACGGGATGGCCCGGAACGCCGTGGACCTACAAGGCGACGCTCAAGGCCGACAGCACCGTGTTCTGGTCGCGCGAGTTCGGGCCCCTCGATGCCGTGAGGCTGCCTGCGTACCACAGATTGGACCTGCGGGCAACGCGGGCCTTCCAACTGCGGGGAGGGACGCTGGAGATCTACGCGGATCTCTTCAACGTGTACAACCGTACGAACCGGGCGTCCCTCGGATACGGGGCGCACTACCTCGGTGGGGAGAACGTGGAGACCATACGCACCGACCAGGGCGAGGAGCTGCTCCCGTTCCTTCCCATGGTCGGCCTGCGGTACCGCTTCTGAGCCGCCGCGCGGGGGTCGCCGGGAAGGTGCCCGCGTCAACGAAGCCCTGCCTGGTGGAAGCCGGACACGCCGTGCTCCGCGATCTCCAGGGGGCCCCGTAGCGGGTCACGAGGACCGGGAGTCTCAAGCTCATGGCCTCCACCAAGGTGAGGCCGGAGGCCTCGAACAAGGCGGGCTGCACGAAAGCCCACGCCGAGTCAGCAACGACCAAGCAGGGCCTCGTCTTCCTTCTATGGGCCTGGGTAGACTCGAATTACCGACCTCACGCCGACGGGCGTCCGGCCCGCCGTCTCAGAGCCCCCGGGCGTACTCCGGACGTAGCGGGATTTCACCGGCCAGCGCGGCGTCCATGGTGGCGACGATGCTCTCCCGATCCCGGGGCAGCCGTCCGCCCACGGGCACGTAGTTCGACGCGTGATTGGTCCTGAAGAGGGCGTCGGTGGGCCGAGCCTCGTTGGCGATGGTGCGCAACTCCGTCAGTAGGCCTCTGACGTCCGGCAACTCGAAGCGGCCCTTGTCCATCATGCGCCGCAGGGGCGTGCCTGGTATGACGGTGAGCGTGAGCGCGGCGAGGAAGTCGGGATCCATCTCCGTGACCAGGCGCGCGGTCTCCCTCGCGTGCTCCACGGTTCGCTCCACCCCTCCGGCGCCCAGGAGCACGATGACGCTGAGCTTCATGCCTGCCGCCCGCACCTTGGCGGCAGCACGGACATGATCCTCGAAGGTACCCCCTTTGACGACGCGCTTCAGCGTGACGTCGTCTCCCGATTCGGGCCCGATGTAGAGGAGGGACAGGCCCGCCCGGCGGAGCTCGCGCAGTTCGGCGTCGCTCTTCTGGAGGACGTTGGCCGCCGTAGCGTAGCAGGATACCTGGCGCAGCCGCGGGAACGCCGCCCCCACGGCCTCCAGGAGCCTCAGCCACCGCTCCGTGCCCATGACCAACGCGTCGCCGTCGGCGACGAAGATCTTGTCTACGCCGGGGTAGCGTCGACTGGCCTGCCGGACATCCTCCAGCACCTCGACCTCGTCCCGCTCCCTGAAGGCGACACCGCGATACATGTCGCAGTATGTGCACAGGTTGTGGGAGCAGCCGATGGTAGCCTGCAGGATGTACGAACGGGCCTCGGAGGGCGGACGGTAGACCTTGCCTTCGTAGCGCATGACGGAATCTACGGCTTCGTCGAGGTTGGCGGGCCGGCGGGCCTCTCAGCATACTCGGGCATGGACCCGACAACGTGCCTCGAATGCGGTAACCCGGTCACGGGGCGTTATTGCGCCGTGTGCGGCCAAGAGCACCGGGACCCGGAGCCACCGGCGAGCCAACTACTCCGCGAGATGGCATCGGACGTGCTCGGCGCCGACTCGTCCACCTGGCGCACCCTCCGGACGCTCCTAACGCGCCCCGGTGGGCTCACGGTGGAGTACCTCGCGGGGCACCGCCGCCGCTTCCTGCCACCCCTGCGAGTCTACCTTCTGGCCAGCGTCCCATTCCTGGCTCTGGCGGTATCCACGCCGGCCGGGCAGAGCATGATCCAGGTGCAGCCCGCCGCCGTGTACGCCGCGCTCCTTCGGCGCACCCGCGCCACGTTCACCCGGCACCTCGTGTTCACGCTGCACCTGCACGCTTTCGGCTTCGTCACGGCGAGTCTGGCGCAGGCCGTCTGGTACCTCCCACCGCACCTGCTGGGACGGATCCTCGCGGGAGCCTTCGCCCTCGCGCCGGTGGTCTACCTGCCGTTCGCCATCCGCCGCACGTATGGCACGTCGTGGTGGCGGAGTCTCGCGACGGTAGTCGGCGCGGTTGTCGTGGACGCGCTGCTCCTCGCCCCCTCGGCAGCGGCCGCCCTACAGCTCACGAACCGGATGATGTCCTGACCCGGGCGGCGCTGCCCTGGACATACGCAAGCGAGGGTGGACGTGGAGGACCGTCACGCCCTGCGATGCGGCGCTCATGTCCCACCGCCTCCGCACCCTGGACCCACGCCCAGTTGCCGTCGGCGAAGCTCCAAGTACTCCTGGAGCGGTCCGAGGCCCACGGCGGCCCGGCGTCGATCCACGCCGTCCGGGTCTTCGATGGGGTAGGGGACGCGCCGGCAGTCGACCACCTCGGTCTGGGTGCCGTAGACCTGCGGGCGTCCGTCGCGCGTCCGCACTCGGTCGGTGAGAAAGGCCAGGTCCCGCCCCGACGCCTGTCCCGCCTCCACGGCCGCTCCCAGGAGTTCCAGCGCCAGCTTCTGGAACGACGGGTCCTGGTCGCCATGCTGCACCAGGACCCACGCTGCCCGCGATCCGTCCGCCCCCACCAGCGCTTCGCCCGGCCATCCGTGAGTGGCCAGGATCTCCTTCATGCGTGCCGTATTCCGGCGGTCCAGCGCCGCGACGGAGTCACCGAGCGCGGGGTTAACGCCGTCCTCCAAGTTCATCTGGCGCACCAACTCCCTGCGCAGACGCTGGTCCTGATCCCGGCGCTCCAGGAGCTCGGCCCGGAGCCGCGGGTCGGCCACGGCGGCCGGATCGGGGCTTTCCTGGGCGGCCGCCGCTGCCGCCAGGAGCAGCATAAGGGCCGCCATCCGCATGGATCCCATTGCTCTTCCTCCATGGTGGATCATGGGAGGATTCGTCCTCTCCGGCCACACATACCACGACTCGGCCCTCCGCCTCCACCACCTCCGCCCGCACCATCCAGCTCCCCAGCAGAAGGTGCGGGCCCTCCTGGTCATCGCAAGTTCGGGCGTCTTGAGCAGCGCCCGAGAACGGTTCGCAACTAGGCGAAAGCCCCGCCCGATCCCAGAAGATCCAGCGGGGCCATCATTTGCATCCATGGGCCTGGGTAGACTCGAACTACCGACCTCACGCTTATCAGGCGTGCGCTCTAACCACCTGAGCTACAGGCCCTTCCGTTTCGCATGCCCACCGCC
>JAJDNI010000316.1 GCA_022340755.1 Gemmatimonadota bacterium
CCCAAGGCATCGAAAGCCCTCGCCATCGAGCTCCAGGGCTTCGAGGTGACCGACGGACGCGTCGTCTTCGAAGACCTGAATTCGGGGCTTGCGGCCTCGCTGGCAGGCCTGCGCTTCACCCTCGCCGGCGACCTCACCGCCCAGCGCGCCACGGTGACGACCTCGGCCCACGCCGAACGGGCCACGGTGCGCTTCGCGGGCGTTCCGTATCTCGACGGCGTCGCCATGGATTTCCGCGCGGACGTGGACGCCGACCTGGCGGCGAAGCACTTCGTGTTCAAGGACAACCAGCTGCGCCTCAACGACCTCGCGCTGGCTTTCTCCGGCGAAGCCACGCAGCAGGCCGACGGCGTTTCCATGGACGTGCGCTTCTCCGCGCCGAGCACGGACTTCGGTCAGGCGCTCTCCCTGGTGCCGGTGATGTACGCCAGCGACTTCGCGTCGCTCCAGACCTCGGGCACGTTCACCGTGGAAGGGAGCATCCAGGGCACCTTCGGCAAGGTGTCGCTCCCGGCCTTCTCGCTGAAGGCGGAGGTGGCGAACGGCATGTTCCGGTACCCGGACCTGCCGCTCCCCGCCCGGGACATCGCTTTCGCCCTGTCCGTCGACAAGCCCGTGGGGGACGCGGACAGCACGGTGGTGCGCCTTGACCGCTTCCACGTGGTCGTCGGCGACCAGCCGCTGGACGCGTCCATGACACTGCGCACGCCGGTGTCCGATCCCGACGTGGCCGCCGGCGTCCGAGGGACGCTGGATCTGGGGGCCGCCGCGCGCACGGTGAAGCTCCGGCAGGTCCAGGAGCTGGCTGGCGTCATCGAGGCGGACGCCTCGGTGCGGGCCCGTCTCTCCGACGTCGACGCCGGCCGCTACGACCGCGTCGACGCCCGCGGGAGCATCGCGGCGAAGGACCTCGTCATGCGCTCGCCGGAGCTGCGCCAGCCGGTGGACGTGCGGGAGGCGACGCTGGATCTGACGCCCCGACGCGCGGACCTGAGGTCGTTCGACGCGACCATCGGGAGCAGCGACATCCGCGCCCATGGGTGGCTGGACAACCTCCTGGGATTCGTGCTGCGGAGGGATCCGCTGCAGGGGAGCGCCACCTTCACCAGCCGCCGCTTCGTTCTGGACGAGTGGAAGTCGAAGGATCCGGAGCTCGAGGTCATCCCCGTTCCCGCGTTCCTCGACCTCACCCTCGACGGCACCATCGACAGCCTCACCTACGGCCCTCTCCGGATGACCGACGCCCACGGCAAGGTCACCGTGAAGGACCAGAAGCTGATCATGGACGACTTCGCCCTGAAGACGCTGGGCGGCCGCATGGCCTTCAACGGGACGTACGACACCAACGATCCGGCACGCCCGAAGTTCGACGTGGCCCTGAAGATGGACAGCGTGGACGTGGCCGGGGCGTCGTCGGCGTTCCTCACGGTCCGCACCCTGGCGCCCGTCGCCCGCTACGCCCGCGGGACCTTCTCCACGCAGCTGGACCTGAGCGGCGTCCTGAACAAGGACTTCACGCCCGCCTTCGACGCCCTCAACGGAAGCGGGCTCCTGAACACGTCCCGGATCTCCATCGACAGCTTCCCGCTTCTGCAGAAGATGGCGAGCAGCCTGTCCATTCCCCGGCTGAACAACCCGACCCTGGAGGCGCTCCGCTCGAGCATCGCGATCCGTGACGGCCGGCTGTACGTCCGTCCGTTCCGTGTGGCCCTGGGGAACCTCGGCATGTCCGTCGAGGGCTCCAACGGCATCGACCAGTCTCTGAGCTACACCCTCAACCTGGCGCTTCCCCGGGCGGCGCTGGGCTCCGCTACGGAGCAGCTCGTCCAGGGACTGGCGGCCAAGGCCGGCAAGGCGGGGCTGGACCTGAAGGCCGCCGACTCCGTGCGGCTCGGGGTGACGGTGGGCGGTACGGTGAAGGCGCCGACGCTGGAGGTCGGCCTCGGCGAGGCCGCGGCGTCGGCTGGCGCGCAGGTGAAGGAGGCGGCGAACGCCGCCGTGGGGCAGCGCCTGGACGAGGGGCGGGCGAAGGTGGACTCGACGGAAGCGGAGGCGCGGCGCCGGGCCCGGGCGCAGGCCGACAGCATCGTCGCGGGCGCCGAGGAGCAGGCCGCCCAGGTGCGCGCCGAGGCCCAGAAGCTCGCCGACCAGATCAAGGCCGAAGCCGACCGGCAGGCCAACGACGTGCTGGCCAAGGCGACGAATCCCGCCGCCCGGCTGGCGGCCAAGCCGGTGGCGGACCGCATCCGTTCCGAGGCGAACAAGAAGGCCGACGCGCTCATGCAGGAAGCGAACCAGCGGGCCGACGCCATCGTCGCGGAGGCGCGGAAGAAGGCGGACGCGCTGACGGGGGCCGGCGGGTAGATCGGTCGGAGTATGGACCGGCGCGGGGGTGGCGACGCGGGCCGAGCCGGGCTGACGTGAGCCGGTCGGAGTAGGCGGGGCGAGAATCGATCGCGATTAGACGGCCCCTGCCGGGGGCTCTAGATTGATCGACATGACCCCTGTTCGTCCCCTGGAATCCCGTCCGAGCCTCTTCGCGCCCCCCAATCTCCCGAGGGCCTGACCGGCGCGCGGCACGCCGCCGCGCCCGCCGGAAAACCGTCCCGTTTCCGGTCCCCGGGGCCTTCCGAGCCCGTTCGGAAGCCCATCCCTCTGGAGAGTACCATGCCCGAGATCAAAGTCAGCGCCGACCAGGTGTTCCCCATCCTCAAGGAGAACATCCTCGTGGACGGCTTCCACCTCGTCATCGACCTCGAGAAGTCCCACGGCTCCGTCATCGTGGGCGCTCTGGAAGGCAAGGAATACCTCGACTGCTACGGCTACTTCGCCACGCTTCCGGTGGGGCACAACCACCCCAAGATGGAGGACGAGGGCTTCCGCCGTACCCTCATGACCGCGGCCCTGGCCAACCCCGCCAACAGCGACATCTACTCGCGCCAGTACGCGGCCTTCGTGAAGATTTTCCGGGAGATCGCCGTCCCTGACGACTTCCGCTACCTCTTCTTCGTCGCCGGCGGGGCGCTGGCGGTGGAGAACGCCATGAAGGTGGCCTTCGACTGGAAGGCCCAGAAGAACCGCGCGGCCGGCATCGAAGGTGGCGCCGACAAGATCCTCCATTTCAAGGATGCCTTCCACGGCCGGAGCGGCTACACGCTGTCGGTGACGAACACCGATCCCACCAAGACCCGCGACTTCCCCAAGTTCGACTGGCCCCGGATCTCCAGCCCCTACATCGACTTCCCCATGGACGAGGAGGTCGTGGCGGCCAAAGAGGCCCAGGCGTCCGCCGAGATCGAGGCGGCGTTCGCGGCGGACCCCCACGGCATCGCCGCCATCCTCATCGAGCCCATCCAGTGCGAGGGAGGGGACCATCACTTCCGCCCGGAGTTCTTCGCCCGGCTGCGTGAGTACGCCGATCGCTTCGAGGCGATGCTCATCTTCGACGAGGTCCAGACGGGTGTCGGCGCCTCCGGCACCCTGTGGGCGTACGAGCAGACCGGGGTCACGCCGGACATCATCGCCTTCGGCAAGAAGACTCAGGTGTGCGGTATCATGAGCACGCGCCGCGTGGACGAGGTGGAGAAGAACGTCTTCAAGGTCTCCAGCCGCATCAACTCCACGTGGGGCGGCAACCTGGTGGACATGGTTCGGTGCGCCCGCTACCTGCAGATCATCCAGGAAGACGACCTGGTGGCCAACGCCGCCCGCGTGGGCACCGTCCTCAAGGCAGGGCTGGAGAAGCTCGCCGCCGACTTCCCCATCATCACCAACGTGCGGGGGAAGGGCCTCCTGCTGGCCGTCGACCTCCCCGACGGCGACACCCGCGCCCGGATCCGGCAGGGGTGCTGGGATCGAGGACTGGCCGCGCTGGCCTGCGGACCGCGCTCCCTGCGCTTCCGTCCGCCCCTGGTCTTCACCGAAGAGGAAGCGGGCCGGGCGCTGCAGATCCTCGGGACCGTGCTGAGGGATCTGACGTAGGCCGGGTAGCCTCTCCGGCGGACGCGGGCGTTCCCGCGACGCCGCGGATCCTCGTGGTGCCGCCCCGCCCCGCGTCCTACCTTGTCCGGACGTCTTCGACAGGCGTGGACGCGGGCGGCTCGGCGGGGGGCCGCCACGGCGGTCCACCCGAGGAGTGAGAACATGAGGTTCCGGTCATTGCGGCGGCGGGCCGCACTGATCCCGGCGCTGCTCCCGATGCTCGGTGGGTGCAACATCCTGAGCGACGGTCCTCCCGACCAGGCGCAGGTGATTGTGGACGCGACTCCCCAGGAGCCCCTCCTACTCATCGTGTCGACCGACTTCATGCTGGGGACGGACTCCGCGGGCCAGCCCCACTCGGTCATCGCAAACGCCGACAGCACGTTCATATCGGGGCCCTACGACCATACCTACACGCTCAGCGGATCGGCGGGGCAGATCCTGGTGCACCTCCAGAACGACGGCGCGAACACGGAGAGCGTGCGGATGCGCATCCTCTTCGACGGGAAGCCCGAGTACGACAAGTCGAGGCAGCTCGTGACGGGGGATTACCTCGAGTACGTCTACAGGAGTCTGTCGTACTGACGGGAGACGGCCAGGCGAGCCGGTCGCGAGCTACAGGATGCGGCCCCAGGGAATGGCCAGGACCCTGTCCGTGAGCCAATACGTGTCCGTCCCCGTGTAGAGCAGCACGCCTGACGACGCCTTGTCAGGATACTCGTCCAGGAACGTGAGTAGATGACGGGCGCTGTCGACGCGAAGGCTTGGCGTGTTCTTGATCTCGATGGGGAGAAGTCGGTGGGGTGTCTCGATCACCAGGTCGACCTCGACACCCTTGCTGGTGCGCCAGAAGAGGATGTTGGGTCGGTGCGTCCGCGTCTCCCGCCAGGCGAAGAGATCGTTCACGACCAGGTTCTCCAAATGGGCACCGCGGGCCTCCGATTCCGCGCTCAGGTGAAGAGCCAGCCCCGTGTCGCTCCAATACAGCTTGGGACTCTTCACCAGTCGTTTGGTCCTGTTTACCGAGTAGGGTTCGACGCGGAGGAGCTGGTAGGAGATTTCCAGGAGATGGAGGTACCGCTGAGCGGTGGTAGGAGGCACGCCGACGTCCCTGGCCAGGTCGGCCTGGTTCAAGAGGTTGCCGATTCGCAGGGCTGCTGCCCTCGTCAGCCGCTGAAAGCCAACCAGGTTGTCGATGGACGCAAGCTGTTGAAGATCCCGCTCGAGGTAGGTTCTCAGGTAGCCCTCGAACCAGGCGCCACGGGCATCCTCGGACGTAAGGGCCAGCGCCGGGCCGGGGTAACCCCCACGGAACGCGAGGTCGGACCACGCGGTGGCCTCGTGACGCCCGGTCGAATCCAACGCTTCAGCCCACTTCTCTGGTTGTTGGTCCAGAAATGTGTCCCAGCTTCCCACCGAGGCGCGCCCGTCGACCTCGCCTCGGGTCATGGGCCAAAGGGTGACGTAGACGGCACGCCCGGCCAGGGTCTCCGACACGGTGGCCATCAGCTCGAGGTTGGCCGAGCCCGTGAGCAGGAATCGGCCGGGGACCGGATGCTCGTCCACCGCTCGCTTGATGGCGAGCAGGAGACTCGGGGCACGTTGGACCTCGTCGAGTGTGAGGAGAGATCCCCGAGAGAGAAGCTGCTCGGGAGCGCGATGGGCCTGATCCAGGGCGGCGAAGTCGTCCAGCGTAACGTAGGTACGGTCGGGGCCGACCTTCTGAACCAAGGTGCTCTTGCCGGTCTGTCGGGCGCCGCTCACGACGACTACCGGAAACGTCTTCAGTCTCGCCTTGAGCAGGGACTCCGTGGCCCGCGGGCGGTATCGCGGAAGCATCACATTCAACCATTTCGTGGGTGATATTCACCCATATGATGGTTTAAGTGCCCACTCTTGGTCAACAGTGTTCGCCATCGTCCTACTCCCACTCGATCGTCCCCGGCGGCTTCGACGTCACGTCCAGCAGCAGGCCGGACACGCCGGGAAGCGCGAGGATCTTCTCCTGGAGCTCCGCCACGAGCGCCTCGGGGAGCTCGACGGGGGTAGCGGTCATCGCCCGGGCCGAGCGGACCGGACGCACCACCACGGTCTCTCCGTCGCCGTCGCCGAGGGCCAGCGGTAGCAGCACGGTGGGGCACTGCCACACCTGGGCGTAGAGCCCGTGGGCCCGGAGCCCCTCCATGACGATGTGATCGGCCTCGCGGAGCGCGTCCAGCCGCTCCCGCGTGGTGAACGCCCTCAGGGGACGGGCGGACTCGGGGTGGCGGGGGCCGAGGTTCCAGACGCACCGGTTGATCCCCGGCACCTCCGACGTGATGGCGGACACGGCGTCCAGGAGCGTCGTCCACGGCACGTCACCGGAGAGCAGAACGGGGTGCTCGTAGGCCCGGAGATCCGCCTTCACACCCACCGATCGGATGGGCAGCACGGTCGCCCGCAGGCCGAATCGTCCGGCCAGCTCGGAGAGGGCCGGCTCCATGGCGTCCAGGCCCTCGCGGTCGGGCACACCCTCGCCGCACAGCAGGCGCACGCCGAGGCCGGGGCCGGGGAAGGGGTGGCGCCACAGGGAGTCGTGGGGAATGCCCAGCCGCTCACCCAGCTCTCTCACCTCCACCTTGTACAGCTCAGCCAGGGGCTCCACCACCTTGCCCTGCCGGATCATCTCCTCGATGACGGGCACGCGGTTGTGGTGGGTCTTGATGGTGTCCGCGCGCCGCGTGCCCCCGGTCTCGATGGTGTCGGGGTAGATGGTGCCCTGCGCCAGCAGGTGTGAAGCGATGCCCAGGCGTTCCGCCTCGGCCTGGAAGACCTGGATGAACGTGTCGCCGATGATGCGGCGCTTCTTCTCGGGGTCGGCCACCCCCGCCAGCGCGGACAGGAAGCGCTCGCTGGCGTCCACGAAGCTCAGGTGCCGGTCCAGCCCGAGCTGCGAGAACATCGCCAGCACCTGGGCGCTCTCGTCCTTGCGCATGAGCCCGTTGTCGATGTGGAGCAGGTGGACTCGGTCGGGTCCCAGGGCCTGCTTGAGCACCACGGCCGCCACGGTGGAGTCCACGCCCCCCGAGGCAAGCAGGAAGACCGACTCGTCACCCACCTGGGCACGGATGCGCTCGATCTCCTCCTCCAGGAAGCGCTCCATGTCCCACGACTTCCGGCACCCACAGATCTCGAAGATGAAGTTCGAGATCATGGCGTCGCCGTGGACGGTGTCGTCTACCTCGGGGTGGAACTGGAAGCCGTACCGGCGCAGCGAGTCCGAGGCGATGGCGGCGTAGCGGTGCTCGGGCGAGCCCTCGCCGGTCAGGGTCATCCCCAGCTCCTGGAACTCCGGTCCCACGGAGGTCACCGAGTCGAAGTGGCTCATGAAGACCTGCTCCACCGATTCCAGGCCCTTGAACAGGGGATGCGCTCCCTGAATGTGCAGGTCCGCCTTCCCCCACTCCCTGCCTCCGTGCCTCACGTCGCCGCCGTAGTGCTTCGCGATCTCCTGGTGCCCGAAGCAGAACCCGAGGATGGGCGCCTCCAGATCGTAGATCTCCTTCGTGTAGGCGGAGTCCTCGCCCTGGGACGACAGGCTGGGGCTCCCCGAGATCACGATGCCCCGGTAGCCGGCGTAGGCGTCCACGGGATCTTCGGGCTGCCGGATCTCCGCGCGCACGCCCATGCGGCGGATTTTCGTGGCGATGAGGTGCGCGTACTGGCCTCCGAAGTCGATGACGGCGATGGTGTCGTGGTCCAAGTGGCCTTCCGGAACGGATTGTGGCGGCGAGCGGGCAAATTGGCCCCGGTGGAGTGCACCGGGGAGGGTCCCGAAGAACGCCGGAAGATAATCCGAAACGTTCCAATCAGCCGCCCAATTAACCATCTTTACTACGTCGTCCCCCATCAGTGACGCCCGGGCCCCTGCCTGGCCGCTTCCGCGGCCGACCCTCCTTCGCCCGATCAGGAGGGTTCTTCATGGTTGAGATCCGGATTCATGGGCGAGGTGGGCAGGGTGGTGTCACCCTGGCCAAGCTCATCGCCACCTCACGATTCCTGCGCGGCATGTCGGTTCAGGCCTTCGGCCTGTACGCCGCCGAGCGGTCCGGGGCGCCGGTCCAGGCATTCTGCCGCTTCGACGACGATACCATCGTCAACAGGAACCTCATCTACGAGCCGGACCACGTCGTGGTGCTCGACCCGACCCTGATCGGGCCGGCCATCGTCGGGGGCCTGAAGCCGGGTGGCTGGATTCTCCTGAACGTCCCGGAAGACCCGGAGCGCTTCGCTTCGGAGTACCCGGCGAACCTCGTGGCTACCGTGGACGCCACGGCCATCGCCCGGGAGCACGGGCTGGGCACGCGCTCCGTTCCCATCGTGAACACGGCGCTGGCCGGTGCGGTGGCCCGGATCCTCGACTTCCCCCTCGAAGAGGTCGTCGAGGCCGTGAGGCACCTGGGGTTCAGCGATGCGAACGTGGCTGCCGCCACCGACGCGTACAACGCGGTGGCCACGAAGAAGCCGGTGTCGGTGCCCACGCCGTCCGACAACGGCTCGGCGCGTCCCGGTGCCGTGCAGCCCACGCTGACCTTCCTCGAAGGTGGGGGTGGTTCCCTCCCCCTGGTGAAGACCGGGCAGTGGGCTTCGGAGCAGCCCGCGCGGCAGCAATACGTGCCCCCGTGCAACCACGTGTGTCCCGCCGGCAACGACGTGCAGGGGTTCCTGCATGCCCTGGCGGAGGACCGGGTGGACGACGCCCTGGAGATCTTGCTCCGCACCACGCCCTTCCCGTCGACGTGCGGACGGGTGTGTCCCGCGCCGTGCATGGCTTCGTGCAATCGCATCGAGCTGGATGGGGCGGTGAACGTCCGCCAGCTGGAGCGGTACGCCGGCGACCGGGGCAACGTGAGCCTCGTCCCGGCGGAGCGGCGCAGCCAGCGCATCGCCATCGTGGGATCGGGCCCCGCGGGCCTTACGGCGGCCTATCACCTCGCCCTCTTCGGGTACGGCGTCACCGTGTACGAGGCGGGCTCCCAACTCGGCGGCCTGCTGCGCACGGGCATCCCCGAGTTCCGGCTTCCCCACGACATCCTCGACATGGAGATCGGTCGGATCCTGGATCTGGGGGTGGAGACCATCACCGGTGTCTTCGTGAAGCGCGAGCGGCTCCTCAAGCTGGCGCAGAGCCATGACGCCGTGCTCGTGGCCACCGGACTTCAGGAGCTTCGCGGCCTGAACCTGGGGGTGGCCGACGCCGAAATGGTGGTTCAGGGGATCGACTTCCTGGACCGGGTTCGGAGCGGCGATCACGACATCCGGCTGGACGGGGAGGACGTGGTGGTCGTGGGTGGCGGCAACACCGCCATGGACGCCGCGCGCTCGTCCCTGCGTCTTGGCGCCAAGTCCGTGCGGGTGGTCTATCGCCGCACCCGCAACGAGATGCCCGCCATCGCCGAGGAGATCGATGAGGCCCTGGAGGAGGGTGTCATCATGGACTTCCTCACCCAGCCCGTGGCCATCGAGCGCATGGCGCAGGCGGATGGCGACCTCGGAGAGCATCACATCATCTGCCGGCGCATGGAGCTGGGTGAGCCGGACGATTCGGGTCGACGTCGTCCTGTGGAGGTCCCGGACTCGGACTACGCCGTGGGGTGCCATCGGATCATCCTGGCCCTGGGGCAGTCCCCCGATATCACCGTCTTCCCCGAAGGCACCGAGGTGCACGAGGGGAGCGAGCTGCTGGGCATCCTGGAGACGCCGGTCTACGCCGTGGGCGATCTGGCCACCAACGACGGCACCGTCACCGCGGCCATCGGCAGCGGGCGGCGCGCCGCCTTGCACATCCACCAGACCCTCACCGGCGAGGTGTTGGTGGAAGACGGCCAGGCACGGGTGCGCTCCGACGTGGACGTGTGGCACGACGAGGTCATCAAGAGCGACGCGCTTCGCATGCACCTCTTCGAGCGCCAGGGCGTCACCGAAGGCGCGGCGCTGGAGCCCGAACGGCGGCGCACGACGTTCGACGAGATCCACGCCGGTCTCACCGACCCCTCGGAGGCGAAGCGCTGTCTCTCGTGCGGGGTCTGCAACGAGTGCGACATCTGCATCACGTACTGTCCGGAAGGCGTGCTCAAGCGCGTCGGCCACGACCTGGTCTTCGACTACGCCTACTGCAAGGGGTGCGGCATCTGCGTCACCGAGTGCCCCCGCAACGTGGTCTTCATGAGCCAACTGTAGAACACCGAGCGCGAGCGAAGGGAGAGCGCATCATGCCAGTGGAGATCGTCACGGGGAACCACGCCGCCGGATATACCTTGGCGGTGGCCGGTGAAGCCAACCGCAACGCCCGGGGGGCGACGTGCGGCATCTACCCCATCACGCCTCAGACGGAGATCGTCGAGAAGGTGGCGGCGTTCCCGTTCACCAAGGGGCGCGTCGTGCCCGTGGAGAGCGAGCACTCGGCGATGGGCGTCGCCATCGGAGGCTCACTGGGCGGGGCCCGATCCTTCACGGCGAGCTCGTCCAACGGCCTGGCCTACATGGTGGAGAACATCATGGTGGCGGGCTTCTACAGGCTGCCCATCGTCATGGTGGCGGTGAACCGCACACTGGGCCCGCCCTGGAACATCTGGGCCGACCAGGGCGATACGCTCATGCTGCGCGACTTTCCCTGGATCCAGTTCTACTGCTCGGACAACCAGGAGGTGACGGACCTCACCATGCTTGCCTTCCGGCTGGCGGAGGACCACCGCATCCTCCTGCCCGTGCTCGTGAGCATGGACGCGTTCATCCTCTCCCACACCCTCCAGGAGACCGACCTGCCGACACAGGAGCAGGCGGATCGGTATCTCCCGGACCTCGAGCTCCCTCACCGCATGCGCCACGACGATCCCAAGACGCTGGGCGGGCTCGTGTGGCCGGACGCCACCACCACCCTGCGCATGGAGTCCCACGAGGCGATGCTCCAGGTGCCGGCCGCGTACGAGCAGTGCCGAACCACCTTCAAGGACGTGTTCGGTCGGGATCCCGGCGCGGCATTGGATACGTTCCACACCGACGACGCCGACACCGTGCTCGTCGCTTCGGGCACGGTGGCCACCACCGCGCGTGAAGTCGTGAAGCGGCGTCGGGCGGCGGGAGAGAAGGTGGGGCTGGTGAAGATCCGCATGTTCCGGCCCTTCCCGGAGCAAGCCCTTCGGGACGCCTGCGCCTCGGCGGTGAAGGTGGGCGTCCTCGATCGCGACTACGCTGCCGGCGTCGGCGGTGTGTGGTGGCAGGACACCCGTGCGGCCTTCCAGGGGCGGCGGGACGATCTCCTCATCCAAGGCTATCTGGTGGGCATAGGAGGCGGCGACGTGACACCGGAGACGGTGGACAGAGTGCTGGACGACCTCGGCGGCCGCGACGCGGCGGGTGGTCCCGTGTGGACGGACATGAAGCCCGAGGAGGTGGTGGCATGAGCACCGCCATCGAAGAGCGCGGCATGCCCGAGGGAGCCGGGGTGCTTACGGCGATCCCCGAGATCCCCTGCACCGAGGACTGCCTCCTCCGTCCCGGGAACACAAACTGTGGCGGATGCGGGATGAGCATCGGCCTCACGATGCTGGGGCGCGCCCTGGCCGAGGCCAACGAAACGGCGATGTTTGCCATTCCGGCGTGCTGCGGCGCCGTGACGGCGGGCGCGTTCCCCACCACCAGCTACGGCGTGCCCACGGTGAACACGACGTTCGCCGCGGCCCCGGCCGTGGCCTCGGGTCTCGCGGCCGTGCGGGACATGAACGGTGAGTCCGGCCAGGTCGTGGTATGGGCCGGGGACGGCGGCACGTACGACATCGGCATGGCTACGCTGTCGGCGGCTGCCGAGCGGAACGAGAACATCATCTACATCTGCTACGACAACGAGATCTACGGAAATACCGGCGGCCAGCGCTCGTCGGCGACACCTCCGGGAGCCCGCACCACCACGACGCCCGAGGGCAAGCGCGAGGACAAGAAGGACATCATCGGCATCATGGCCGCCCATGGCGTTCCGTATGCCGCCACGCTCTCCATGGCCCACCCGGCGGACTTCCGGCGCAAGCTGATGCACGCGTTCCAGACCGAGGGGATGAGCTTCCTGCTCATCCACTCGCCGTGCCCCACGGGGTGGAAGTCGGAGCCCGGTGACTCGGTGGAGCTGGTACGGCTGGCGGTCCGCTCGGGGCTCTTCCCCCTCTACGAAGTCTTCGAGGGCAAGCGGTGGCGCATCAACACCGAGCCCGACGGGGCCGACCCGGCGGAGTACTACAAACGCCAGCGTCGGTTCAAGCTCGAGGATCTGGATCTGGACACGACGCGCAGGGTGTGCGCCGAGCGCTTCGAGCGCCTCAAGAAGATGGCCGAGGTGTTCCCCGCGTAGCTTCTCGTCGCTCGGCGAGCCGAAGCCACCGGCGATATTCGAATTCCGAGGGGTCCCGCATGCGGGCATTCCATTCCGCCTTCGCGACGTGCGTGAGCATCCTGGTGAACTCCTGGCGCGCAGCGCCCGCGTTGCTCCTCTGGGTCCTCCCGCTGGGGGCCCAGATGGTCAGCGGGAGGGTGCGGGACGAGTCGACCGGTTCGGCCCTCGCGACGGTCTTCGTGGCGCTGTATGACACGGCGGGGGCTCGGGTAGCTGCGGGACTCACGAGCGGGGATGGCCGCTACAGCCTGCATGCGCCGACGCCCGGTTCGTATCTGCTGAAGGCCGAGTTGATCGGATACGACGAGTACCAGTCTCCTGCGCCTCTCGACGTCGGCACCGCAGAGGCAACCGAGCACGACGTAGTGCTGAGCCTCTCGGCCATCCCCCTTACCGGAATCGAGGTGGAGGGGAAGAGCCGCTGTGAGGTGCGGCCTGCGGAGGGAGTGCGCACCGCCCAGGTCTGGTCGGAGGCGCGCAAGGCACTGCAGCTCGCCGCCTGGACCGAGAGCGCGAAGCTGGTCCGCTACCGCCTCACCAACTATCGAACGGTGGTGGACGCGCGGACCGAACGTGTGGTCGACGAGGAGCGGAGCACGAGCGCCGGGTACTCGGCCGGCAGCCCGTACCAAAGCCTCGATCCGGACGATCTGGTGCGGGACGGATACGTTCGGGCCGCGGAGGGCGGTGGCTGGCTCTACTACGCTCCGGACGCCGAGGTGCTCCTCTCGGACGCCTTTCTGGATGGTCACTGCTTCCAGCTCGTCGAGCACGAGACCGACGGCACCTTGCTGGGGCTGGCGTTCCGCCCCGTCTCCCGGGGCCGCACCTCGGACATCCAGGGGGTGCTCTGGCTGAACCGGACGAACTCCAGGCTCGAGCGGATGGAGTTCAGCTACACCCGGCTCCCCTTCCCCGTGGAGTCGGAACAGATCGGAGGTGACGCCACCTTCGAACGGCTCCCCGAGGGACCGTGGATCATACGATCGTGGGAGATCCGGGCTCCCGAGGTAGCCCTCGACAGAATGGGCAGGGTGGGCCGGGTCGGATCTGGGGCCGCCCAGGACCGATACAGGGTCGTCAGGATCGACGAGACGGGCGGCGTGGTCGAGCAGGTTCTCATGGCGCCGGGGCTCGGGGTCGTGCCGGACGCGGCGCCTACGAGCGGGACGATCTCCGGCATCGTGTTGGAGCCCACCGGGAGCGCGGGGGTGGCCGACGCCCGTGTCGTCGTCGTGGGTGTGCCCGATACGATCACCACGGGTCCGGATGGACGATTCCGCGTGGACGGCCTGCGCCCGGGTCTCTACCGGCTCCGCGTCGAACCCCCGGGCTGGGATGCGCCCTGGTCGCCTCCTACCACCACGGACGTCACGGTGGCCGGAGGGTCCGTACACGAATCGGAGATCCACCTATCTTCCCCCGGCGCCGTTGTGGAGGAGTGGTGTGGGGCCACGCCGCAGCACCTCGGTGTTCTCTTCGGGCGCGTTCTGCATCCTGAGACCGGGGCGCCCCTGCCACAGGTGGACGTGGTGGTGACCTGGAACCGGATCACCGCACCCGGGCGGACGAGCGAGTGGGAGGCGCTGAGCGGGACGTCGGACCCCAACGGCTGGTACCGTATCTGCGGCGTCCCGTCTGACGAGGCCCTCAGGGTTCGGGCGGTGCCCGCGAACAGTGCCCCGGACCGGACGGCGCGGGCGCTGTGGCGTCCAGATGCACGACTCCCCCGGGACGCCCGCGAGCTCAGCCTCGGTGAGGAGCTGCGTGCGCGAATCGATCTCCGTCCGGCGGACGTGGGCAGCGCCGCAGGCCCGATCGTGGTCACCGCGACGGCGAGGGCGGTGGACGAGAGGTCGCGCGGAGGGCTGGTCGGGGCATCCGTGACGCTCCTCACCCTCGGCGACACGGTCATCGACGAGGCCCTGACCGGGGCCAATGGCTTCTTCAGCGTGTCGGCGGCGCCCGGCGAGTATCGCGTCCGCGTCAAGCTGGGCGGCTACCAGGCAGGTGGGCGCGACGTGACGCTCGAGCCGGGCGTCGATACGCTCCCTGCCTTCGTCCTGCAGAGCTCCGCCATGGCCATCGAGGGCCTCACCGTCGAGGCGGACCGGAGTGCCCGGGTCATGGAGGACATTCCCGCGTCGGCCCGTCCGTTCCAACTGCTCTCGGGGCGCCGGCTTGCGGAGCTCGAACGGGTCGGAGCGAGCTTCACCAGCGCGGTGGCCCGGATGGGCGCCGGCGTATGGGCCACGAACGTGTGGTCCAATGAGATCAAACGCTCCCTTCCGTGCATCCAGTCGTCGCGGACGGGCATCCCCTCCATCCGGGGCGGTGGGAGCAGGTGCCAGATGGTGGCGATCATCCTCGACGGGGTGGACACCGGGCTGAGCGGGCTCGAGGCCCAGCTCTGGCTCCAGAGCGTCTCCCTCTCCCAGTTCGAGAGCATCTCCTTCCTCTCGGGCTTGGATGCCCAGACGCGCTACGGGATGCACGCGGGGTCGCAGGGCGCGCTGATCCTCTGGACGCGAGGCAGGGGTCCCCACCTCAGCAAGGAGCGTGGCGGCGGGTGAGACCCCTGCGCGGGGCCTCCCCTCTTTCAGCGACCGGCTACGCCTCGCGTTCCACTCCCACGCGTCGCACGCGCTCCGCCACAGGCCCCAGCGTCAGCCCCTGGGCGATGATGGAGAAGCTCACCACCATGTACGTGACCGCCACGAGCAGGTCACGGTGGGCGCCCGTCGGGAGCGAGAGCGCGAGCGCCACCGAGATCCCACCGCGCAGGCCGCCCCACGTGAGGATGGTCACCGCGCCAGGCGAGAACGCGCGCCGGAAGCGCAGCACCCCCACCGGGAGGACGACGCTGATCCAGCGCGCCCCCAGGACGATGGGAATTGCGAGGAGACCGGCCACGAAATAGGCCCGCCCGAACTGGAGGACGAGCACCTCCACCCCGATGAGAACGAAGAGGACGGCGTTCAGGATCTCGTCCACGAGCTCCCAGAACGCGTCCAGACGCTCGCGCGTACGCTGGGACATGGCGAAGGCGCGCCCGTGGTTCCCGATGAGGACGCCCGCGAGGACCATCGCCAGGGGTGCCGACACCCCCAACCGGTGGCCCAGCGCGTAGCCGCCGGTCACCACCGCCAGCGTGATGAAGATCTCCACCTGGTAGTTGTCCACGCTCCGGAGCATGCGGTACGCCACCCACCCCAGGACGAGGCCGTAGACGATGCCGCCCCCCGCCTCCACGGCCAGCAGCTCGAGCACCCCGCCCGCCGAGACGGCGTGCTCGCCGGACGCGAGGGCCAGGATGACACCGAACACCACCACCGCGACCCCGTCGTTGAACAGCGACTCGCCCACCACCTTGGTCTCGACGCTGTGGGGCACGCCGGCGCGGTGGAGGATGGCCATGACCGCGATGGGATCCGTGGGGGAGATGAGCGCGCCGAAGAGGAAGCAGTGGAGCAGGGGGACGTCGATGCCCACCAGGGAGAAGCCCCACCACGTCAGGCCTCCCACCACGAGCGTGGAGACCAGCAGCCCCACCGTGGCCAGCAGGCCGATGACCCACCGCTGCTCCAGCAGGTCGTCCAGGTTGACGTGCAAGGCGCCGGCGAAGAGGAGGGCTCCCAGCATGCCGTGGAGGAGCGCGCGGTCGAAGTCGACGGCGCCTACCATCGTCACCAGCGGGGCGGAGACATTCCATCCCGCCAACCCGAGGACGACCAGCGCCAGCGACAGGACCAGCGCGATGACCATGAGACCGATGGCCGTGGGGAGACGGACCCAACGGTGGTTGATCCACGCGAACAGGGCCGCGAGGGTCGTCAGGCCGGCGACGACGTCGAAGGTCTCCATGGGTGAAAGCTCCTCGGGTGTCGTGGCGGCCGCAACGGTACCCTGCCGTCAGCCGATCGCGCGAACCCTCTTCACCCGGGAGGGAGCGCTCGCGCCAGCTCCTGGTCGACTGTGACGAGCTCGGCACCGAGGCGATGGGCAAGCCAGAGGTAGGCGGCGTCGTACACGGTGACGTTTCGGGCCAGGGCGAGGCGGATCAACTCCTCGTGATCCACGTCGAACAGCCGAATCCCCATGCGGCCCATGAGCGCTCGGGCCGCCAGCAGACGATCCACGTCGTCGGGCGATGCCAGAGCCTTCTTGCGGCACACGCTGGACACCTCGAAGTCGATGAGCACAGGAGCCGCGAGGGTTCCGTCGGCGAGGCGCGCGGCGACGTCACCGCCCTGGGGCTCGCCGAAGACGAGCGCCGCGATGGCTGATGCATCCACCACCAGCACCTTCCTAGCGGGCATCGCGAGCCTGCCGTACCAGGGTCACCGACTCCGCCGGAGTCCGCAGGCCGAGCTTCCGCACCTCCATCAGAACCTCGGCGGGCGTGAGACCGCGGCCGGCCCTCACCGCATCCTCAAGGATGGCCATGAGCTCACCCTGAAGGGAGCGGTGATTCACAGCCGCACGCCCTCTCAGGAGATCCGCCAGGTCGTCGGGAACGTTCTTGATGGAAAGGTTCACGGGCATCGGTCAGATCCATTTTAGCTCCATTATGGATCTATCCTAGAAAGTTCTACGGGTCCGGGCCAGGGCTCGGCCGCCTTTGCCTGTTCTCTCGGGCCCCGGAGACAGCGGCCCGGCGGTCGCGAGCATCGACGGAGCGGTAGGCGCGTCCCTCGGTAGCTCCGCGACTCGAACGTCGAGGCGACGGGTGGGCGAGGGAATGTCGAACGGGGCCTGAGCGCATTGCCCCCGGCTCGATGCCGCCCCAAGCTGTGGGCATCACCTCGTCCGTTCTCGGAGGGCTCCATGGCAGACCGTCCCTCTGTTTCCGCGCCGCGTTCCGGGACCCGCGGCCTCGCGACCACCGGCGTCGCGGGCTTTGCGCCTCCTCGTGGTGGCCTCACGGTGCTCACCGTCGCCGCCCTGGCGATGGTGGGTGCCGCGTGCGGCGGCCCCGCGAACCCCGCCGCCGACCTCGTCCTGAGAGGTGGGCGCGTCTACACGCTGACCTGGTCTGACCCGGCCCGCGAGGACGGAGCGCCCGCGGCGGACGCGCCCCACGACGCGTCGGGGTGGCATCCGGACGCACAGGCCGTGGCGGTCCGTGACGGCCGGATCGTGTTCGTGGGGAGTGACGCGGACGTGCAGGCGTACGTCGCAGACGGCACGCACGTCGTGGATCTGGCGGGCGCCACGGTGCTGCCGGGCATCATCGACGCCCACACCCACGCCGACTCGTATGCGCGCAAGCTGCTTCAGGTCGATCTCGTGGGCGTGGCGAACGAGGCCGAGGCGGTGGACCGCGTGGTGGCCTGGAAGCACGACCGGCAGATCCCGGACGGTGAGTGGATCGTGGGGTACGGCTGGGACGACGGCGCGTGGGCGGACCACTATCCGACGACGGCCCTGCTGTCGGATAAGCTGCCCGACAATCCCGTGTACCTGAGAGGCCTGCACGGCTTTGCGGTGTGGGGGAACGAGGCGGCGTTGTCGGCAGCCGGCATCACCCGGGCGACACCGGACCCCGCCGGCGGAGCGGTTCTGCGGGACAAGGGTGGGGAGCCCACCGGCGTACTGAAGGACCGTGCCACCGAGCTTCTGTCGTCGGCGGTGCCGGAGCCCTCCGACGACGTGTACGATGCGGCCCTGGTCACGGCGCTGGATTCGCTCGCGGCCGCGGGCATCACGGCCATCGCCGAGGCCGACGTGGGTGCGTACCACCTGGCGGCCTTGCAGAGGCTAGAGACCTCGAACGAGCTGCCGATGCCGGTATGGGTGTGGCTGCACACTCAGGGGTTCGATCCCGATACGGTGCTCCTGCATGGCTGGCTCCAGCATGGACCGGACACCGAGGGTCGTCTGCAGGTTCGATCCGTGAAGGTGTTCTGGGACGGCGCCCTGGGTTCGCGGGGCGCCTGGATGCTCGACGACTACTCAGACGCCCCCGGCCAGCGCGGCATCGGAGGCTCGGCGTACGGCGTCAGTCGCGACTGGGTGTCCCGGATGGCGGAGGCGGGATTCCAGATCACCATCCACGCCATCGGCGACGCCGCCAACCGCGATGCCCTCGACTACCTGGACTCGTTGTACGTCGTCGCTCCGTCGGCGCGCCAGAACCGGAACCGGATCGAGCACGCCCAGGTCGTCGCGCCGGAGGACTTCCCCCGCTTCGCCGAGCTCGACGCCATCGCGTCCATGCAGCCGCAGCACGCCATGGACGACATGCGGTGGGCGGAGGAGAGGGTGGGGCCGGAGCGCATCAAAGGCGCCTACGCGTGGAGGAGCGTCCGCCGGGCCGGCGCGCTGCTGGCGTTCAGCTCGGACCTTCCCGGAGCGGACTGGCACCTCTTCCCGAGCCTGCACGCCGCGGTCACCAGGCAGAACCCGGCCGGCGAGCCCGCCGGCGGCTGGTACCCGGAGCAGCGGCTCAGCCCCGAGGAGGCACTGCGCGCGTACACGACTTGGGCGGCGTACGGGATCTTCTCCGAGGACCGGAAGGGGGCTATCGCGCCAGGCCGGGACGCCGACCTCAGCGTCACCGACGTCGATCCCCTCGCCACCGCGGCGGACGACTACGGCAGCATTCTGGGCGGGCGGATCCTGATGACCGTCGTGAACGGGAAGGTGGTGTTCGACGGGAGGAAGTGAGCGCGGCGCCGTTTGGGTCAGACCTTCGCGGCCTTCTCCGCTTCCGCGCCCGTGATCACGCGCACCAGGCCCGCCAGATCCTCGTCCAGGGCGATCTCCGCGAAGCCCACCCGCAGGACGTAGGCAGGGTATCGCTGCACCAGCTTCACGGGGGTTCCCGGGAGGATCCCGAGGGACGCCAGCCGCGCCGCCCTGGGATGATCGGGGTCCGTGAGGCACGACACCACACCGACCCCACCTTCCTTCAGCGTCGTCACGGGGTGTGACGGGCAGCACGCGCTCTCGCACTTGTGCTGCGCCTGTACGGGCTCGCCCCCGGGGCACGACGCCTTCCACGGATTGAGGGCCTGGAGGCCGGCGCGGAGGAAAAGGAGGAAGCCGTTCATCGCACGGGGCCTCCACCGTGGACGGAAGCCTCCTCGCGCTTCCCGAGCTTCTTCTTCAGGAAGGCGATCCAGCCAGGAGTGCCGGGGTTCTCGTACCCGCACCTGGGGCAGCGGACGAGGCCGCAGTCGGACCCCAGCGGACACGCCCGGCACGCGGACTGCATCCGATCCTCCTCGAACTCGAAGCCGCAGAAGCCGCAGGTCACCATCCCAGAGCCCTCATTGCGATGTTCAGCAGATACCCCACGCCGAACGCGAAGGGGGTGATGAAGGCGAACATGCCGGCGGCGGTCTTCCAGCCGCGCTCCTTCACCATCATGAGGAACTGGGCGATGCAGGGCACGAACAGCGTCAGCGTCACTGCAGCCACCGTGAGCTGCACCACGTCCAACAGCCCCTGCTGGTTCAGGTCGAACAGGCCCGCGGCGCCGTAGTCCCGCCGGAAGAACCCGAACAGGAAGACGGTAGCGGTCTGGGCAGGCAGCCCCAGAGCGTGCACCACCGGCGTGAGCCCGGCCACCACCCACTTGATGGCGCCCGTGAGGTCCATGGCCCAGAGCATGATGCTGGCCAGAAGGAAGAGGGGCAGCACCTCGAGGAAGTACCACTGCATCCGGCTGTACGTCTTCAACAGCACGTTGCTCAGCTTGGGCACACGCAAGGGCGGCAGCTCCATGTGGAACGACGCCGACTCGCCCGGGAGCAGCTTCGCGGACAGCCAGCCCACCAGGAGGAAGGTGCCCAGCAGAGAGAGCGACCACACGCCGAGTGCCAGGGGCTTACCCGACAGGATGGCCAGGATGACCCCGAGCTGCGCCGAGCACGGAATCGCCAGGGAGAGCAGCAGCGTCGAGAGCACGCGCTCGCGCTTCGTCTCCAGCGTGCGCGTCACCATGGTGGCCATGGTGTCGCACGCGAAGCCGAGCACGATGGGGATCACCGCCCGACCGGACAGGCCGATGCGCTTGAAGGCGCGATCCACCAGGAGTGCCAGCCGGGGGAAGTAGCCCGAGTCCTCCAGCACCGAGAAGAAGAGGAAGAAGCTCCCCACCACCGGGAGGATGATGGCCACCGCGTAGCGCATCCCCAGGGTGATCATCCCGTACTGACCCACGAAGAGATCGCGGTACCACGCCCAGGGCACGCCCGCGAAGAGGTGCTCGAAGAACGGGTTGATGCGCGCGGCGAAGAGGGGCCCCTCGATGAGATCGACCAGCGTGCCGGCGCCGAAGACGCCCACGAACTTGTAGAGGCCCAGGTAGAGCACCACGAGCAGGATGGGGATTCCCGTGAGGGGACGCGCCATGAGGCGGCCCAGGCGCTCGCCGAAGCGCTCCTTCGGGGCGCGCACCGCCCAGAGGACGTCCTCCAGGAGCTCCCGGGCCACGTGCTGGCGCTCGAACGCGACGCGGTACACCGGGGGCCCGCCGAGCTCCGCGGCGGCGCCGACGGCGGCGGCGTCGGCCGACGCACCGCCGTCGGCCTCGGTCTCCCGCACGCGGGCCATGCCTCCCGTGTCCCGCTGTAGGACGAGGGAGGCCAGCGCCGAGCGGTCCACCGGATAGTCGCCTCGCAGCACCGCGCGCACGCTCGCCACGGCCGCGCCGACGCCGTTCGCGTAGTGTGGCGGGGACGGGGGTGGCGCACCCATGGCTCCCGCCACGGCCTCTGCCAGGTCATCCATGCCCTCGCCGCGCACCGCCACCATGGGGATCACCGGAATCCCCAACCGCTGCCGCAGGGTCTCGACGTCCACGGATACGCCCAGCCCGTCGAGCTCGTCCATCATGTTCAGGACGAGGATCAGAGGCTTGCCGCAATCCAGGAGCTGGAGCGTGAAGGGGAGGCCCCGAGGCAGGTTCTTCGCGTCCACGACGTGCAACAGCACGTCCATCGCTCCGTCGAGGATGTACTCCTGGGTGACACGCTCCTCCTCGGTGCCGGGCACGAGGGCGTAGGCCCCGGGGGTGTCGACGACCTCGATGTCCAGAGCGCCCAGCGTGCCGTGGCCGCGGCTCACCGCCACCGACGTGCCGGGGTAGTTGGACACCACGGAGTACGCGCCGGTGAGGCGGTTGAAGAGAACGCTCTTTCCCACGTTGGGGTTGCCCACCAGGCCGATCCGCACTCGTCCCTCCTGGTGCGCCACCGGCTTGGGACCGTGGCACGACGCCTCGTCGGAAGCGGGAGGGATCCGACGCGCCTTCTTGTCTTCCAGGGTCGAGGTGGGAGCGTTCAGGGTTTCGGCAGCCTGACCACCGCAGGCCCGCGGGTCGCGGCATGAGTTGAGAACGATTCTCAACACGCAATCTAATCCCTGGGGGAGCGGATGGGGAGGGGGCAACGCCCGGCCCCGGTCTTGCATGCTGCCGTCGCGGCGAACCGGGGCGCGTCGATTCCCTTCATCCGCCCGCACACGGGTTCTATACTTGAGCATCCACTGTTGACTTCGGATCCGCTGAATCCCGGGACCCCTCGACGGGCTTCGGATTTCCGCTGACCGAGATCGTAGGCCCTCCCCTCTACAACTCCGTTCTCCGCCGAGGAGAGGTCATGAGAAAGACTGCGCTCGCGATCTCGGTCGCGACAATGGTGATCCTGCCAGCGGCCGTCGGCGCCCAGGGCTTCGGCGTGGGCGCGCGCGCGGGCACCCTCGGCTTCGGCGTCGAGGGCGCCGCCGGGCTGTCCAACCACGTGGCGGTCCGGGGCGGACTCGGCCTCTGGACCGTGAACATCGACGCCACCGGGTTCTGGGAGCCGGGCACGGGCGTGAGCGCTACGCTCCACCTGCCCAAGACCTGGTACAACATCGGCGTCGACCTCTACCCGACCAGCGGCGACTTCCGCATCGGCGGGGGCATGCTCTACAAGCCCGACGATCCCAAGGTGGTCGCCACCGCCGACCCCACGGCCTCCGTGGACATCGGCGGCCGTACGTACACGTCGGCGGACGTGGCGGAGGTCGAGGGATCGCTGGTGTCGAAGAAGTCCGCCCCGTACGTGCTCATCGGCTTCGGCAGGCACACCAGAAAAGGCTTCGGCCTCTTCCTGGACCTCGGCGTCGCGTTCCTGGGGGAGCCTTCGGTGCAGCTGAAGGCCACCCGCGGCGACCCCACCATCATCAATTCGGCCGACTTCCAGAGCGCCCTGGCCCAGGAGAGCGCAAACTTGGAAAGCGACCTCCCCACGTGGGCGAAGAAGTACTGGTTCATCGCCAGTGTGGGCATCAAGCTCGGTCTGGGCTGAGGACGGCCCCGACGTTCATGACCCGCACCCGCGAGCTCCGCTTCGTGGCCACGGAGCGGGCGGGGGAGGTCTCCGGCATCCTCCTCCAGCCCGGGAGCGCGCGCTTCCTCTACGTCTTCGGGCACGGGGCAGGGGCGGGTATGCGCCACCCTTTCATGGAAGCAGCCGCCGAGGGTCTGGCCGCAAGGGGGGTGGCGACCCTGCGCTACCATTTCCCGTATATGGAGGCCGGCCGGAGAGGTCCGAACCCGCGCCCGGCCCTGGTGGCGACCGTCCGCGCCGCGGTGGTGGAGGCCGCACGCCTGCTACCGGACCTGCCCCTGTTTGCTGGAGGCAAGTCCATGGGAGGACGCATGACCTCCGTCGCGGCCGCGGAAGAGCCGCTGGCGGGGGTTCGGGGCCTCGCGTTTTTCGGCTTTCCCCTGCACGCCGCCGGCCGGCCTTCGGCGGATCGGGGCGGGCACCTCGCCGACGTGGGTTTTCCCATGCTCTTCCTCCAGGGGACCCGCGACAACCTCGCCGACCTCGACCTGGTCCGGCCGCTTCTCTCCAACGTGCGCCCTGCCCCCACGCTTCACGTGGTCGACGGCGCGGACCACGGCTTCCACGTCCTCAAGCGGTCGGGGCGCTCCGACGAGGAGGTGCTGGACGAGATCTGCGACGCCTTCGTCCAGTGGGCGGAGAAAGTGGCCGAGACGATCGATTGACCGGCGCCGGCACGGCCGGCATTCTCACCGTCCGGTGAGAACCACCGACCGGGGCTGGCTCCCGGGGGGATCCACGATGTCGTCCTCCGCTTCCAGGTAACGTGGCCGGGACCTTTCGACAGCGGGCGCTGCGGGTACTCGTCGAGGTCGTGAGCGTCGTGTTCGCGGTGCTCGTGGCTCTGGCAGTGGACGAGGTGCGCCAGGACCACGCCGAGCGACAGCAGGCCCAGGCGGCCCGAGCGGCGGTCGTCGCCGAGCTGGCCTCCAACATGGACGAGCTGCGTCGCACAGAGCCCAGCATCGATTCCCTGGCGGTGCGTCTGGACAGCCTCGGCGACGCCGCAAGGAGCGGAGGACGAACCGGGGAGGCGGCGTTCCACCTCGAGCTGCCCGACTTCTCGCGAGCGGCCTGGGAGACTGCCCGCATGACCCAGGCCACGGCGCATCTCCCGCTCGATTGGCTCATCCGCGTGTCCAAGGCCTACGACACGCAGGCGCTCTACGAGTCGCTGCGCGCAGATGTCATCCGCACGTTCGCGAGCGTTGGGTACAACGGGTCCTCCGGGTCTCTTGCTCTCCTCGCGGGGCAGCTCCACGTGCTCCAGGACGTGGGCCGGGGACTGGAGCAGAAGTACGACACGATCTTCGCATCTTCCGGGAACGGGCCGTCGACCACCGACACCGCCCTTGTCGGAGGTGCCGCCGTCCGGGATACGATCCAGCCCCGGGACAGCGTCATGTCACCAGGAGGTACCCCGTGACCATCTCTCGCCGCACCGTCGTGAAGCTCGGGCTGGGGGCGGGGGCCGTGCCCCTGCTGGCCCGTGTACCCCTCGTCGCTCAGGAGGAGGGACCCGTCGGCCTCACCCCGGGGGCGCCGGGCCAGGCGGCGCCCCTGGCACCGGGCTCCGTCGTCACGCCTGCCGTGGCGCTGCGGGCGCGGCCGCTTCCGCTGTCCGCGGTCCGGGTCCTGGGAGGTCCGCTGGGACACGCACAGGAGTTGGACGCGGCTTATCTGCTTTCCTTGGAGCCCGATCGCATGCTGGCGTACTACCGCGAGCGCGCGGGGCTGAAGCGGAAGGCGGAGCCCTACGGCGGCTGGGATGGAGGAGGGCGAAACCTCACCGGCCACATCGCGGGACATCACCTGTCGGCCGTGAGCCTCATGTACGCCGCCGGGGGCGACGAGCGCTTCAAGGCCCGGGCCGACTACATCGTGGCCGAGCTGAAGGAAGTCCAGGACGCCAACGGTGACGGCTATCTGGTGGCCCTGGAGAACGGCCGCCGGTGCTTCGGCGAGCTCGCCCGGGGGGAGATCCGCTCGGCGGCCTTCGACCTCAACGGCGAGTGGTCGCCCTGGTACACGCTGCACAAGACCTTCGCGGGGCTTCGGGACGCATACCGGTACACGGACAACCGCACGGCGCTGGACGTGGAAGTAGCCTTCGCGGCGTGGGCCGAAGGCATTCTCTCCGGGCTCGACGACGCGCAGATCCAGCGCATGCTCGGGACCGAGTTCGGCGGCATGAACGAGGTGATGGTGGACCTGTACGCCGACACCGGAGACCGGCGCTGGCTGGACCTCTCGTACAAGTTCGAGCACCGCGCCTTCATCGAGCCCCTCCAGCGTCATCAGGACGACCTCGCCGGCAAGCACGGCAACACCCAGATCCCCAAGGTCGTGGGCTCTGTGGAGCGGTACGTCCTCACCGGTGACGCGCGGGACCTCATCGCCGCGAGCTTCTTCTGGGACGAGGTGGCGCAGCACCACTCTTTCGCCACCGGCGGCCACGGCACCGACGAGTACTTCGGGCCTCCGGACGAGCTCAGCGACCGGGTGGACGGGCGCACCTGCGAGTCGTGCAACGTCTACAACATGCTGAAGCTCACCCGCCGCCTCTTCGCGCTGCAGCCCGATGCCCACTACGCCGACTTCCAGGAGCGCGCCCTCTTCAATCACGTCCTGGCGTCCATCGATCCCGACGAAGGACGCATGTGCTACATGGTGCCCGTGGGCAGAGGGGTCACCCACGAATACCAGGATATGCTGCGTAGCTTCACGTGCTGCGTGGGGTCGGGGATGGAGAACCACGCGCTCCACGGGGACGGTATCTACAACGAGGACGGCGATCGTCTGTGGGTGAACCTCTACGTGCCGTCCACGGCCGAGTGGGCGGGCGCCGGTGCGTCCCTGACGATGGAGACCGACTTCCCCGAAGGTGAGACGGCGAAGCTGACGCTGACCGTGCGTGAGCCCCGGGATCTCACGGTCGCGTTGCGGCGGCCATACTGGGCCGGGAACGGCTTCACGGTGCGGGTGAACGGCGTCGCCATGGAGGACCCCGACGCTCCCGCGGAGGCCGAGACCGGACCCGGGGGCCTCTACGCGTGGCCGAAGCCCGTGAGCACGTACTTCGAGATCCGCCGCACCTGGCACACCGGCGACACGGTGGAGGTGACGCTGCCCAAGACGCTCCGCTCGGAGCCGCTGCCCGACAACCCCACCAGAATGTCCCTCATGTGGGGTCCTCTGGTCCTGGCGGGCGACCTCGGGCCGGAGCCCGAGCGCACCCGGGGCGGGCCCCGTCCGGCGGCGCCGGTGGTGCCGGTCTTCGTATCGGCGGAGGAGGACGTCGCGAGCTGGGTGAAGCCGGTGTCCGGGAGCCCCGGGCGGTTCCGCTCCGACGCCGTGGGCCGTGAGCCGAACGCCGAAGGGCGCCCTCACGACGTCGACTTCGCCGCGTTCTACCGCTTGCCGCGGCGCACCTACTCCACCTACTGGGACGTCTTCACTCCGGAGGCCTGGGAGAAGGTACAGGGGGGGTACAAGGCGGAGGCCGAGCGGCTGCATCGCCTGGAGCTCGCGACTGTGGCGTACGTGCAGCCCGGTGAGATCATGTTCGAGCGGCGCTTCAACTATCAGGGTGCTCAGGATTCCAATCCCACCCGCATCATGGGAAGGCCCGGGCGTACGGCGCGAAGCTGGTTCTCCTACGATCTCGAGGTGCAACCTGCCCACCCTATGGCGTTGGTGGTCACCTACTTCAGCGGTGACCGTCGGGCGCTCCCGGCGGCCTTCGACATCCTTGTGGACGGCAGCAGGGTGGCCTCGCCCCACCTCGAGGAGACCGCGCCACGCCGCTTCTTCGACGTGACCTATCCCGTGCCGGAGGCGGTGGTGGCTGACAAGGCGAACGTCACGGTGCGCTTCCAGGCTCACGAGGGCAGCCAGGTGGCCACGGTCTTCGGAGTGCGGATGATCCGGAGCGACGGCCCGGAGTAGAGTGGCGGGCGGGCCTGCGCGTGTCCGCTCCGGCGCGCCTGGCCTGCCCGGGTGCCCTGACGCGAGGAAGCCCCGCCCGGACCGAGCCGAGCGGGGCTTCCTTGTCCCGGATGTGGGCGCTTGCCTCAGCCGCTGCCGAGCACCTTGTTGGCCTCGGCCTCGACGGCGTCGAGCTCCTTGCGTAGCTCCTGGTACCGGTCGACGGCGTCCTGGCCGACCTTCTGGTCGGCGCCGGTGGTCATGCGCTGCAGGTAGGTGATGTGGTCCTGCAGCCCGGGCTTGCTGTACCGGATGGGCGGGGTAAGGAGCTTGTCCGCCACCGGCTGCAGGCGTCGCTTCAGGCCGGCGTCGTCGGACGCCATCGCCTTGTTCACCCGGTCGGCCAGGGCCCTGACCTCCTTGACCATGGCGTCCATGCGCTTGTTGTGCTGGTACTGGTCGACGAGGTCGTCGACGCTCAGGCCACTCTCCTCGACGCGGGGATCGATGAGCACGTTGAAGGCCTGTGTCTGGGAGGCGCCGTTCGCGGTGAGCTTCGCCGCGTACCGCCCCGGTGGCACCGTGATACCGTCGGCATCCCGGACGTTCCAGACCATCCGGTTGAAGCCCTGATTCGTGGTCACGGTCGGCGGCGGTGGGCCGCGCCGGCCGAAGCCGCCGAAGCGCCCGCGCTGGGGCGCCGGCCTCGTGGCGCTGCTGTAGGACGCCACGGTGTTGCCTGCCACGTCGAGGATGTCGATGGTCACGTCGCCCGCCGGTTTCTGCGGCAGGTAGTAGTCGACCATGGGCCCGAGGAGGCCGGGCTGCACGTTGGTGCGGTATCCGTCACGCGGGGCGTACAGGTGCACCGCGGAGGTCGTCGTCTCCGGGGTGATCTGGTGCAGCGACGAGATGTCGTCGAGGGCCATGATGGAGCGCCCCTGGGTAGCGACGAAGATGTCGTTACCGTGCACCTGGATGTCGTTGATGGGCACCTGGGCGAGGTTCAGGTTGAAGGGTTGCCAGTGCCCGCCGTTGTCGAAGGAGATGTACATGCCGAACTCGGTGCCGGCGTACAGGAGCCCTTCGCGGCTCGGGTCCTCGCGCACGACACGGGTGGGGGTGTCGCCCGGGATCCCGTTGGTGCCGTCGGTGAGGCGCTTCCACGTCTTGCCGTAGTCGTTGGTCATGTAGATGTACGGCGCGTAGTCGCCCAGCAGGTACCGGTACACGGCGTAGTAGGCCGAGCCGGGGCGGTGGGGCGAGACGTCGATGAACGCGACACGCCCTCCCGGAGGCAGGTCCTTGGGCGTGACGTCCGTCCAGCTGGTGCCGTCGTCCCGCGTGATGTGGAAGGGGCCGTCGTTGGATCCCACCCAGATGACGCCGGGCTCGTGGGGCGACTCGGCGATGGCGTACAGCGTGCTGTAGAACTCCTCACCGGTGACGTCGCGGGTGATGGGCTCGCCGCTTACGCCCTGGGTGCCTGCCGGATGCGCGGTGAGGTCCGGGGAGATCTTCTCCCAATGCACGCCCATGTCCCGTGTCCGGTGCAGGTACTGCGAGCCGTAGTAGAGGACGTCGGGGTCGTTGGGGGAGGTCTCCATGGGGGAGACACGCTGGAACCGGTAGATGAGGTCGCTGGCGGGGTTGCCGTACAGGGACTGCGCGCCCACCCAGTACTGCTTGGACTGACCGGTATTGAGGTCCAGCACCTCGAACTGCCCCTTGCACGAGCCGTACACGATGTTCGGCATCGCCGGATGCGGCACGACGGGGCCGGTCTCGCATCCGGGGCCCGGCCAGATGTCGACGTTCTGTTCGCCACCCTCGGCCACGCTGGAGATGATGTACGTGCCGTCGTCCTGCTGCGCACCGTACAGGCGGAAGGGGAAGCGGTGGTCGATGTGCAGGCCGTAGATCTCCGCGGTGGGCTGGTTCATCTGGGTGGACCACGTCCTGCCGCCGTCGAAGGAGACGTTGGCGCCTCCGTCGTTGGCCTGGATCATGATCTTCCCGTCGTTCGGGTTGATCCAGATGTCGTGGTTGTCCCCATGGGGCGTGCGCAGCACGGTGAGCGTCTTGCCCCCGTCGGTGGTCTTGTAGAAGCTCTCGGCCCCCATGTACGCGACGTCCGCGTTGGACGGGTCGACGCCGAGCGCCGTGTAGTAGAAGGGACGCTGGATGATTCCGGGAGTGTCGTTCACGAGCGACCAGCTCTGGCCGGCGTCGTCGGAGCGGTACAGGCCGCCGCCCGGCTTCGCCTCGACCAGGGCGTAGATGCGCTGCGGATCCGCCGCGCTGACGCCCAGGTTCGCCTTGCCGATGAGGTCCGTGGGGAGGCCGTTGGTGATCTTCTGGAAGTGCTCGCCACCGTCGGTGCTCTTGTAGAAGCCGCCCTCGTGGGAGCCGCTGATGATCGTCCACGGCTTGCGCTCCACGTGGCTCATCCAGGCGTAGACGACGTCCGGGTTGCCCGGCTGGATCTCCACGTCCATGGCGCCGGTGCTGTCGGACACGAACAGGGTGTTCTTCCACGTCTTCCCACCGTCCGTGGTCTTGAAGATTCCGCGTTCGTGGCTCGGCTTGAACACGTCTCCGATGGCCGCGACCCACGCCGTGTTCGGATCGGTGGGGTGGATGCGCACCTCGCCGATCTGACCGGCGTCACGAAGACCCGCGAAAGTCCAGGTCTTGCCGCCGTCGATGCTCTTGTACACGCCCCGGCCGGTGGAGACGTTGCTGCGCATCCCGTCGGAGCCCGTCCCGAAGTAGATGGTGTTGGGGTCGGAATCCGCCACGGCCACGGAGCCGCTCGACCCCAGAGGTACCTGTCCGTCGGTGATGGGCTGCCAGCTCTCGCCGCCGTCGGTGGTGCGCCATAGGCCGCCGGACGCCACCCCCATGTAGAAGGTGCGCGGCTGCGACGGGACGCCGGTGACGGTGGTTACGCGACCACCGCGGTTGGGTCCGACCAGGCGATAGTGCATTCCCTGGAAGAGCGCGGGATCGACGTGGGACATCATGGGCGCGCTCTGGGCTACAGCCGAAGCCGGGGCCGCCAGGAAGAGCGCGGCGACCAGAGCTTTGGGCGAGATCCTGAACATGAGGTGATGCTCCGAGATAAGGCGGGGTCGCGTAGATCCGCCGCCGGGAGGGGGGACGACGGCCGTAACAGGTCACAATGCGGGTGGTGGACGGCACCGGCAAGGCGTGAAGCGGCGGCGGCTGGTGGCCGGGGTGCGGTCCGGGCGACTCCGCCAGGGGAGAGACACCAAGGAACGGCGGCGCCGCGGGGGCAGGGCCCCCCCGGTGTCACCGGCGGTTGGGTAGCGGCCCGTCAGGCGTGGGCGAGAGTGGCCTCGATGAAGTCCAATACGCGGACACGGATCCATTCCGCACCGAAGGCGTCGATGGGCGTGCTCTCCAGCTCGACGGGCTCCACGGGTGAGGTGCCTTCCCAATACCGGGCGAGGACTTCCCGAAAGCCGTCCTCGTCACGACGCACCGTGATCTCGAGCGTGGCCTGGGTCGACAGGTGGCTCGGCGCCATGAGACCCCGACGGGGCCAGAAAAGGACCCGGACCGCGGGCTCGGCGAGGTCGAGGAGGTCCTGGATCATGAGCTTGTGGTTCAGCGCCTCCATGCGCCGCCCCAGTTGCTCGATCTCGGGGATGCCCACCTCCCGCAGGAACCGCGCCGGCTGGCTGGCGGGATCCGGTGGCGCGGGTGACGGCGCCTCGGGTGGTGGGATGCGGGGTCCGACGCGACGTCGCGGCTGCCTCATGGAAGGTGGGGTCTGCACGACGGTTCTGGGCTCGACCGCGCCGTCGGGGGTGAGATGGGGAGCTGAGCCTACCCGCGGAGGCGCCGCACCCAGGGGTGAAGAATGGGGCGCAGGGGGCTCCCACGGCTCCGTCTCCGACTCCGTCCAGGGCTCGAAGACGTCGAAGAGCTCATCGACGTCGCGGCTCGTCTTACGAGGCATCGAGCGTCTCGCGCACGAAGATCATGAGCTGCTCCCGTACCCACAGCTCGTCCAGCACACCGGCGCGCGCCGATCCCTGCTGCTGTAGCCGATCCAGGCCGTCCGAGGTCCACCGCTTCGCGCACAGGGCGTCGGGCGTCGGATCGCCCCAGACGAGCTCCAGAGTCGTGCGCTTCGGTTCGGTCTCGTCCAGCGGGCCCGCCTTGGGCCACAGGTGGATGCGGATGTTGGGCGGATAGGCGTCGAGGAGCTCCTGGTGCATCACGCGATGCCCGGCGGCCTCGAGTCGCTCGGCCACGTTTCTGGCCGCCTCGATGGCGTACTTGCGTAGGTACTCCGCGCCGATCTTGCGCGCGTGCTCCAGCCGCATGGCGCGCTGGACCTGCCGCTGCGTCTCGTCCTGCTTGCGGCGCTCGTAGCCCGTCAGGACTGCGTCGAGCCGATCTGCCAGGTCTTCCACGGGGATTCAGGCGGGTTGAGGACTGGGGGAAACAAATGAAGGGCTACTTCCAATATGTGAACCCTCCGGCGGGCACGCCACAATGCAGATCACAGGTCCTCGGGGCCGTTTCAGGCGTGCGCGTCCGCCACGAACGACTCGGCCAGGACCTCGTCCAGAGCTCCCACAAGACAGGCCGCGTCGGCAGAGGAGAAGGGCAGGGGCGGCTTGATCTTGATGACGTTGTCGTCCGGGCCGTCGGTGGAGAGGAGTATCCCCTTCTCCTTCATGCGCTCCACGACGTAGCGGGCTCGGGCGCGATCCGGAGTCGGTTCCCCGGAGCCCGGCGCTGACCTTTCCCGTGCATCCGGCGGGGCAATGATCTCGATCCCCAGAAAGAGACCCAGGCCCCGG
>JAJDNI010000050.1 GCA_022340755.1 Gemmatimonadota bacterium
CTCGAGCACCTGCACGTTCAGGAAGCGGCACTCGAAGCGGCCGGAGCTGTTGTGGATGAAGCGCGGCTGGAACCGGGTCTCGATCCCCGGCCAGGGGACCCAGCCCAGGAGGGCCGAGAGCTGACACCCGTTGCAGATGCCCAGGCTGAAGGTGTCGGAGCGATCGTGGAAGCGCTGGAACTGCTCCAGGAGGCCGGGATTGAAGCGGATGACCCCGGCCCAGCCCTTCGCCGAATCCAGCACGTCGGCATACGCGAACCCGCCGGGGAAGCCGATGCCGTGGAACCCGTCCAGGCTCGCCCGACCCGCCAGGAGGTCGGACATGGCGATGTCCCAGGCCTCGAAGCCGGCCATGTGGAAGGCCGAGGCCATCTCCCGGTCGGAGTTGCTGCCCTCCTCACGCACCACGGCCACCCTGGGCCGCGCCGTACGGGCAAGAATTTCGGGCGCCGTATGCGCCACTTCGTACGGCACGTGATACGTAGCACCGGAGCGGTGCCGGACGCCCCGCTGCTCCTCCTCCGCGAGATCGGGATCCGTCTGGTGACGCTCCAGGCGGAAGCTCGTCTCCTCCCAGAGGTCGCGCAGGTCCCGCACGTCCTCGTCGAGCACCTGCGTACCGCCCACCCGGATGCGCACCCGGGGGTCGGCCACGGTGGACCCGATCACCCAGCACTCCACCCCCGCCGCGCGGAAGGCGTCCAGCACCCGGGCTTCTTCCTCCTCCGGCGCCTCGAAGACCAGACCGAGCTCCTCGGAGAAGAGGACGGGGAGCGTGGCCTTCGGCGCCAGTGGATCGGTTCCGTCGGGCGTTCCGTCCAGATCGATCTCGATCCCGCAGTTTCCAGCAAACGCCATCTCCAGGAGCGTGGTGACGAGGCCGCCGTCGCTCCGGTCGTGCCCTGCCGTGAGCACGCCGCCTGCAATCAGCGTCTGCACGGTCTCGAACGCGTTCTTGAGCAGGCCCGCGCGCTCGAGGTCCGGAGGAACGTCTCCAAGCTGGCCGAACACGTGGGCCAGCGCGGAGCCGCCCAGGCGGTTCCGCCCCTGCCCGAGGTCCACGAAGAAGATGCGGCCGGTGCCGGGGAGCTTGAGATCCGGGGTTACCGTGGCCGTGATGTCCGGGCAGGTCACGTAGGCGGACACCACCAGCGCGCCCGGCGCCTTGACGGTCTCCTCTCCCCCGTCGGCCCGGGGTGCCAGCGCCGCCATGGAGAGGGAGTCCTTCCCGCCGTCCACGGCGATGCCCAGCTCCAACATCACGTCTGACATGGCCACCGCGGCGTCGTGGAGCGCGGCGCCCTCCCCCGGCAGCTTGGCCGCCCACATCCAGTTGGCCGAGCACTTCACGTCCCCCAGGGCGCTGACCCGGGCCCACACGAGGTTCGTGAGGGCCTCGCCGACGGTCATCCGGGCCATGGCGCGGGGAGCCAGGAGCCCGACGATGGGCTGCTCCCCGATGGCGGTGGCCCCGCCGGTGATCCCGAAGTGACTCTGAGCGATGACCGCCACGTCGGCCGCCGTGATCTGCAGCGGCCCCACGCACTGCTGCCGCGCGATGAGACCCGTGACGCAGCGGTCCACCTTGCTGGTGAGGAATCGCTTGGAGCCCACGGACAGCAGACGGAGCACCCGCTCCAGCGCGGACATGACCGTCAGGTCGGCCGGCAGCGACAGCGGCTCGCGCTCGGGCTGGACCGTGTCCAGCTCGAAGGTCTTCTGCGGCATGGCGCCCAGCACATGGTCCAGGTCCATGTCCACGGGCTTGGAGCCATCCCGTTCGTCGTGGAGCACGATGCGCCCGTCCCCGGTGACCACACCCACGAACGCCGCCTCCACCCGCTCCCGGTCACACAGTGCCTGGAGGAGGTCGCGGTGCTCGGGCCGCAAAAGGAGGGCGTCGTTCTCCTGATACTCGGCGCCCCATATCTCCAGCACGGAGAGCGTTTCGTCCCCCAGGGGGATGGACCGTACCTCGATGCGCCCGCCGGCAGGCTCCACCAGCTCCTTCAGAACGTTGCAGTTCCCGCCCGCACCCTGGTCGTGGATGCTGACGATGGGGTTGTCGGGTCCCATCTCGACGCACGCCCGAATGACGCGACTCGCCTTCTGCTCCATCTCGGCGTCGCCCCGCTGGACGGCGTTGAAGTCCAGCTCCTCGACGTTCTCCCCCTGGACCATGGAGGAGGCGGCGCCGCCGCCCATGCCGATGCGGTAGGCGGGCCCGCCCAGCTTCACCACCAGCATGCCCGGCTCCGGAGCCTCCTTCTCGCGGTGGCGGGCGTCCATCTGACCGATGCCGCCGGAAAACATGATGGGCTTGATCCACTCCCGTCGCTCACCGTCCGGGAGCCGGAGCCCGAAGGACCGGGTGTAGCCGTTGATCACGGGCTCGCCGTAGCAGTTCCCGTAGTCCGAGGCCCCGTTGGACGCCTCGATCTCGATGGCCAACGGAGACGCCAGGTTGGTGGGATAGAGGAGTTCGGGATCCTCCCACGGAAGCGGGTAGCCGGGTATCCGCAGGTTGCCCACGCAGTAGGCCGCCGTGCCCGCCACGACAAGGCTCCCGCGACCGGTGGCGTGAACGTCCCGGATCCGCCCTCCGGTCCCCGTCTCCGCTCCGGGGAAGGGGGCCACGCCGGAGGGGAAGTTGTGGGTCTCGGCGGTAAAGAGAACGTCGTACTCCACGTCGCTCTCCCGCATCGGCCCCCCGGTCTTGGGGTCCGGGGGCAGGAGCGTGCGGATGGGATATCCCTCGATGCTGCTGGAGTTGTCCCGGAAAGCGATGGCGCTGTTGGCGGGGTTCGCGTCTAGCGGTCGCTTCACGATGGTCATGAGGTGATCCGGGTCCTCCCGACCGTCGATGATCAGCCTGCCCTTGAAGAACCAGTGCCGGGAGTGCTCGCTGTTCGACTGAGCGATGTCGAAGGCTTCCACGGACGTGGGGTTCCGTCCCACGCGGTTGATGAAGAGGTCCGTGTAGTAGTCCAGGTCCCAGTCGTCGAAGGCCAGCCCCATCTCGCGATTTACGCGCTCCAGGGCCGCCCGCCCTTCCTCGAGTAGGGGGATCTCGAAGACTTCGTCGGGGACCATGCCCGTCTCGAAGCTCTCCAGGGGCTCCGGATACTGCATCTCCGTCATGCGGTCGTGGACCAACCCGAGGACGGCGGCGACCTCCTTGCCACTCAGAGGCGTCGGGCGCTCCAGTTGAAGTCTCCGGGAGCGCTCGATGCGCTGCACCTTCCCGAGGCCGCAGGCATGGCAGATGGCCACGGCGTTGGTGGACCACGCCGTGGAGAAGTTCATCCGTGGGCCGACCTCCAGGATCGTTCCCGTCCCCACCGCCGACCCACCCGCGGACAGGAGGCTCCGGTCGCCGAACCCGTCGGGCTCGAACGTCTCCGAGAGGAGCCAGACGAGGGTCTCTCGCTCCTCGGGCGTCAGCGGCTCGGAGAGTTGGACGTTGAAGCAGGCTTCGGTCCGAAGGCCCGTGAGGGGCGAGTCCAGGATCGTCTTGGCCTTCTCCAGGAGCCGATGGGTCTGGGAAGGAGAGAGTCCCGGAGTCCGATAGAGGTGGAGGAGGCTCACGCGTCGCGGGTGTCGAGTGGAGTGGATCGCGGAGCACATAAGATAGGCAAACGGAGCCCCTTCGCTCGCCTTCGAGGGTCTCGCGACCGGCGGTGTCCGCCGCCTGGGTCGCGTTCGACAGCCGCAAAGGCCGAACGGCCCCCGACCCTTTCCGGTCGGGGGCCGTTCCATTTTCTCCGGCGAGATGATGGCCTCACCCCCCCGGGCTCGCAACGACCTAACGGCCGCCTGTACCCCCGTTGTCCACGATCTCTGCGCGGCTCTCCGGATTCCACTGGGGTCGCTCGGGATTGTCGGCCACCGTCATCCCCAGGTAGAAGAGGAGCTGGGTGACCCGGGTGGCCTTCGAGATGTCCATCTTGGAGACCTCGTCGGACGGCCGGTGGTAGTCCTCGTGCGTTCCGCAGAAGAAGAAGAGGATCGGCACCCCCCGCCGGGCGAAATTGAAGTGGTCCGAGCGCCTGTAGAAGTTCTGTTCCGGCCAGATGTCGTCGGCGGCGGTGAGGTGGAGCTCCGGATGCTCCGCGTTCACCCGGTCCATGGTCGTCCCCAGGTCCGAGTGCTCCTTGCCGATCACGACGATGGAATCGGGAGCGTTGCGGGAGATCATGTCGGCGTTCAGGTCCGCCACGATCTGGTCCAGGGGCACCGTCGGGTGCTCGGAGAAGTACCGGCTGCCCCAGAGACCGGCCTCCTCCCCGCTCACCGTCAGGAAGATGATGGAGCGTGCGGGACGGGTCTTGAGCTTGGAGAAGGCCTTGGCCAGCTCCACCACCGCGATGGTCCCCGAGCCGTCGTCGTCGGCCCCGTTGTTGATGCTGTCGCCCTCGGCGTTGGGGCGCCCCACACCGATGTGGTCCATGTGGCCGGAGAACAGCAGGTACTCGTTCTTGAGCTGCGGATCGCCCCCCTCCAGGATGCCCACCGTGTTGGGCTGGGCGAAGCTACCCACGTCCTGCGTGACCGTGTTGATGGTGATCTCCAGGCCCGGCACATCCCGGACCACCATCGTCGCTCCGGGCCTTAGCGCCGTCAGGGAGATCCCCTTGGCCGCCAGGAGGGACGCGAGGCTGCTCTCGCGGATGGTGAACATCGCCATCCCGGTGCCCGAGCCCCAGGGAGTCCGGCTCTGCACCTGCTCCCGGGTGCGATTCACAGCCGCAGCCCAGTCCTCGTCGGAGCTGGCGTCGACCATGATGAGAGACGCCGGCTCGGCCTGTGCGAGGCCGGGAGGAAAGCGCATTCTCCGACGGCCGGTCTCGGCTCCGGCGGCACCTGGAATGAGGATCACGTGCTTCCCATTCACCTTCTCAGCAGGGAAGTCCTGATCCGGATCCGGCGTGCCGACCACCAACACCACCCCTCCCGTCACGGTCCCGCTCCCTCCACCACGCCCGATGTTCATGTCCTTGCCGAGCTCGAGGGCGGGGCCTCCCGTGACCTGAATCGAGGAGGCTTCGAAGTCCACCTTCGCCCGCTCGATGGTGTAGTGCTGGACGAACGTCCCGTCGTCTCCGCCGGGCTTCAGGCCGTCGGCCTGGAACTGGCTCGCCACCCACTCGGCCGTCTCGGTGATCTCCGGGCTGAGGTTGGCCCGACCCCGCATGGAATCGTCGGCGATGACGGAGATCTTGCTCAGGTAATCCGCATCGGAGATGGAGGCGGCAGCCTCTTCCGTGGAGACACCCGACTGACAAGCCAGGAGCCCGGGAAGCACGAGCACAGCGAAAAGGGCGGACCTTCTCATGATGGATTCCTCAGGGATACCGGTGAATGCGGATCAAGGGACTTACCGCAGGCGCATGCATCCGGAAATGAGCGAGCCTCGGAAGGCGAGTTCACCGGGAGGGGCCGGAGCGGGCACCAAGGTAAGGGCCCTTGGGAGCTCCTGTCCACGCGGGCCCTGCGGACGACTGAGCGCACCATCTTGCCCACCGCCCAGGCGCTCCCTACCGTGACTCCCAGCCCTCCCGTACGGCTGCCTGCCCGCACCCAGTCCGGATACACCATCTCAGCGTGCCCGTCGCCTGGAGGACTCTACGATGGCAAAGCGTGCGGCTCTTCTTTCGGTCTTCGTCCTTCTCCTTCTCCCCTGCACCGCGCTGGCCCAGGGCTATCCCCAACGCCGGCAGGTGAACCAGTTCCCCGTGGATGACCCCGTCATCAAGGCCATCTGGGACGAGGGGATGGACCACTCGCAGATCTACAACCTGGCCCAGACCCTGGCCGACTCCATCGGCCCGAGGCTCCCGGGGAGCCCGCAGTTCGACGCCGGCGCCGCTTGGGCGTTGAAGCTCTTCGATTCCTGGGGGATCGAGGGGCGCAAGGACGAGTACGGCACCTGGAAGGCCTGGGAGCGCGGGCCCACCCACGTCGACCTCATCGCGCCCAGGGTCAGAAGCCTGGACGGGATCATGCAGGCCTGGAGCGCCGGGACCAACGGCCCCGTCACCGGGGAGGCTGTGGTGGTGCCGCCCATCTCCTCGCCCGCCGAGCTGGACGCCTTCCTGGAAACGGTCAAGGGGAAGTTCGTCCTCCTCACCATCGCCGAGCCCACCTGCCGTCCCGCCGCGGACTGGGAGGAGTGGGCCACCCCCGCGTCGCTGGAGAAGATGCAGGCGCTGCAGGCCGAGAACCGCACCCGTAGCCGGCAGAGGTTCGAGGACATCGGGCTCGACCAGAACGAGACCATTCGGCGCTTCGAGGCAGCAGGGGTAGCAGGGATCCTGAGCGGAGCCTGGACGGGGAATTGGGGAGCGACGAGAGTCATGGCGGCCCGGAACCAGGTGGCCCCCAACATCGTGATGGGGTGTGAGGACTACGGACTGGTCTACCGCCTCGCTGAAAACGGACAAGGGCCAATGCTCCGGGTGGACGCGCAGGCCAAGGACCTCGGCACCGCCCCCACGTACAACATCATCGGCGAGATCCGAGGGACGGAGCTTCCCGACCAGTACGTCATCCTCTCCGCCCACTTCGACTCGTGGGACTCCGGGTCGGGGGCCACCGACAACAACTCCGGCACTGTCACCATGCTGGAGGCGGCCCGCATCCTGAGGCAGGCCTATCCCCATCCCAAGCGCACCATCCTGGTGGGGCTCTGGAACGGGGAGGAGGAGGGCTTGAACGGATCCCGGGCCTTCGTCGCCGATCACCCGGACATCGTGGCCAACGTCCAGGCTCTCTTCAACCAGGACAACGGAACAGGCCGCGTGGTCAACATCTCCATGCAGGGACTCACCGGGGTGGCCGGCTTCATGGGCGAATGGATGACCGCGATCCCCACCCAGATCTCCCAGGAGATCAGGCTTCAGATCCCAGGGACTCCGGGCACCGGAGGGTCGGACTACTCCAGCTTCGTCTGCGCCAGCGTGCCGGCTTTCAGCCTCAGCTCGCTGAGCTGGTCGTACAGGCAGACCTACCACAACCCGACCGACACCTTCGACAAGGTCATCATCGACGACATCATGAACAACGCGACCCTGACCGCCATGCTGACCTATCTGGCGTCGGAGGAGCCCGAGAGACTCCCGCGGGACCAGCGAGTCATGGGAATCAACGCCAGGACCGGGGAGCCCGGTGCGTGGCCCCAGTGCCGTGCGCCTGCCCGAAACGACTCCGAGTATTTCATTCGGTAGAGGGACGCGGGCCAGAAGCTCCTGATTCTTCTCGCACCGGCCCTGCCTGGGTCCTGGATGGCCCGGGCAGGGCCTCCGTGGCCGACCTGAGCATCGACCGACCTCCGGAGGGAGGCGCCGCCGAGACTCCGTCACGCCCGCCAGACGGCGCTGTCATCAAATGTTCCGTGGATCGGAATCGTACGATGTTGCATTCCCTCGGAGGAAACGCCATAGTGTCGACCCCTCCCGCAAACAAATGGTGTTTCGAAACGTTGCCACACGGGTGTGGAGCCCTCACCGAGAGGGAGGAGTGGAGTGCCGTCTCTCAGGCGTCAAACCGGCCCCGAGATCGCGATCGCTGAGCGCCTCGAGCACGTTCGTGGGCGCGTCCGTTGCAGCACACTGCGGGATTTTTGGCGAGAGCTGACTCTCGACGGAGCATATCAGGTCAGCTACGAGGCCATCCGGAACTACCATCACGATCGCGAACCCCCCGTGGAGTACCTCGTTCAGGTGGCCCGCGTGTTCGGGGTGGACCTTCAGTGGCTGGCTACCGGCGAGGGCGGAGCGTGGGGCGACACCGTCAACGGGAACGGGGCGGGAAACGGAAATGGAGCCGTGAATGGGAACGGCCATGACACCCGACCCGAGGTCGCCGACGATGTCGGGGACGCCCGTCGCGGGTACGAGGAAGGGATCCGAGAGCACCTCAGGCGTTTCGATCAACTCCCGCCTCTGGCCGCCACGGTCATGCTACGCACCTGTGATCGGCTTTACCGGGACGCTCACCTACGGACGGGGCTCACCGGCCACGCGGGACCCACACGCGCCTACGTGGGTCGGTTCGTGGGCAAGGCGGTGGCCGGACCTCTGGTCAACGCCGTCGCCGGCACGGTGAAGACCAGCGACCTGCACCCGTGGCAGCTGGAAACCTACGTGCTGGGCATATGCGGGGCGCTGACGGCCCTGATTCCCAACCCCAACTGGGTCGGCCCGCAGACCACGGACGAGGTGCACTGAGGGAGCGAGCAGGCCCGGATCGTCGGGGCGAAATGGCAGACACGCAGCCCTCAACGTCCCCGAAAACCTTGACCCCTGCCGCCGCTCCGGCCCATTCTGGCCCGGGCCCGAAATGGCGCTCGAACGTCCCACCCTCCAATGGCCATGGCGCCAGGCCGGCGGCCCGGAAGGACCACGCATGTCCGCTGCAGAAACACCTCCGGGCGTTGGCGCCGGCTGGCTCGCCCGACTCGGGTTGCACCGTCCCGAGCTGCGAGCCTGGGCCATGTACGACTGGGCGATCTCCGCCCAGGAGACCACGATCGCGGTCGCGGTATTTCCCATCTTCTTCGCGTCCGTAGCGACCTCAGCCGGGTTGAGCGGGAGCCAGGCGGAGCAGTACCTGGCGTACGCGAACAGCGCGGCGACGATGATCATCGCCCTTCTCTCGCCCATCCTCGGCGCCATCGCCGACTACGCCGCGATGAAGAAGCGGCTCCTGGCGGCTTTCATGAGCATGGGCGTGATCGCCGTCGCGTCGATGTGGCTCATCGGGCGAGGGGACGTCGTGCTCGGGATCACGCTCTTCGTGCTCGCGAACATAGGCGCAGGAGGGAGTCGCGTGTTCTACGACGCGCTCCTCCCGCACATCGCGAGCGAGAAGGAGATCGACCGAGTCTCGACCGCCGGCTACGCGATGGGCTACGTCGGAGGTGGTGTGCTCCTGGCGCTCAACCTCGCCTGGACGTTGCGGCCGGGCTGGTTCGGCCTTCCCTCCGGTCCGGACCTGACGCCGGCGCAGGCCACCCTGCCGGCCCGTCTGGCACTCGTTTCGGTGGCCGTCTGGTGGCTCGTCTTCTCGATCCAGCTCTTCCGCCGTGTTCCGGAGCCGTCCGTGCGCCTCGACCCGGAGGAGCGCCTCGGGCAGAACCCCGTGCGCGAGGGGTTCATTCGGCTGTACGACACGCTGCGGGAGCTCAGGCTCTACCGCCAGGCGTTCGTGATGCTGCTGGCCTTTCTCATCTACAACGACGGGATCGGCACCATCCAGAAGATGGCGACCATCTACGGCCACGAGCTCGGGATCCCCACCGGGAGCCTGGTGACCGCGATCCTCATCGTCCAGTTCGTGGGCATCCCGTTCTCCTTCCTCTTCGGTCCCCTCGCCGGCTGGATCGGGGCGAAGCGCGCCATCTTCGTCGGGCTCTTCGTCTACATGGGCGTGAGTGTCTTCGGCTTCCGCATGCGCACAGCCACCGACTTCTACATCCTCGCGCTGCTCGTGGGGATGGTACAGGGTGGCACCCAGGCGCTGAGCCGCTCGCTCTTCGCGGTCATGATCCCGCAGCACAAGTCGGGGGAGTTCTTCGGATTCTTCAGCATCTTCTCGCGCTTCGCCGCCACCTTCGGCCCGCTGGTCTTCGGCATCGTGGTCGGGCAGACGGGATCCAGCCGCAACGCGATTCTGTCCATCATCGGCTTCTTCATCGTCGGCGCCGCGATCCTCTACTTCGTAGACGTGGAGGAGGGAGAACGGGTAGCGCGGGCTGCGGAGAGGGAGGCCAGGCCGGCGTCAGCAGGTGAAGTGGGCTAGGGTCCGCGCGATCCTGTGGCGACTCACCGTCCTGCTCGTTCGGTGGCGTTGCCGAGCATGGATGAGTGCGCGGCCCCTCCCGCAGTGGAAACGCGGTCGGGTGTGTATCTTGCCGCGGATGCCCGCTCACTGAATTCCGTCCCCCTGCCACCCGCGAGCAGCATTGCCATGGATCTCTCCCACACACGCACCCGTGACGACATGTCCCTGGTACCGTCGGCGCTGTTGGCCGCCGCACTCGCGGTGGCGGCCCACCCCGCAGCGGCCCAGGACCCCGCCGTCCCCGTCGCGGTATCGCTCGAGGCGAAGCAGGAGGCCGCGGTCCTGGCCAAGATCGACCCGCCCCTCCTGAAGGTGCTGGAGAGCGGCGATTCGGCCCGGGTCATCGCGTTGGGTCGCACCCAGCTCTTCGAGCCGGTGGGAGGCCTGGAGCGCTTCGAGAACGAGCACGCCACGGAGGATCGGAGGACCCTCCGCCAAGATGTGGTGGCCACCCTCAAGAGGAACGCTGCAGCCGACCAGGCGGCCATCCTCCGGGCGTTGGGACGGACGCGGGCTGACCGGGCCCTCTGGATCTTGAACGCCCTCTCCTTGAAGCTGAGCGCGGATGAGATCCGCGCCGCCAGCCGACTGGACGAGGTGTTGTTCATCTA
>JAJDNI010000053.1 GCA_022340755.1 Gemmatimonadota bacterium
CGCGTTCTGCTGGGGAGGCGATCACGTGGGCCAGCTCGGCACAGACAGCGACTGGGGGATCGAGACCTGCAGCGGGTACCGCTGCAGCCGCTACCCCCAGGCCGTCTCCGGAGGCCACACCTTCCGGGACCTGGACGCCGGCGCGGGACACGTTTGCGGAATCACCACGGAGGGAACCGCCTATTGTTGGGGCAAGAACGACAAGGGTCAGATGGGAGCCGGGTTCTGGTCGGAGCCCATGGACCGACACGCCACACCGCTACCGGTGGTGGGAGGGCATATCTTCGCCTCCATCTCCGGGGGTGACGCCAGCACCTGCGCCCTGGCGCCAGACGGGCGCGCCTTCTGCTGGGGATCGAATGACTTCGGGGCTTTGGGGAACGGAGATCCCCTCGGTGGGATCTATGCCGAGCCCGGGCCCGTCTCCGGGGCTCAGGCTTTCCTGACCCTGGCGGCCCACGGGGCGCACGCATGTGCCCTCACGGCGCAGGGAGAGCTGTACTGCTGGGGCTGGAACAAATACGGGCAGCTCGGCCGCGATCCGTCGTCGCTGGAGGGGGAGATGAGCCTCGTCCCGGTTCTGGTGCCTCTGGGGTAAGAGAGCGGCCGGGAGGCCCCCCGTCCTGTTCCAGAACTCCGACGACGTCAGCGCGTATGGCTCACTGGCGTATGCACCTGGAGCATGCAGCCGGTGTGAAACCCCGCAAACGCGCTCACGAGACTCAACACCCGGACCCCTGAAGACTCGCGATTCTCAACGAGATTCGACATCCCGACTTCCGCGGTCGGGTCCATGGGGTTCAGGGGGTCGCGGGTTCGACCCGATGCGCCAGGAGTGCTCCCGTCAGACCCACACGCTGACGCGCGAGGGGAGCGAGGATGGCCGAAGGCCACCGCAGCTCAATCCGGCCGTCCCGATTGTTGCAGGAGGTAAGGCCCGATTCAGGGAACCTCGCGTCGGGCCTTCGTGCGTCCCCGGCGGTGGGTCCACTTCTCGGGTCCACTTTCGACCGTCGATGGCCAGTTCGGGGCGGCCTGGAGGACCCACTCCGACGTGGATCCACGGGCAATCTTCCCAGGAGATATGTCCTTTCACCCGTATGTTCTCCCGAGCCGTCGTCTGACCTCGTACTCTCCCGGTCGGATGGGGCGGACCACCGCTGCTGGAGCTCGCTGAGCGGCTGCTGGAGAGGTACGATGAGGAGTTCAGGGCCGCCGGCGCGAATATCCTACGCCGTTCTGAGCAGCTCCGCCGCGTCCCTCTTCGAGGCTCTCCGGGCGGGCCCGTAGGACGCCAGCAACGCGACCGCGCCCAGCAACACCGCTGCTCCGACGTACGCCGTGGGATCCAGGAGCGCGGTCTCGTAGACGAGGTGCCGCATCGCCAGCGTGGCCGGGTACGCCGCCGCCAAACCGAGAGCCAGCCCGAGGGCGACCATCGCCATCCCCTGCCGCACGACCATGGCAACGAGGCCGACCTCCGATGCCCCCAGGGCCAGGCGAAGGCCCAGCTCGCCCCTCCGCTGGCCGACGTCGTAGGCCAGGATCCCGTAGATGCCTGTGGCGGCCAAGAAGACGGCGAGGGCAGCGAAGAGCCCGAGGGAGAAGAGGATGGTCCGGAAGCCGGTGAGCTCCCCTTCCACCACGTTGCTCATGGCTCGGGGTTGGGCGAAGAGGACGTTCGGGTCCTTGTGCCGCAGCAAGTCCTGCAGCGGCCGGACAAGGAGGAGAGGGTCTCCGGCGGTGCGGACCGCGATCTGGAGGCGTGTGGATCCCATCTGGGCCATCGACATGTAGTACGCCGGGTCGGGTGAGCCTCGAAGCGTGTTGATGCGGGCATCCCCGACGACGCCCACTACCCGACAGTCCCGCCAGTCGCCGATGTTCACCATGTGTCCGAGGGGGTCGGCGTGGCCGAACAACGTCTCGGCCACCTTCCTGCTCACCACCACCACATACGGACTCCCCGCGCCATCCCCTTTGGAGATGTCCCTTCCCTCGAGGACAGGGATGCCCATCGTCTTGAAGTACCCGGGTGGCACCCAGCGAGCCATCGCGGAGAAGCTCTCCTGGGGCGGGGGCGGGGGCTGATCCGAGCGGCGGATGCTCCAGTCCTGCCATCGGCTCACGATGGGAAGCCTGTTGCTCAGCGTCGCCGTCTCGACGCTCGGGAGCGCTTCCACCTCCTCCAGCAGGGAGGTGAAGAAGGCGGTGCGCTCTTCCGGTGACGGGTACTCCGTGGCCTGAATCTGGACCTGTCCGGTGAGGAGATTCGCCGGATCGAAGCCGAGGTCCACGTCGACCAGTCGGGCCATGCTGTGGGCCAGAAGACCCGATCCCACCAGGAGGATCACGGAGAGCGCCACCTGGAGGACCACCAGTCCACCCCGGAGGCGGCCGCTCCGGACGCCGACGGTGCCGTGTCCGTCACTCCTAAGCTGACCGACGGGCTCGGCGGACGTGGTGCGGAGGGCGGGCAGCACACCCACGAGCAGCCCGGTGCCGACGGAGACCAGCACGGTGAAGGCCAACGCCGGCCCGTTCAGCGCCGGTGGGTGGATCCCCAGGTCCCACACAGGGAGCAGCTTGGTCAGCAGGTGGTGGACGAGGTACGCCACAGCCACACCCAGGAGTCCGGCTCCCACCGTCAGGGTCACGCTCTCCGTGAGGAGTTGGCGAATGAGACGCCTTCGCGAAGCGCCCAGGGCGGTCCGCATGGCCATCTCCGAGACGCGACGTTCCCCCCGGGCCAGCAACAGACCGGCCACGTTGCTGCACGCGACGAGAAGCACGAACGCGGCCGTGCCCATGAGCAGAAGCAGGCTGGCCTGCACGTTCCGCACCAGATAGTCCTGGAGGCGCGAGAGCATCAGCCCCTTGCCCTCGTCAGCACTCGGGTACTCGGCGGCCAGGTGGGTGGCCACCGCGTCCACCTCGGTCTGCGCGCGCACGAGGGTGGCGGAGGGCTTCAGCCTCCCCACGATCCAGTGGCTGTGCGAATCGCGCTGCGTGTCGTAGGGACCGTCCCGATCGATGAGGCGCCAGACGTCGGCGTCGTACATGAAGCGGAACCCGGGGGGCATGACGCCCACCACCGTGAGCGCGTCGCCGCTCAGGACCAACGTGGCGCCCATCGCGTCCTCGGCTCCGCCGAACCGACGCTGGGCGAACCCATGGCTGACGATGACCACCGGTGCCTCGCCCCGGGCCTCCTCCTCGGGCAGGAAGCCGCGGCCCACCTCGGGCGCCACGCCCAGCGTGGGGAAGAGGTTCCAGGTGACCCAGTAGCCCTGCACCAACTCGGGATCGCCACCGCCGGTGACCGTGAACTGCTCCGTGAAGGTCGTCAGCAAGGCGAGCTGGTCGAACGCCTCGACGTCCCTTCGGTAGTCGAAGTAGTCGACCCTGGAGACCGGGCCGGACACGGCTCCACCCATGGTCTTCAAACCGATGACCAGCCGGTCGGGCTCCGAATAGGGAAGCGGGCGTATCAGCACTGTGTCCACCGTGGTGAACAGGGCCGTGTTGGCGCCGATGCCCACGCCCAGGATTACCAGGATCGCCAAGGTGAGGCCCGCGTCCCGAGCCAGTGTGCGCAGGGCGAATCGGATGTCCTGGAAGAGTGCGTCGAGGCCCGCGCCCAGACGTCGCTCTCTGACCTTCTCCTTTACCTGCTCCGCCCCACCCAGCTCGATTCTGACCTGCCGCGTGGCCTCGGCCGGACTCAACCCGGCACGGACTTTCTCGTCGGCGAGCATGGCCATGTAGCTGTCCAACTCTTCGTCCAGCTCGCGGTCCAGCCGTGCCTTCCCGAACAGCGTACGGAGGACGCTCTTGATCCAGGTGTGCATCGTCCCAGTCCCGTCCCCTAGGTTCGCCCTAGGTGGCCTCCAACACCTTCCCGATGGCCAGAACCACCTGCGCCCAGTTCGCCTTCTCCTCTCCCAACTGTCGACGACCCGCCGCGGTGAGGCGGTAGTATTTCGCCCGGCGGCCGTTTTCGGATTCTCCCCAACTCCCCTCAATCCAGCCCTTCTGCTCCATCCTGTGCAGCGCGGGGAAGAGGGAGCCCGGCTTGACGTCGAAGGTGCCGTCCGTGATCTGGCTGATCCTCCGCGCAACACCCAGGCCGTGAAGAGGCTGAAGGGTCAGGGTTTTGAGGATCAGCAGATCGAGGGTGCCGCGGAGCACGTCGGTTCGGCCGGTGGCCATCGCATGTCGTATCGAAAGTCTATAGGTTGTTATATCGAAATTCTATAGGACTCGCCGGTCAGTCAAGGGGCTCCCTGCGGGTGGCGGAAGCCTCATAAGCTGCGAGACTTCTGGCTTCTGAAGTCGTTTGGCTTCGAGTTCTGCCTGGCCGGACCCCTTTCGGTCAGAGCCCCACGACGATTCTCGTGACTGTCCACTCCTCGCATGAGATGTAGCACCCGTTCGCAAGCGACCGCCCACCACGCGTTTGGCACACCTGTTGGCATACCCTAACAGACCACATGGCCCGTTAGTTATTGCCTCGCATGGACTTAGGTGCTGCCGGCGCGGAGCGGGTCCCGCCGGTTCGAGCCGAGCGGTCCAAATGTGGTCTCGGAGACTCGGCTGCCCTTCCGCGAGACGGGCGAGGATGGCCGCGTCAGCGGCCACCGCAGCTCAATCCCCCCGTCCCGATCAGCCGGAAGCAAGGCCCGACGCGAAGAATGCCGCGTCGGGCCTTCGTACGTCCAGGCGGTGGGTCCCGTCTTGTACCAAAACCCGGCGGAAACAGGGTACCAACCTACGACGCTCCTCGCTCCCGGTTACTTCAGCTGGGTTTTGGAACACCGCGAGATCCACCCGATGCACGCGAAGATCTTCAGCGATCTGGTGGACGCGGTCGCCGACGGGGCGCTCGCGTACCGGGAGACAGCCGAACGATCCTACGGCGAGCCCGCCAGCGCCTCGACCGATCGCGGCTCCTGAAGCGCCACCCGCCCCGGCTCGTCCCAGTCCCATTGGTCGGGTAGCCCCAGGTCCTCGGCGATGCATCCGTAGGTCGTCTCCGCGCTGAGGAGCACGCCCGGCACGCCCGCGCCCGGGTGGGTGCCGGCTCCTACGAGGTAGAGCCCCTCGACGTCCTCGCTCCGGTTGTGCGGCCGGAACCACGCGGTCTGCGTGAAGCGGGGCTCGATGGCGAACGCATTGCCCAGCGTCGCGTTCAGCTCGCTCTCGAAGTCGTCGGGGGTGAAGAGGTGCAGGACCTCGATCGACTCGCGGAGCCCTTCCAGGCCCCATTCCTCCAGGAAGCGCAGCACGCGATCGGCGAAGGCCTCCTTCGTCGCCGACCAGTCGATGCCGGACCGCTGGTTGGCCACGGGGACGAGGACGTACATGCTCTCGCATCCGGGAGGCGCCATATCGGGGTCGGTGCGGGTCGGCGCGTGCAAGTACATCGAGAAGTCGTCGGGGAGGATCTTCTCTTCGAAGATGTCGTCGAGCAGCTCCTCGTACCGTTCCGAGAGGATCAGCGTATGGTGCTCGAGCTGCGGGTACTGCCGGCGCGTTCCGACGTAGAGCAGGAAGCAGCTCATGCTCCATTTGGTGGACGCCAGGCGGCGATCCGACCAGCGGCGACGGGGTTCCTTCTGGAGAAGCCGGCCGTAGGTGTGACCGGGGTCGGCGTTGCTGACCACCAGGTCCGCACGAATCTCCTCACCACCCGCCCTCACACCCACGGCCCTGCCGTTCTCCACCAGGATCTCGTCCACCGCGGTCGACGTCCGGATCCGTCCACCCAGCTCCTCGAAGAGCGTCCCGAGCGCTTCCACTACCGAGTACATGCCGCCCACGGAGAACCACACGCCTCCCTCCCGCTCCAGGAACGGAATCATGAGGTAGATGGAAGGCGTCTTGAACGGGTTCCCCCCCACGAAGAGCGGGTGGAAGGAGAAGACGAAGCGGTGTCGGAAGTCGCGGAACCAGCGGTCGACGAAGCGCGTGACCGGACGGTACGCCCCCATGCGCGCCATCCTCGGGAGGAAGCGCATCATGGAGCCGATGGAGTCGAACGGCTTGGACCCGAGCCGGTCACCGATGACCGCGTCGTAGATCGGTCGCACGTCGTCGAGGAACCCCTCGAGGTTGTCGGCGTCGCGCGGGTCGTGTCTGGCCATCTCGGCCTTCATCCGCTCGACGTCGCCGCAGTAGTCGATGTGTGACCCGTCGTGGAAATAGATGCGGTAGTAGGGGTCGAGAGGGGCGAGTCCCACGTAGTCGACGAGCGACCGGCCTGCAGCCCGGAAGATCGAGTCGATGATGTGGGGCGCCGTGATGAGGCTTGGCCCCATGTCGAACACGTATCCGTTGTCGACGAGCTGGTACGCCCGACCTCCGATCTTCTCGCGCTTCTCGATGAGCGTGACGGAGAGTCCGGCCGCCTGAAGACGGGCCGCGACCGCCAAGCCGCCGAACCCGCTTCCGATGACGACGGCGTGCCGCGGCGCGCTCACGTCGCCAGCCCCTGCTCGGCGGCCCGCACCTCGCCGTCGCCCCCTCTCGCGCGGGCGAGACCCGTGGCTCCCAGCAAGACTTTGCGCACGAGTGAGGTGTGGGCGCGTCGTCGGAGGGTGTCGTACCCGTTGCGCCGGACCTCCGCGTGAATGCCGCGATAGGCGCTGGCGGCCACCGCGACGGGGCGGCGGAAGGCGGGCGGAAGACGGCGGATCCCGGGAAGGGCGGCTCCGTAGCGCTCCTCGGCCGTGGCGATCAGCTCGCGCATGGCCGCGGAATAGCGCTCGGGCAGGGGCTCGGTCGAGCGCTGCCAGGCAGACAGCTGGTCGACGTCCAGGCCGTACCGGTCGAGGAGCTGCTGCGGCAGGTAGACGCGCCCGAGCTCGAGGTCCTCGCCGACGTCGCGAAGGATGTTCGTGAGCTGCATGGCGTGCCCCAACGCGTGGGCCCTGGCCACCGTGTCCGGATCCCGGATGCCGAACAGGTGCGTCATCCAGCCACCCACCGCTCCGGCGACGCAGAACGTGTAGCGTCCGAGCTCCTTCCAGTCGGCGTAGCGGCGCGGCGCGAGGTCCATCCCCACGCCTTCGAGGAGGGCGTCGGGGTACAGCCAGTCGACGTCGGCCCGGACCGCGTCCGCCATCACCGCGTCGAGGAGCGGGATGTCCGAGGCTCCTTCGTCGAAAGCCCGGCGGCTCAGGTCCCGCCACACGTCGAGTCGAGCGGCGAGCTCCTCCGGGTCGACCTCGTCCCCCACGGCGTCCACGAGGTCGTCCGTGAAGCGGCAATAGGCGTAGAGCGCCTCCACCCGAAGACGTTCGGCGGGCGGGAAGAGCCGGGCGGCTAGGCTGAACGTCTTCGCGTGCGAGCCGAAGCAGCGGCCCCACGCGGCGCGATCGGGCAACCGGGCGGCGGCGCCGAGGACCCATGCTTCGGCCGACGGACGGGAGTCGAGCGGGCCCTGGCCGGCGGCGACCGATTCGGACCGTGGGCCCGAGGCGCGCACGACCTCCCGGGTCTGGCGCTCGACGCCCGAGCGGGCGGCCTCGATCCACCCGTCGACGATCTCCTCGACGAGCGAAGCTCCGGGCACGAGCTCGTTCATCCTGCGGAGGATCGCCGTGCGCCGGACCTCCAGGTAGACGATCGAGCGCTGGGCCGGGGACACGCCCGAAGGCCCGGGCGTGAAGAGGCGCCGGAGCATCTCGTCCTCCGGGGCATCCCACGCGTCGGCGTCGGCCATCTCGAACACCCAGGTCCACTTCCTCTGGGAGAAGTCCTTGAGGCCTTCCTTGCCCGTGTCCGCTGCCGGACAGAAGTCGAGGAGATCGTCCACCTGCTGATAGAGGGCTCCGAGCTGGAGTCCGAGAAGGCCACGGTCGTCGACACGGTCGAGTCCCAGGAGGTGCGCCCCGAGGCTCGCCGAGGCTCGGAGCAGCTCGCCCGACTTGCCCAGGATCGCGTCGAAGTACGTGTCCAGGTCGATCCGGTCACCGACGGTACGGCCCTGCAGCACCTCACCCGCGACCGTGCGCTCCACCGACATGATGAAGCGCTCGAGGAACGCGGGGGAGCGGGTCCACACGGCCGCCCGGTACGAAGCGGTCAGGTAGTGGTCGCCCTGCACCAGGGCGGTGGCCACCCCGTGCTCGGAGCAGGCGGTCGGCCGGCCGCGGCGCTCCTCCGCCCCGTCCAGGATGTCGTCGTGGAGGAGGGAGGCCTCGTGGACCATCTGGATCGCGAGGGCGCCCAGCCAGAAGCGGTCGTCGAGCTCGGCGCGGCGGTCGGCCGGCACCAGCGCGTACGCGATAGTGGGCCGAATGAGCTTGCCCCGGATCGGTGGCACGGGGAGGCCCTGGCTCTCCAGGACCGACGCGGCGCGCTCGAGCCCGGCCCGCACGATGGCGGCCGCGTCCGTCCCGTCTTCCGGCCCGGAAGCGCTAGCCCGGGGGACGAGCCTGGTGGGGTCCGCGATCATGCCTCGACCGCCTCCGGCGCGACGGGCGCCCTCGAAGGGAGCAGAGCGAGGACCGCCTCACGCCAGGTGACGACCCCGCAGAGCAGCAGGCCGACCGCCGCCGCGGCGACGGCGCCCCACACCCCTGCCGCGACGAGCATCCCCATGGGCATGCTCAGCACGGCGAAGAAATACCCCGCGGCCCAGCGCGGATCGACGCGCCGCAGCGGGATCCTCGACGCGGCCGCCTCGAGCGCGGCCATGAGGACGAGCCCGGTGACGAGCCAGCCGATCAGGTTCACCCACGGCATGCCGTAGTACGCGCCCGACTCTGACCAACGCCAGTAGGTGGTCAGGAAGCTCATCGCGGGGTCGAGCGCGAGGTCCCACGCCACCAGCCAGGAGGCGCCGAGGACCATCCTGCCGAGTCGGGATCCGGGGAACGACCGCCGAGCCAGGATCCACGCCGGCAACGCCATGAGAAACCAGCTGACGGGGATCAGCGCGGGCACGCGCCCCCCGACCTTCAGGCCCAGGAGGCCGGTGTACCCGTAGCCGCCGAACGGCACACCGTAGCCCGTGCCGACGTGCTCGGCCGTGAAGCTCAGCAGCGCGACGGCAGTGAAGGCGGGGATCCATGACGCGCGCAGCGCCTTGAAGAGGGCGATGAAGAGCACCGTCGCCCCGACGAGGATGTGGAGGCGCGCGAACCACGGGAAGGTGAACGGATAGATGCGCAGCGCGAGATCCGAGCCGGCGAGTCGCTCGGGGTGCAGGCCGTACATCCAGTAACCCAGGAGCGCGGGGATCGTGAAGGCGTAGATCCAGAGGTACGACCGGCCGGCCGCGGTCGTCCCGACGTCCCGGCGGGCGGTTGAGTCCTGCGTCGTCTGCTGCGGCACGCCCCCCTCCTGTGCGTCGAGATGACCACGGCGAGGATCAATAGAGCGACGCCCGCTCTTGTTGTCAAGCATATGTCGAGCTATGGTCCAGTATGAATTGGACAATTAATGGACATACTGTTCGGGCGGCGCTCCTGACCCTGACGTGGCTGCTCGCCGCGAACCCAGCCACCGCCCGCGCTCAGGCGCCTTCCACGTCGGAGCTCGTGGTAGTGGTCGTGGGCCTCGAGAGCGACCATGGGGCCGTGCGGCTCGCCCTGTTCGACGACCCTGCCGGCTTCACCGACGAGCCAGTGTTCGCGGAGGTGTCGGCGCCGACTGGGCGGACGGCCCAATGGAGGATCAGGGTCCCGTACGGGCGCTACGCGGTGGCCGCGATCCACGACTCCGACGGAGACGGCCGACTCGACACCAACTTCCTGGGCATGCCGCGGGAACGGTACGGCTTCAGCAACGGGGCCCGCGGGACGTTCGGCCCCCCGTCGTTCGAGGACGCGAGCTTCCCGGTGGATCGCCCGTCTATCACGCTCACGGTCGAAGTGCGATAGTCCGGGCATGCTGATCCACTAGGGCACGCTCGCACGCATCGTCGCCGGCTCGGTCACGCTCGCGTTCCGCCGCTGGAGCCGCCCCACGGTGAAGGCCGGGGGCACGTTGCTCACGTCTGTGGGGCAGTTGCGCATCACCTCGGTCGATGTCGTGGAGCCGGACGCCATCGACGAGGCCGATGCGCGCTCCGCAGGCTTCTCGGACCTGGAAGCGCTCAGCAGCGAGCTCTCGAAGCGCGAGGAAGGTCGCGTGTACCGCATCGAGCTCAAGCTCACCGGGCCCGACCCCAGGGTCGAGCTGCGCGGGCGCGCGCCCGAAAGCTGTGCCTTGATGCACGTGCTCGGGCCCGACGCCGATCTGCTGAACGAAGGAGGAGACACGTGAGCACCCCGACTGAACCCCTGCGCGCGGAGCACCGCGAGCTGGTGCCGCACCTGGCGCACATCCTGGACCTCGCCGACGCCGTTACCGAAGGGACCGATCCCGAGCTGGCCGCCCGGGTGGAGAGGATCCACGGTTTCCTGGTGGAAGACCTCCTGCACCACGCAGAGGTGGAGGAGCTCGCGCTGTATCCGGTCGTGGCCCGCGCCATGGGCGCGCCCGAGGCCACTGGGACGATGACCAAGGACCACGTGGAGATCGGGCGCATGGTAGACGAGCTCGGCGCAGTGAGGGACACCCTTACGGGTGGCTCTATCACCGCGTCTCAGGCACGGGAGATCCGCCGTCTGCTCTACGGCCTCCACGCGGTGGTGAAGCTGCACTTCCTCAAGGAGGAGGAGGTCTACCTGCCCTTGCTCGACTCGCGCCTGTCGGAGGTTGAGGGTCTTGCACTCATCGATGCGCTGCGGCAGGCAGGCGGAGCGGTCTGACCGGACTTGCCCGCCATCGGAGCCGGCCGTACGGTGAGCCTGCAGGTACCGAGGCGTCCGATGCTCGGAGGTCTCGGGCGACTCGCGACAACTGAATCCGGGTTGATCGGCCCCGTGGAGGCAGGGTGTCTTCCTCGTCAGAAGGTCCTCTGTTCAGCCGTTCCAGGGTCCTCATAGGAACGCTCCTGATCGCCGTCGTCGTGATCGGCCTCGCGGCCGTCATCCGTACGATTGGACGCGCGGGCGAACCGTCGGAGGTCGGTCGCGTGAATGCGCTCGCCGACAGCAACGACCGATGCGTGCATTGCCACCGAAACGCCACGCCCGGCATCGTCGAGCAGTTCGGAACCAGCACCATGGCGGCCTCGAACGTGAAGTGCGAGGACTGCCACGAGGTGCCGCAGGACTATGCGGGGGCGAAGGAACACGAGGGCACCTGGATCCTGGCGTCCCCCACTCCGCACATGTGCTCCAAGTGCCACGGGCCGGAGACGGACCAGTTCGAACACTCCCGACACGGAATCCCGGCGTTCGCAGCGTATGCCGGCAGCGAGGGGCTGACCACCGACCAGATGGCGCAGTACGAGGCGATCCCGGAAGGGCAGTTCGACCCGCACAAGCTGCGCAACGCGTTGTTCGCGCTGGAGGGACCCGAGATCACCCACTTCGCGTGCGCATCGTGCCACGGCGTGGGCAGGCCCAACCCCGACGGGTCCGTGGGACAATGCCAGAAATGCCATCTGCGCCACGAGTTCAGCCTCGAGCAGGCCCGCAAGCCAGAGACCTGCAACGCGTGCCACATCGGACCGGACCATCCGCAGTTCGAGATCTACACCGAATCGCCACACGGCATCGCCTACCACACCGGCGGCGACACGTGGCACTGGGATGCCCGGCCCGGGACGCTCACGCCCAGGGATTTCCCTGCCCCGACCTGTGCGACGTGCCACTTCAGCGGCTTCGGCGGCGCGTCCACCACACATGATGCCGGCGAGCGGCTCACCTGGTTTCTGGCCGCGGAGGTCAGCACGCGAAGGCCGGGATGGCAGGACAACAAGGTGCGCATGCAGTCCGTGTGCATGGAGTGCCACAACAGCAAGTTCGTGAACGATTTCTACGATGCGGCGGATCGCGGCGTGGAGGCTGTCAACGCCCGGGTGCACGAGGCGGATAGCATCGTTCAGCCCCTGAAGGACCGGGAATTGCTGAGCGCGGCCCCGTTCGACGAGCCCATTGACTACATCTACTTCGAGAACTGGCACCACTGGGGACGCACGGCCAAGTTCGGTATGTGGATGCAGGGGCCCGACTACACGCAGTGGCACGGCGCGTACGAGATGCTCAAGTCGCTCTCGGAGCTTCGCACGATGACGCGTGAGAAGCTCGAGGATGCCGGGGGCTCCGGAGGACGCGAGGGCCGGTAGGAGGGCGCGTGTATCTGCTCGCTGACGCGCTGCCCGCCGTGCGCAGGTGGAGAATCCCCTTCACGAGGGACCAGCTCTTCCTGCTCATGGCCGCGCTCAATGAGTACCTGCTCGCGTTGGAGATCTACCTCGCGCACTCGATCAGCGGCACGATCCGCCCCGACGAGTGGATCCCCATCGTGTTCGGTCCGATCTCCGGCACCTTTCTTGTCGTGGCGGGGCTGGCCAATCGCCGGAACCGGTCGCTCGCCGTGTGGCTGGCCGTCCCGACCTACGTCCTCAGCATCGCGGTCGGGCTCCTGGGCGCATGGTTCCACGTCTACCGGGCCGTGCTTCCCTTCGCCCCGGCCGGCGAGCGCGTGAATCTGGGACTGCTGGTTTGGGGCCCGCCCGTCATCGCCCCACTCACTTTCGCGCTGGTAGGCGTGTTCGGCCTGAGTGCGCTCTGGGTCGAAGACCCGCCGGACACCGGAACGCTCGTGCTGCCGCGGGGCCTTCGGCTTCGGCTTCCGTTCAGCAAGACGCGAGCCTACTTCTTCTGGGTCAGCCTCGGGATGCTCGCGACCCTCCTCTCCTCGGTGCTCGACCACGCGCACACCGACTTCTCCGATTCGTGGCTCTGGGTGCCCACGACCGCGGGTGTGCTGGGGACGGTCGCGCCGCTGATCATGGGCTTCCTCGAGCGCCCCACCCGCAGTGATGTTCTGGCGTACGCCGTCTCGATGTCCCTGATCCTCCTGGTCGGCGTCGTCGGGGTCGTCCTGCACATCCGCACCAACCTCGTGGTCGAGGGTGCGGTAGTCGGTGAGCGATTCATCCGCGGGGCTCCGATCCTGGCTCCTATGCTGTTCGCGGATATCGCCACCTTCGGGCTGCTGGTCCTGCTCGACTCGGACGAGCGCGCTCGCGGGTAGGCGCTTCGACTCACAGCCCTCGACTCACAGCCTCCTCGTGGGCGCCGCGAGCTTTCCGGGCACGTATTGCAGCCACGGCCAGCCATGCCGCCGGCACGTCCAGCATGACGATGGGGAACCACCTGCCGTACCGCCCATAAGGCGAGTAGGCCTCGGTCGCCATGTAGAAGTCCAGCACGTAGCGGCCGAGGGGATTCATCTATCGGTTGACAGGATGCTCGTCCCAGGAGGTCTTGCGCCCGTTCCTGACCCGACCACGAGCCGCGAGTTGTGCCCTCGTTTGGCCATTCTCTGGCATACGTACCGCGTCGTTCCCTGTGGGTGGCGAAAGGTCCATCGCGGTGCGGGAACGGATGGCCGAGGGCCCGCGAGACAACTACGGACGAGCGGCGGGCGGGATCATGTGGCCGGACGACGAGCCGGAGATGGGGCGAGAGGCCGTTCCGGGACTCGCAGGTGATGCGGTCGCGATGTGGGGCACGCGATGGTTCGCATCCGGCGAACCGGACGTCGAGAAGAGCCTTCTTGTGTGAACCGGAACGTCAGGCTGCGCGCCGGGCGTAGCGGTGATGGATTCCACCCACCTGCGGGTATGCGATCACTTCGCCGTGCTCGGGCGGCTCGACCGCGCGGCTGTCAGGGGAGTCACCATCCAACGCGCGGTGCGTCCGCGAAGCGTGGTCGTAGGACGCGTAGCTCCGGAGCACCCGCAGGAGATGTCGTTCGTTGAGCACGACGACGTGGTCGAGGCAGTCCCGACGGATGGAGCCGATCAGGCGCTCGCAATAGGCGTTCTGCCACGGCGATCCCGGTGCTGTCAGCACTTCCTCGGTGCCCATCGACCGCACTTGTCGCGCGACATCGCCGGCGAAGATCTTGTCCTGGTCATGGAGCAGGAATCGAGGTCTGGTGTCGTGGGGGAACGCCTCGAGGACTTGTCGTGCTGTCCAGCGCGCGCTGGGTGGCGTCGTGACGTTGAAGTGCAGGATCCGACATCGGTCATGCGCCATGATCAAGAGGACGTAGAGCGCGCGGAACCTGGGCGTGGGGACAACGAAGAAGTCCAGGGCCGCGATGTCACCCAGGTGGTTCTCCAGTAACGAGCGCCAGTTCTGGGATGGCTGCCTGGGCCGAGACGGTCGATACCGCCGAATGGTGGAGTCGCTCACATCGATCCCGAGCTTCTGCAGCTCGGCTTGGATGCGTGGCGCACCCCACGCCGGGTTCGAGCTCCACATGTGGCGAATCAGGCGTCGCACCGACGGATCAATCCGTGGCCGCCCTCCCTTGGACCGGCTCTTCCAGCGCCAGTAGGCCCGAAATCCTTTGCGGTGCCAGCCGACGACGGTGGCCGGTTGGACCAGAACGAGGGCCTGGCGCCAACCCGGCCAGACGCGCCGGAGCGCGACCCAGAAGAGGCGATCGCGGTCCTTCAGGCGCGCCCTCTCCTCTGTCGCTGCAGGACCATCAACTGCTGCCGGAGGGCCAAGTTCTCAAGCGCCAGGTTCCGCCGACTCCTCAGCCCCGATACGAGGACCCATACCGCAATCCTGATCCAATCCCCCATCGCCACCCGCTTTCATCGAGTCGTCAAGAACCCAGTAATCTCGGGGCTGATCGGGTTTTCGCTACCCACAATGGTCGACCCACCGTTGAGAAGGTCTCCGGACCCTACTGCAGACCAGGCCCCCTACCACTCCCGGCCTGACCGGGCAGGACGAACCACAGCACGACGTAGCCGGCCACCGCCGCGACGAACGAGCCAACCAGGACGCCCAGCCGCTCGACGCCCGGATAGGTCGTACCACCCTGTTCGAACGCCAGCGAAGCGACGAAGAGGCTCATTGTGAAGCCGACGCCACACAGAAGCGACGTGCCAAAGACGTGCGACCATTTCACTCCTTGCGGCAACGAAGCGACCCCCAGTGCCACGGTGAGGAGGGACATCCCGGTGACCCCCACCATATTCCCTCCGATCAATCCCACTGCGACGCCCAGTGGCACCGGTTGGAGTGTTTCGGCCAAGGACAGCCCCAGAACCGGGACGCCCGCGTTCGCGAACGCAAAGAGCGGCATGATGCCGAAGGCCACCCAGGGGTGAAGGGCGTGCTCGAGCCAGAGCGCAGGGGATGCGGGGGCCTCTTCGGCCGCCCCCCCTGGGCGGGGGCGCAAGGGAATGAACATCGCCAGGGCTACACCTGCGAGGGTCGCGTGTACACCTGACTTCAGGACGGCAACCCACAGGACCAGCCCAAGCAATACATAGCCGGTGAGCCGCACGACCCCAAGGCGGTTCAGGACCGCGAGGCCCACCAGAGCGACCGCCGCGACAACAAGCGAGACCATGGACAGCTCGGCCGTATAGAAGAAGGCTATCACGAGGATCGCGCCGAGGTCGTCGAAGATCGCGACGCTCAACAAGAACGCCTTCAGCCCTGGCGGCACCCGGCTGCCGAGCAGAGAGAGGATCCCAAGGGCGAATGCAATGTCGGTTGCCGACGGGATCGCCCAGCCCCTCATCGCGATCGGGTCACCCCAGTTGAACATGGAGTAGATGACGGCTGGCCCGGCCATGCCTCCGACCGCCACGAATGCCGGAAGGGCGGCACTCCTCATGCTCGAGAGGTGCCCCTCAAGCACCTCCCGTTTCAGCTCGAGGCCCACCAGGAGGAAGAAAACGGCCATGAGGCCATCGTTGATCCAGAGGAGCAACGGCTTCGCGACTGCGAAGGTGCCGACCCGGACCTCGAGCGGGACGGCGAGGAATTCCGTGTACCACCCATCCACGGGCGAGTTGGCCACGAGCATCGCCAGGCCAGCCGCCGCGATCAGGATCAAGCCCCCCGCCGCTTCCAGGCGCAGGAACTCTTGCAGCCAACCGGGGGACGGAAGCGGGTCATCTGCGTGATGCAACATCAGCTCCCCCATACGTGGGCCACATGACGTCTTCGGGTTTCGCCTGCGGGAGGAAGATGCTCGCCGGCGGTTGTGGGGTGCAAGCCGAACCGCGGCCGATTCTCGGCCCTGCCCCGCCGGGTTCCAAACCCTGTTGGGACGCGCCTGGATGAGGACCTCGGACGGTCCGGCACGACGCACCCGGCTGGCGGGCACCGGCACCTCGCAGAAGCTTTGGGTGTCGCGGTCGCCCGGGGAGTGAGGCTCCCCTTCTGAGACGGTAGGCCCCCGGTCTGAATCGCCGATGCGTGCCGCCTGCCTATGCGTCCCAGCGTCTTTGGGTCCAGGACGCGTCTGTCTGCGCTGCCGCTACGCCGATCACAGGCGAGAGTCCTCGAGAGATTACCTCCGCCAGACGATCGAAAGCACCCCGTAGTGGAGCCACGCGAAGTTGTAGACGGACTCAACATCTGCGCCACCCTCGACGGTGCGGTAACCGGTGCGAAGCGACCAGTGCTCACCGAGGTCGTAACCGACCTTGAGGGACGCATCCACAGCACGACCAGGTCCACCCGCGAGGGCGTCGGCATCAAACGCCAGGTCCCACCTGGTGCCGATGGCGCGACTCGCCTCGACGTGGAGCAAGGGCACGAAGCCCAGGTCGTCCTTCTTGCTCCTGACCGATCCCTGGGACAGCCCGATCGAGGCATCCCGGATCTTCGCCGTGATCCCGATCCACGCTGACGACTCATCTGTTGAGTGGAAACGCCACAGGTAAGAGACGCGGTAGGAATTGAACTTGTACGTCGCGTCGACCGGAGTGCCGCTCGCGTAGCTCGCACCCGCGAAGTCGGCAGGCCCCCGGAGCGAGCCGGTCACCGTCACCGAGAGGGGAGCGTACAGCAGCCGCACGGCCTGGGACTCAGAGAGCCGCCAGGTGACATAGACTCGACCCGCCGGCCACGGCCCGTGTCCCACGACGTCGGACAAGGAGAACCGTGTCGCGGTCCCGTCGTTCGGAATCTCCACGTCGTTTCGTGACTGCCAGACGGGGCCGCCTTCGATCTCGAGCTGAAACGAAGAAGCCTGAGCCGCCGATGTAGTGGGGAGGCCCAGGCAGGCCAGGATCACCGCGGTGAAGATCGAGCGCTTGTGCCCAAGCCTCTTCATGCGTCACGTCCTTTTGCCGGATCGGCGTTCAGTCCCGCCTCGGACCGGTCATTCCAGGGAGCCACCCCGGCGTTGCCCCGATGAGGCGGCTACTGCCGGGGGAGGGTACGAGAGCCGCAACGACCTATCGGAAACTGGACGCTGTCGCTCAGCCCCGCCAGCGTCTGCCCATCCGGGGCCGTGAACAGGCACGCCAACGTCTTCGGCCAAGCCTCATTCTCCCGAGCCGAGGATGGCGACGCCGCTCGAGCTCGCTTCCACGAAGCGACGCTCCCGGAGCCCGAGCACTGGACCCGGCTCCAGGGCGTCCTTCAGCGTCGCGTGCTCCGATACTTCCGCACCCACGGGCTCTTCGACGAGCTCGCCGCCCATACCCCCATGGCCTCCGCCCCTACCACCATCCTTCGGTTCTCGCCCCTTCACCCTCGTCCCCGCCGGTGAGAGTCTCCACCGCTTGCCACTCCTGGGACCGCAACCGCCCGTGCCCTTCGGCCCGACAGGTCCTTTCGATCACCTTCTATGGGGAGCCGCGGTCGCGAAACCCACCGACTTTCTGGACGCCATGGGGACCCCTCCCCTACTCGCGTGAGAACGAGCCGTAGACCGATCCAGCGGAGGAGCACCAGTGAACGTTCCCGCAGGGGATGCCAAGCGACGGGGGGCGCCCTTCTTGTCGATTCAGTGCTCGGGGCGATCCCCGGCAGAAGCCTCGGGATGATCGTCGGGTCGCGGGCCTGGCGCGGGCGGTGAGATCGTGAATGCGACGCCCGGACCGGCGGGAACCGTCCTTCACAGGGATGCGCTCGCGATTGCGCGTAACATCCCGTGAAAGACGAGTTGGTGCACGGGGTAGAGTCCGTACCAATAGGCTCTGCCCAGCAGGCCCAGCGGGTCGAAGATCGCGGTCTGGCGGATCGTGGCCGATTCAGTGTCGCCCATGACCTCGAATTCCAGCCATGCCCGTCCGGGCACCTTCATCTCGGCGACGAGTCGCAACCGGCGGCCAGGCTCGAACGCCTCCACCCGCCAGAAGTCCAGTGTATCGCCGACCCGGAGTGCCGTCGGGTGAGGCCTTCCCCGGCGCATGCCCACGCCTCCTGCGAGCAGGTCGAGGAAGCCGCGCAGGTGCCAGAGCCAGTCCCAAGCGTACCAACCCGTGTCGCCTCCGATCTTCTGAATCGGCTGGAACGCCGCGGCCGGTGGTACCGGGACCGTCACGGTTCGGGAATCCACCAGACGGGAGCCGAACCGGACGCCCCCCCAGGATCGGGGCTCCCCGCCCGAGGAGAAGGCATCGGACCAGCGTGTGGCGGCGAATTCCAGCTCTTCGCCGGTGAGGGCTCGGCGCACGGCCTCCTCGATTCCCATGGGGCGCACGGGCAGCGTCCGGAGCGCGGTGTCGTCCCGGACCACGGTGGGATGGACGATGCTCTCGATGAGCTTGCGACCGATGCGGGCGTAGAGCGGCGTGACCAGCCCGAGCCACAGGCTGGACAGATAGGGTGTCAGGACGGGCACGCGGAGCATGTGGATCCTGAGGCCCCGTTGCCGCGCGTAGACGCGCATGATGCCGCCGTAGGACACCTGATCGGCGCCGCCGATCTCGAAGATGCCGCTGTCGGAACCGGGGATCTCGAGCGCCGCCATGAGGTAGTCCAGCAAGTCGTCGATGGCGATGGGCTGCGCCAGCACGTTCACCCAACTGGGTGTGATCATGATGGGCAGCCGCTCCACCAACGCGCGGATCATCTCGAAGGAGAGGCTTCCGGAGCCGATGACGATCGACGCCCGAAACTCCAGCACCGGCACGCCGGACCGGGCCAGGATCCGCCCGACCTCCTGTCGACTGCGGAGATGCGGGGACAGCGACTCTTCGTCGCTTCCCAGACCGCCGAGGTAGACGATTCGCCGCACGCCGGCAGCCTTGGCCGCCTGACTGAAGTTCAGCGCACCCCGTCGGTCCGCTTCCTCGAACGAGCCCCTCGAACCCATCGAGTGGACCAGATAGTAGGCCACATCCACTCCCTGCATGGCGGCGTCGAGACTCGACCGGTCGAGGACGTCGCCTCCGAAGACCTCCGTGGAAGGGCCGGCCTTCTGCCGGACGACCTCGGGACGTCTGGCGACGCAGCGCACGCGGTGGCCCTGTTCCTCCAGCAACGGCAGAAGGCGTCCGCCAACGTAGCCGCTGGCTCCGCTGAGAAGGATCAGTGGGGTGCGCCGCCCGGCCGTCGGATCTGCCATCGGCTCGTTCCTCATTCTCGACGTTCGTCGGCATGGCGGACGAGGCTCACGGCGCTCGATTCCATGCGACAGGGCTCACCCGTCAGGGGCCGGCGCCTCCTGCGGCGTGGCCCGGAAGGCGCTCGGGTCGAAACCCTGCTGGCGCAGGCGCTCGTGGGTTCCTTCGAGGACGTCGGCCGGCAGCTGAGGCTCCCGGGCGAGGATCCACCCGTACTTGCGGTCGGGGGAGCACACCACCGCGTAGCCGTAGTCGTCGGCCAGATCGACGATCCAGTAGTCGCCCCAGACCGGCCGCCACCCCAAGATACTGAAGAACGATACCTTCAGGAGGGAGTTCGTCTCCTCGTCCTCCACCCGGGCCAGGCCCTTGGCCTCGTCCAGGCTGCCGTCGTTCCTGTGGCAGCGGTTGACCACGTCGATGCGGCCGTCCGGGCGCAGCGTGTATTCCGCCGTCACCCCCCAGGCGCAGTGGCTCTGGAAACGGTTGGGGAGGCGGGCGATCTCGTGCCACAGGCCGACGGAGCGCTGTAGGTCCACGTAGTCCACACGGGTGGGCGGGCCTGCCTCCTGCGGCAGAGCCATGCCCAGGGCCAGGAAGACGACGGAGGCGAATGGCGTATGGTGCGGCATCGTGGCTCGTCAGGGGGGCTCGGAAAGCGACGATCTCAAAGCTGAGTCCTGCGGGCGACGCGGTCCAGACCGCATGCACAGGTACGGGCGGGGGGGCGACGTATAGGTGATCGAAAAACCCTGCTGGGCCGAAGGGGACGGTAGGCTGTGATCCCGGGAGTGGCAAGCGGTGGAGACGCTCACCGGCGGGGACGAGGGTGAAAGAGACGAGAAGGGGCGAGAAGAAGAGGATGCTGGTCAGGGCCGGGGGCATGAGGGGATGGGCGGTGAGCGGCAAATGCCGAGTGGAGTGCCCGGGGTGGAGCCGTTCTCAGTCGTCGAAGTCGGCGGGCAGAGACTGGTCGACCTGGAGGGCACCGCGCGAAGCGTGGTCGGGCTCGGGGTCGGCCGGATCGGAGCTCGACGTCTGGCCCAGCATGAAGTCGTCCCGATTGGTTGAACGTCACGCTGAGTGACGCGATTCCGAGGGAAACCGTGTAGTAGAGCGGAAAAGGGCCGATCAGCGGATGACGCTGGTCGGCCCTTCTTTCGTATCCGATGACCTTGTTTTGGCACACCTTTGCACACCCTGGTGGTGTCCGCGCTTGGCTCTGGCGCGCCGTAATTGACGGTGCGGGCTCCGCGTGGAAAAAGTGCGCCCGAGAGGATTCGAACCTGTGACCTCATGCTCCGGAGGCGCAGTCTAAGGAGCCGATTCCGAACATCCTACGCAGGAAATCGCCGGAATCGCGGGATCCGTGTGCAAGTTGCACAGAGAGCTCTACGCCGTTCTTGGGCTCGCCTGGCAGCTTGCACACGCCCAGTTGCGAGCACAATGGCGAGCAGATGTCCGTCACGGGCGGCACGCTCATGACCTGACTGCCCATGAGTCCATGGCGGCGCCCGCCTCGCCCATGCACGCTCCGCCATGGCGACCCCGGCGAAGCGTCTCTTCCGGCCCCCACGGCCACTCACCGGCCAGCCGGACTGGTCCACCTCGCGGCCCATCTACCGCCCGCGCCAGCCGACTGCGACCCCACTCTACCCCGTCGTCCAGCATCACCTCGAGACGTTCGTCGCACAGGCCGCTGAGTCTGATCCCCTCGGCTACGGCGTCCCGGCCTGGGTCGAGAAGGACTTCCGAGCCTACCTACGGTGTGGCATCCTGGCCCACGGCTTCGCCCGAGCCCGATGTGACGACTGCGGCCACGAGCGCCTGATCGCCTTCTCGTGCAAGGGTCGAGGGATCTGCCCTTCGTGCAACACCCGGCGTATGGCGGAGGT
>JAJDNI010000054.1 GCA_022340755.1 Gemmatimonadota bacterium
GCACCGCGGTCACCGTGTACGTCCCCGCGGGGACGCGCAGGATCAAAAACTTGCCGTTCGCCTGCGTAAGAGCACCGAGGCCGGTACCCTCGACGCTCACCTGAACCGCCGATAGCGGCTCGCCCGTCTGGTTGCTCACGATCGTGCCCGTGATGGCGCCCGTTTGTGCCGCCACCGAAGCGGGTCCGAACAGACCCGCGAGCACCGCCATGAGCAGTCCCGCTGCGAGGAAATACATACTCCTCGACAGCAGGTTCTTACGAACCTCATGTCTGGTCATCAGAACCTCCGAAAGGATGGTTTCTCCACTTCTGTTGTCCTCTGCGTCGTCCTCCAGCGACGTAGGCCAAGATGTGGAACGACCGCGGGCCAGGCGTGCCCCACCTTTTCCGCGAATCCAGCAAAATCCTGCGCGGTGGTCCGGGATGCAAGTACCGGGGTTCTTCGATGACGGGGCCGAAAGCATGGAACGACCTCGGGGAGGTCCATCGCCGGGGCGGGAATCCGGCGATCTCCCAATCGGCAGAACGTTTTTTCGCAGGATCCGCCCACGCGTCGCTGGGATGGGACCACCGCGTTCGGCGGACGCTCAGACCCCCGTTGCGGGAGCGCTGGCGGCGGCACGGTACCATTGCAGTCCACTTACGGCTGTCTTCGACGCGACCACTTGGTGGGGGCGATGCTCCGGCTCTCCTCCTGGCGGTGCGTTGCCGACAGGTGTTGTCGAGGCTGCCCTTGCCCCCTTCCGGGGCCTGTGCCACTGTCCGTGCCGGACCCTCCGACCGACGGTCGTGTGGGCGCTCCATCTCCCATTCCGCCCTCCATGAGCGACCGAACCCAGATCACGACCCCCGACTCCCTGGAAGAGGACGCCGGCACCGAGACGTCCCTCCGGCCTCAGCGTCTGGCGGAGTTCATCGGCCAGACGAAGGTGCGGGAGGCCCTGTCCATCGCCATCCAGGCGGCCACGCAACGCCGGGAGGCTCTGGATCACATCCTCTTCCATGGCCCCCCTGGGTTGGGCAAAACGACGCTCGCCGCGCTCCTGGCGCGGGAGATGGGCGTCAACTTCAAGTCGACCTCCGGGCCCATCCTGGAGAAACCGGCGGACCTCGTGGGGATCCTCACGAACCAACGCGAGGGGGACATCCTCTTCATCGACGAGATCCACCGCCTGCGCCCCATCATCGAGGAGTTCCTGTATCCCGCGATGGAGGATTGGCAGATCGAGATCCGTCTCTCCGACGGGCCGAAGGCGCAGACGATGACCATGAAGATCGAGCGCTTCACACTCGTGGGCGCCACCACGCGCTTCGGTCTGTTGACGGCGCCCATGCGCGCGCGGTTCGGTATCGTGGAGAGGCTCAACTTCTATCCTGCGGAAGAGCTGGCGACCATTGTCCGCCGCAGTGCGGATATCCTGGGTGTCGAAACCTCGGAGGAAGGCGCGCTGGAGATCGCCCGACGATCCAGGGGGACGCCACGGGTGGCGAACCGGCTACTGCGACGGGTCCGCGACTACGCTGAGGTGAGGGCGGGGGGCTCCATCGACTCGAAGGTGGCGCAGGACGCCCTCAAGATGCTGGACGTGGACGAGTACGGTCTGGACGAGATGGACGCCCGCGTCCTCAAGACCATCATCGAGAAGTTCGAGGGTGGCCCGGTGGGCCTCAACTCACTCGCGGTCGCCCTGGGCGAGGACGCCACCACGCTCGAGGAGGTGTACGAGCCCTTCCTCATCATGGAGGGCTTCCTGATGCGCACGCCTCAGGGCCGGGTAGCCACTCCCCGGGCCTTCCGGCGCTTCGGCTACACGCTGAAGGGTCCGGGCGGCAAGGGCGGCGACCAGGCCTCGCTCTTCACCGGGGAGGAATGACCCGGGCTCCGGACGGCACCCGCGTGGCCGACTACGACTACGCGCTGAGCCCCGACCGCATCGCCCGCTATCCCGTCGAACGACGCGACGAGAGCAGGCTCCTCGTCGTGGGGCCCGAAGAGGAGGCCCTGCGCCACCTCCGGTTCCGCGACGTGTCGGGTCTCTTCGAGAGCGGTGACGTCCTGGTGCTGAACGAGAGCAAGGTGCTTCCGGCCCGGCTCCTGGGACGGAAGCCCACCGGCGCTCCGTCGGAGATCCTCCTGGTGCGGCCGGCGCCCGGGACGGAAGACGATCACGTTTGGGAGGCGCTGGTCAGACCGGGAGGCAAGCTCAAACCCGGACGTCACGTGCTGGTGGCGGACGATCTGACGGTGGAGATCCTCGACTCGACGCCCGGCGGAGGGCGGCTTGTCCGCCTCGTCACCGACAGCTCCGTCGAGGAGGCGCTCGAGCGCCACGGCCACATGCCGCTTCCGCCCTACATCGATCGGGCTGACGAGGCTCTCGACAGGGAGCGGTACCAGACCGTCTACGCTCGCGTGCCTGGCTCGGTGGCGGCGCCTACGGCGGGCCTGCATTTCACGTCGGAGCTCCTCGACGCGCTGACGGCTCGTGGTGTGGCCCGCGCCGAGGTCACGCTGCACGTGGGCATCGGCACGTTCCGCCCCATCGATGTCGAGGACCCCGCGGCACACGAGCTCCACCACGAGTGGTACCGGGTGAGCGAAGGCGCGGCCCGGATCGTCAACGACGCGCGTGCCGGAGGGGGCAGGGTGTGGGCGGTGGGCACCACCACGGTGCGCACTCTGGAGTCCGCCGTCGACGCCGGCGGTCGCGTGCAGGCGCGCTCGGGCTCCACCGACCTGTTCATCCGGCCCCCGTACGGGTTCCGCGCGGTGGATTGCCTGCTCACCAACTTCCACCTGCCGCGCTCCACGCTGCTGATGCTGGTCGCGGCGTTCGCCGGATACCACCGCACGATGGCCGCGTACGAGGCGGCCATCGCCGGCGGGTATCGATTCTACTCCTACGGCGACGCCATGGCGGTGGTAAAGGCCCGCGCGAGGAGCTGAGCGCCCGGGCCGGGGCGCTCCCGCGCGCTTCCCGGCTCGGGCGTCGCGCCGTCAGGCCGCCGGAGGAACCGAGATGGCCGGCAGCTTCCCGGACATCCTGCGGTTGAACTCCGGAATGTCCGTATCGACCAGGGCCTGGTACGCGGCCTCCGCTTCCTGGAGGTGTCCCTCGATCATCGCCAGCACCTGCATGGAGGCGTCCGTGGGGCGATGGTCCGCACCGCCGGCGACGTCTCCCGCGCCCAATCCGACCTCTCCCGACAGCCAGACCAGGTTCATGTAGACCTTGTAGGCCTCCACATACCACTTGTCGTCGGAGTTCATCTCGGTGCGGGTGAGGAGCCTGAGCTCGACGTCCATCATCTTACCCGCCAGATCCGCAAGAGGCTTCTCGACGTCGGACTTGCCCCTGTTGGCCGTCGTCAGATCCTCGAGCTGCTTACGCATGATCTCGAGGCGGTTGATCAGACCTACCGTCCGGTCAAGGTCGTCGCGGATGCGAATCTGCGTAGTCGTGGAAGCCTCCAGGTCGTCCTGAGACGCGCTCACGGCCGGATCCTTCAGAACCTGGAACGCGCGCTCCACGGTCGTGCTCCCGACCACCAGCCGGGCGGTATACGTCCCGGGGGACGCGAGCGGTCCCGCCCTCTGCGGCCCCTGGATGCCCCAGTGGATGATGGGGCGCGTGTCACGGTCCTTGAAGCGCGCCCCCCCCCAGATGTGGGGGTTGTACGGTGCCAACGTCCGCAGCTCCGGCTGTGCGGGCCCGTCGTACTGCAAGTCCCACGTGGCGAGGTTCAGCCCTGCGGCACCCACCAGGGGAATGGTGCGCACCACGCTGCCGGTGCCGTCCACGATCTCCATGTGAACGTTCGCGGTATCACCGGCGGGAAGTGAATACAGGAAATCCGCGCTTCCGCTCCGCGCTTGTCGGAATGCCGGTCGTGGGTCGTAGAGGAACGGCGTGGACCCGTCGGCGACCTTGTCCGCCTGCTCCAGCCGGGTGATGTCGCGCAGGACGTACAGCCCACGCCCGTAGGTAGACACCACGACGTCGTGGGAGTTGGGCTCCACCACGATCCAGGTGACGGGGGCGGCGGGCAGGCCGTTATTGAGCTGTGTCCAGTGACCGCCGTCGTCCACGGAGTAGAAGAACCCGTTGCCCGTTCCGGCGAACAGCATACCCTGCCTGTTCGGGTTTTCCGTGACGGCCATGACATACGCCAGCGGGTGTCCCTTCGGCAGGTCACCGGTGATGTTCGTCCAGGTCTTGCCGTAGTCGGTGGTCTTGAAGATGAACGGGTCGCGATTGTCCATCATGTGGTAATCCACCGCCACGTACGCCGTGGCGGGGTCGAAGTGGGACGGCTGGATCTTCCGGATGGTTCCCCAGGCGGGCATCCCAACGTTCTTGGTGACGTCCACCCAATTGGCGCCGCTGTCCGACGTGTACCAGAGCTTCCCGTCGTTCGTCCCCGCCCAGATGAGCCCACGCTGGATCTCCGAAGGGGCGATGGCGAAGACCACCTCTCCGTAGAACTGGCCGAGGTTGTCCCCGATGATGTCACGCTCGTCCCCTGGGATGCCGCCGGAGAAGGCGATGCGTGACGGATCCTGCGTGGACAGGTCAGGGCTGATCACGGACCAGCTCTGGCCCTTGTCGGAGGTCTTGAAGATGACCTGGCACCCGTAGTAGACGGTCTCCTGGTCGAAGGGATCCAGCGCCAGGGGAGGGGTCCAATGACACCGGTACTTCGCGTCCGCGGGCGGTGAGTCGAGTGTGTGGATCCAAGGGGACACGGAGCGGGCCAGCCCGATCCGGTCGTCGTAGCGGGTCACGGTGTTGCCGTAGCAGCTCGCCCAGACGATGTGCGGGTCCGTCTTGTCGGGAAGCGTGAAGCCCGACTCGCACCCCCCCAGGCCTCCCTGCCAGGCGCTTGCGCCACCTCTGCCTCCGAACCCACCGGACCCGCCGCGTCCGCGTCCGCGTCCCTGAGGGGCGTACGACGGCACGTTGGGCACGTCCACGGGGCGATTGCTCGGCCCGCGCATCGTGCCGTCGTCCTGGCGGTTACTGTAGATCCAGTAGGGGACCTGGGCGTCCACCGCCACGTGGTACATCTGGCCGATGGGAAGCGACACGCGGGTGAAGCGCTGGCCATGGTTGTAGGTGATGCCGGCACCGCCGTCACCGGTGGTCACCCAGTGGTCCGGGTTCAACGGGTCCATCCAGATGTCGTGGCAGTCGCCGCATCCGCGGTCGGTGAGCGGGAAGGTGAGGCCCCCGTCGGTGGAGCGGTGGAGGCTGGAGTTCGCCACGAGCACCTCGTCGGCGTTCTTCGGGTTCACCGCCAGGCGGATGTAGTACCCCGCCCGCCCGATGAGCGTCCGGTCCCAGCTCGCCGTTCTCCACGTCGCGCCACCATCGTCGGAACGCCACAGCGATCCCTGGCCGGCGGTCTGTATGAGCGCGTAGACGCGCTTCGAGTTCGAGGGTGCCACCGCGACGTCGATCTTGCCGACGGGTGCGTGCGGCAGGCCATTCTCCAGGTGCTTCCACGAAGAGCCTCCGTCGCGCGAGACGTACACACCGCTGCTAGGGCCCCCGCTGTACATCACCCATGTATGCATCACCACCTGCCACATGCCGGCGAAGAGCACGCCCGGGTCGTTGGGATCCATGGCGAGACCGGAGCAGCCGGTGTGCTCGTCCACGAAGAGCACCCGCTTCCAGGTGGCTCCACCGTCCGTGGTGCGGTAGACGCCTCGCTCCTGCTGCGGGCCGGTGGTCCGCCCGAGCGCGCACACGAAGGCGGTGTTCGGATCGGTGGGATGGGCGATGATGCGGCCGATGCGACCGGTGGCGTCGAGGCCCATGTGCGTCCAGGTGGTTCCGCCGTCCGTGGACTTGTATACGCCATTGCCCATGACGTCGGCATCCCGGATCGCCCAGGCCTCCCCGGTCCCCGCCCACACGAGCTTCGGATCCAAGGGTGATACCGCGAGGGCGCCGATGGCCTGCACCGGCTGGTCGTCGAAGACGGGCTCGAAGGTCTGGGCACCGTCGGTCGTCCTCCAAACGCCTCCGGAAGCGGCACCCATGTAGTACGTGAGGGTGTCACCCGGGACTCCGGCCACCGCCGCGATGCGACCAGAGCTTTCGGGGCCGACGTATTGGAAGGTCAGGGGGCCGGCGGGGCGCGCTCGTGGCCCCGCGTTGCCGCGGTACTGGGCCTGAGCGGACGTCGCGCAGGCGAGGCCGGCCAGGAGGGTGAAGGCGTGGCCCGAAAGGCGGAATAGGCGCATGATGTCTCCAGAAATGGTACGAGCGGACGGCCCCGTGCGTCGGGGGCCTACCGGGGCCCGTTGAACCGATGGATATGCAATAAGGACGCGGACGCATCCGCGCCAGAACCGGCCGCTATTCGCGCCTGGCTCGGGACGGCCTGAAGCATGGCGCGGTACTGTCGATCCCGGGCGAATGACGGGGCCGTGCACCCCCGCTCGGGGGGACGATGCGCTACATTGCCACCCCATGTCCGGCTTCGATTTCTCCCTGGACGCCACCGACGGCGCTGCGCGGCGGGGGGTCTTCTCGACCCCCCACGGCGACGTGCCCACGCCCGCGTTCATGCCGGTGGGCACGCAGGGCACGGTCAAGGGGCTGTCCACGGACGAGGTATCGGCCGTGGGTGCCCGCATGGT
>JAJDNI010000015.1 GCA_022340755.1 Gemmatimonadota bacterium
CGGGAGCGTAGGTCTCCGTCGCTGGATCCCCGGTCCCGGCTTGCGACGTGCGACCGCAGGCCGCTGCGATCAGGGATAGAGCTACGGCGGCAGCGAAGCGAGTCATGCGTGTCATGCTGTACCCTTCCCTCCTCAGCGGACCTCGAGAAGCTGAACGTCGAAGATCAACGTCGCGTTCGGGGGCACCGCACCCCGGCCGCGGCGCCCGTAGGCGAGTCCCGGAGGGATGACGAGGCGACGCAGGCCGCCTCGCTTCATCCCGGGAATGCCCTGATTCCACCCCCGGATCACCTCGCTGCCCCCCAGCCTGCAGGTGAGGGGCTCGCCGGCACCGGTGGTGTCGAAGACCTTGCCATCCGGCAGATAGCCGACATACCGCACGGACACCAGGCTGGTGTGTTGCGCGGTGAGTCCGGTGCCTTCCCTCAGGTCCGCGACGTACATGCCCGAGGGCAGGCGCTGCATCTTGGCGAGGTCGACCTTCAGCTCCGGCGCGAAGGAGACATCCTCCGGCTCCGACGGACTCGCTGGCGCCGGAGGTGCGCCCGCGTTTCCTCCGCAACCGAGCGCCAGCACCCCCGCCGAGACCCACACCGCCGCGAGGTGCCCTCTCAGCCTTCCGCGGCCCGGACGCACGGCTACGAGGCCGCTCCGGGCAGGAGGCCGCCGCGCGCGATCAGCCACTCGGCGACCCTGGCGCGTGCCCCCACGAGGGCACGGGGCGCCGGCAGGAGCGCGTCGACCTCGGCCAGACGGGCACCCCCCTCCGCGCCCGGACGAAGCTCCCCGAGGACCGTCCTGGCTTCGGCGTGCACCCGCTCCGCGGAGCGCTCCGTGACCAGCACCGCCAGGTCGGCACGGATCTCCCGGGACTCGGCGCTCCCCACAGCGTCGAGCTTTGACACCCGCAGGGCCACCGACTCCGCGGCGTAGATCTCCATGGCCGCGTCGGCCAGAGAGGCGAGGAACTGTTGGCTCTCGGGCTCCGTGAGCCTCTCGGCCCCCACGCCGTTGACCACCTCCTCGAGAAGCATGAAGTACACCTGCTTCATCGCCGCCACGGCTCGGAGCGCGGCATTTGCTTCTCCGGACTGCCCCTCGTCGTGCGCGGAGGTCGTCCCGGCATGGAGCTCCCTGAGGGTACTCAGACTCTTGGCCAGGACAGTCCCGCCTCCCCCAGCCGCGGCCGCGAGGCGGCGGAAGATCGTCCGCTGCGCGTACAGCCGGCAGATCTCGTTGGTGCCCTCATAGATGCGCGATACGCGGGAGTCCCGGTACATCTTGGCCGGCGCGTATTCCTCGCTGAAGCCGTACCCGCCGAAAACCTGCACGGCGACGTCGGCGTTACCGTTGTACGCCTCGGAGCCGTAGACCTTGGCCAGGGCACACTCCACGGAGAACTCCGTGAGGGTGTCCAGGCGAGCCTGGTTGCTGATTGAACCCTCCGCCTTCAGGGCCTCCAGCGCGTGGTACACCAGCCCTGCGGTGCGGTACGCCACCGACTCGGCGGCGTACGCCCGGGCGGCCATGTCCGCCAGCTTCCGCTCGATGAGGCCGAACCTGCCGATGGGAAGCCCGAACTGAATACGTTGCCCGGCGTATGTCGACGCTTCTTCCACCGCGACCTTCGCCCCGGTGGCGGAAGCGGCGGAAAGCTTGAGGCGCCCCATGTTCAGGGTGCAGAAGGCCACCTTGTGGCCCTTGCCGATCTCGCCGAGGACGTTCTCCACCGGGACGCAGACGTCCTCCAGCGAGAGGGCGCACACCGACGAGCCATGCTGGCCCAGGAGCTTCTCCGGCTCACCGATGCTGAGGCCCTCGGTGTCCCGCTCGACGAGAAATGCCGTGAAGCGCTCGCCGTCGACCTTCGCGAACAGGACGAACAGGTCCGCCCAACCCGCGTTCGTGATCCACTGCTTGGCGCCGTTGATGACGTAGTGCGTCCCCTCGGCGTCGAGCACCGCGCGGGTACGGATGTTCATGGCATCGGAGCCCGTGCTCGGCTCCGTGAGGGCGAACGCCGACAGGATGTCTCCATCCATGCACCGCTGGAGATATTTCTCCTTCTGCTCCGGCGTTCCGAAGTAGACGATGGGCAGAGTCCCGATCCCCTGGTGACCCATGATCATGGGGGACAGCGGGCCCAGGTCGGCCGGGGTCGAAAGCATGCCGGTCACCGCCAGCACGCTCAGGTCCAGCCCGCCGTCAGCTTCCGGAACCTCAGCCATGAAGATCCCGAGCTCCGCGGCCTTCTTGAACAGACCCCGGGACGTCTCAGGGTCCCGGGACATGAGCTTGTTCATGACGGGCTCGACCTCGCGGGCGGCAAAGTCCTGCACCGCCTGGACCAACATGCGTTCCTCCTCGCCCAGGTCGTCCGGGGTGACGATCTCCGCCGGGTCGGCGGCCCGGGTGAGGAAGGAGGTGCCCGAGGCGTCACTCACGCCGTCAACCCCCCCCGCCGGCCGCTGCCACGGGTGGCTCGGCGGCTTTCCAGCTCGCTTGCATGAGGTCCCGATTCAGCCGAGCGATGAAATCGACGCTGATCCCCTTGGGGCACGCCTCCTGACAGGCTCCGTGGTTCGTGCAGGTTCCGAAGCCTTCGAGGTCGTGCTGGGCGATCATGTCCACCACGCGCGTCCAACGCTCGGGTTGCCCCTGCGGGAGCAGCCCGAGGTGGCTGACCTTGGCCGAGGTGAACAGCATCGCCGACGCGTTCGGGCACGCAGCGACACAGGCGCCGCACCCGATGCACTGGGCGGCGTCCATGGCCTCGTCCGCGTCCCGCTTGCGGATGGGGATCGAGTTGGCGTCCGTGGGGCTCCCCGTGCGAATGGAGATGTAGCCCCCGGCGTCGATGATCCGGTCGAGGGCGCTCCGATCCACCACCAGGTCCCTGATAATCGGGAACGCGGTCGCGCGGAACGGCTCGATCCAGATCTCGTCACCGTCGTGGAAGAAGCGCATGTGGAGCTGGCACGTCGCGACCATCTTGTTGGGACCGTGGGGCGTCCCGTTGATCATCATGCCACACGAGCCGCAGATCCCCTCGCGGCAGTCGTGCTCGAACGCGATGGGCTCCTTCCCCTCGCGCGTGAGGTCTTCGTTCACGAGGTCCAGCATCTCCAGGAAAGAGGCGTGCTCACTCACGTCCTTTGCCTGGTATGTCTCAAAGCGCCCCGGGGCAGTGGGTCCGTCCTGCCGCCAGACGTGTAGGGTCAGGTTCATTACTTGTAGCTCCTCGTGGAGAGCTTCACGTTCTCGAACTCCAGGGGCTCCTTGTGCAGCACGGGCTTTTCACCGACACCCTTATGCTCCCATACCGAGACGAACGCGAAGTCTTCGTCGTCTCTCTTGGCCTCCCCGTCGGGCGTGGTGTGCTCCGTCCGGTAGTGGGCGCCGCAGGACTCGTCCCGGGTGAGGGCATCCCAGGCCATCACCTCGGCGAACTCCAGGAAGTCGGCCACTCGGCCGGCCTTTTCCAGCGACTGGTTCAGCGTGTCACCGGAGCCCAGGACACGGACTTCGCTCCAGAAGCGCTCCCGGATCTCCGGGATCTTCTGCAGGGTCTCCTTCAGACCGGCCTCGTTGCGCTCCATGCCGACGTTCTCCCACATGAGACGGCCGAGCTCGATGTGGAACTCGTCCACCGTCTTGTGGCCGTTCACCGCCAGGAGCCTGGATGTCTTCTCGGCCACGGCCTGCTCGGCATCCCGGAAGACCGCGTGGTCGTTGGTCACCGGGTCCCGTGGTACGCCCGCCAGGTAGTGACCCACCGTGAGGGGGGCCACGAAGTACCCGTCGGCCAGTCCCTGCATGAGGGCGCTGGCACCCAGTCGGTTGGCGCCGTGATCCGAGAAATTGGCCTCGCCCAGGACGAAGAGCCCGGGAACGTTGCTCATGAGATTGTAGTCCACCCAGAGGCCGCCCATGGTGTAGTGGGGCGCCGGGAAGATACGCATGGGCACCTCGTACGGGTTCTCTCCGGTGATCTTCTCGTACATCTCGAAGAGGTTGCCGTATCGCTCGGCGATGACCTCCCGGCCCAGACGCTGGATCGAGTCCTTGAAGTCCAGGAACACGCCGTTCTTCATGTGCCCGACGCCGTGGCCGGTGTCCACCATCTCCTTGGCACGGCGGGACGAGATGTCCCTCGGTGAGAGGTTGCCGAAGCTCGGGTAGAAGCGCTCCAGGTAGTAGTCGCGCTCATCCTCGGGAATATCCCGGGCACGGCGCTCGTCCCCGGCCTTCTTCGGCACCCAGATGCGCCCGTCGTTGCGCAGGGACTCGCTCATGAGGGTGAGCTTGCTCTGATAGTCCCCGGCGGGGGGGATGCACGTGGGGTGGATCTGCGTGTAGCACGGGTTCGCGAAGCCGGCACCCTTCTTGGCCGCCCGCCAGGTGGCGGTGACGTTGCACCCCTTCGCGTTGGTGGACAGGAAGAAGACGTTGGAGTAGCCGCCGGTGGCCAGTACCACGGCGTGGCCGGCGTGGCTCTCCACTTTTCCGCTCACCAGGTCACGGGTGACGATGCCCTTCGCCACTCCGTCCTCCACCACCAGATCCAGCATCTCGTGGCGGGTGTAGACCTTGACCGTCCCCAGCGCCACCTGGCGCTTCAGCGCCTGGTACGCCCCCAGGAGGAGCTGCTGCCCGGTCTGGCCCCGGGCGTAGAAGGTCCGCGAAACCTGGGCGCCCCCGAAGGAGCGGTTGGCCAGGAGGCCGCCGTACTCCCGGGCAAAGGGCACGCCCTGAGCCACCGCCTGGTCGATGATGTTCAGGCTCACCTCGGCGAGGCGGTAGACGTTGGCCTCGCGTGAGCGGAAGTCGCCGCCCTTCACTGTGTCGTAGAAGAGCCGGAAGATGCTGTCCCCATCGCCCTGGTAGTTCTTGGCGGAGTTGATACCCCCCTGAGCGGCGATGGAGTGGGCGCGGCGCGCCGAATCGTGGAAGGTGAAGCACTTCACGCGGTAGCCGAGCTCACCCAAGGTGGCGGCTGCGGAAGCGCCGGCCAGCCCCGTGCCGACGACGATGACCTCGTATTTACGCTTGTTGGCGGGGTTCACCAGCTTCATGTCGAAGCGGTGCTTGTCCCACTTCTGTTCGATGGGGCCCGCCGGGATCTTGGCGTCTAGGTTCACGGTAGGCCTCCGCTATTGGGTCACGATGCCGGTCAGAACCGAGACCGGGATCGAGACGAATCCGAGGAAGATCACGATGGACACCAGGACCGCGAAGGGGCGGCGCCAGCCCGTGTACTTCGGGTGATTGCCGCCGAGGGTCTGGAAGATGCTCCACACGCCGTGCCAGAGGTGGAAGAGGATAGCGACCATGGCCACGAAGTAGATGGCGGCCATCCACGGACTGACCAACCCCGTCACCAGGTTGTGGAATGCGAAGCTCTGTGTGAGGGTCTCCGCCTCGAACGTGGGGGAGTGCAGTGTTCCCGTGGTCATGTGCAGGATGTGGAAGACCAGGAACACGAGGATCAGCACCCCCGTCCAGCGCATCCACCGCGACGCGAAGTCGAAGTTGAGGCTCTTCTGCCTCCTGTACCCCGTCGTGCGCGCCGCCCAGCTCTGCCGGGAGGTCTGCCACGAGAACAGGACGTGGATGGCCAAGGCCAGGAACATCACCGTGCGGAAAGCCCACAGGAAGCCCTTGTAGGGAAGGATGGGCTCGCCGAAGATCCGCAGATGGTGTGCGTAGCTGTCGAAGGCTCCGGCCCCCTGGAATGCCTTGAGGTTCCCGAACATGTGCCCAGCAAGGAACCCGATCCAGATGAAGCCGGTGAACGCCATGAGGATCTTCTTCCCCACGGACGACCGGTACAATGCGACGACCCGGTGCATCACGACTCCTGTCGAATGCAAGAAGAAGCCCGGCCGAGGCGG
>JAJDNI010000017.1 GCA_022340755.1 Gemmatimonadota bacterium
GAGGCGGAGCAACCGGTTCAGCGCACCGCGTACCTTGAACGCACCGGTCTTCTGGAGGTTCTCGCACTTCAGGTAGACCGGAACGCCCACGCGATGGGACAGATGACGGGAGGGCACGAGAGGCGTGCGGTGGATGGAGCCGGCGATGCGGGCGCGCGCCTCCTCGAAACGGTCGCGGTCGAAGCTCGGCGGAGAGTTGGGAGACAACGGTTTTCGGGGTTGACGGAGGTGTGAGCACGGCGTCATGTGTAGCCACATCATCCCAAAAGGGCGGGGGAAACGCAATCGCGCGTCCCGCCCCTCCGAGGGTGCGACCGTGGGAATGATTGCCCGTTCTTGGCAAGCGGCCGTACTTTCGCCGTGGTTTAGTCTGCAGGTGCTTGAGGTTTCCCTACCAGCGAGAGGCTTCCCTATGCGCGTCTCACGAGTCGGTTCGCTGGGTACGCTCTTCTTGGCTCTCCTCCTCCCCGGAGCCTTGACGGCCCAGCAAGGAGTCATCAGCGGCACGGTGACTGACGTGGGGACAGGTCGACCCGTCCCCACTGCCCAGGTTCAGATCCTCGGAGGCGCTGCCCCGGTGGGAGCGCTCACGAACCAGGCGGGCGTGTACCGCATCGAGGTGGCTCCGGGGACGTATTCCATCGTCGTGGAAGAGGTCGGCCATCGGCCCGAGCGGGTGGACGGCGTCCGCGTGACGGCGGGGCAGACGACGGTCCGCGACATCCAGCTCACCTCTCAGGCGCTGGAACTGGACAAGATCGTCGTGAGCTCGTCCCGTGGCGTGGCCGAGCGCCAGATCGACGCACCGGCCACGACCCATGTTGTCGGTACCACGGAGATCGAGGAGCGACCCGTGGCCACCCTCGCGGAACACCTCCGAGGGGCACCCGGCGTCGACATCATCACCGAAGGGATCCAGTCCAACAACGTGGTTATCCGGGGATTCAACAACATTTTCTCGGGCTCCCTCCACATGATGGAGGACCATCGCCTGGCCGGTGTCCCCTCGCTGCGGGTGAACCTCATGAACTTCATCCCCGCGAACAACGACGATGTGGAGCGCATGGAAGTGGTCCTGGGACCCGGGTCGGCGCTCTACGGCCCCAACACCGCCGACGGCGTGCTGCAGATCCTCACCAAATCACCACTCGACTACCAGGGCACCACGGTCAACCTCGCCGGCGGCGAACGCGACGTGTTCGACGGATCGTTCAGAAGTGCGTTCCTCCTGTCCGACAACCTCGGGTTCAAGATCTCCGGGCAGTATCTCCGGGGGAACGACTGGCATTTCACGGACGCCACGGAAGCCGCTGCCCATGACACCGCCATGGCGAACCCCGCCAAGTGTCTCGCCGCACTCGCAATCCGGGGCTACGATGCGCCTACGGCTCAGACCGCGTGCGAGCGTGTGGGTATCCGCAACTTCAACATCCGGCGCTATTCTGTCGAGGCGCGCACCGACTGGCGGTTCGCGGACGATGGAACCGTGATCCTCACCTACGGCAGGACCGACGACAGCGGTATCGAGCTCACCGGGCTGGGTGCGGGCCAGACCAAGAACTGGATCTATTCCTACTACCAGGCTCGTCTGAACAAGGGCCGGCTCTTCGCCCAGACCTACCTCAACACCAGTGACGCCGGCAACACGTTCTTGCTGAAGGACGGCGTCCCTCTTGTGGATAAGTCCCGCCTCTTCGTGGCCCAGATCCAGCACGGCTTCGGCCTCGGAGACGGTCGGCAGGACTTCGCGTATGGAGTGGACTACTTCCATACCGTGCCTAGAACCGACGGCACCATCAACGGGATCTACGAGAACAAGGACAACGTTGACGAGTGGGGAGTCTATCTCCAGTCGAAGACCGCGCTTACGCCAAAGCTCGATCTCGTGCTCGCGGGTCGCGTCGACGACCACTCCATGCTCCCGAAGAAGGTGTGGTCGCCCCGGGCGGCGTTGGTCTTCAAGCCAACCCCCCAGCAGAGTGTGCGGTTCGCGTACAACCGGGCCTTCTCGACACCCACTACGCTCAACTTCTTCCTGGACATCTCAGGGGGCGCCGCGAGGGAACCTCTGGGTAGTCTGGGCTACACCACGCGAGCGTTTGGAACTGGGGCCAACGGATTCGGTTTCCATAATCCCGACGGCAGCCTGCAGGGCATGAGGTCCCCGTTCAATCCCGGTGGGGCGAATCAGCTCCTGCCGATCAGTGCGGCCACGTCCTTCTGGGGTGCAGCCGTGGCCGTGGCGGCCGCGGGCGCCGCGCAAAAAGGGACGCCGCTTCCCCCCGACCTGGTGGCGCTGCTTTCTTCCCTTCACCCGGGCGCCGCAGACATCCCCCTGGGGGTGCTGGACCCGCTGTCCAAGCAGGTGACGCCACTCTCCAGCACGACGATCCCGGACGTACCCGGAATCCGGGAGAGCCACACGGAGACCTACGAGGTCGGTTGGCAGGGGGTCATCCAGAACAAGTTGAGGCTGTCGGCGGACGTGTACCGCATGCGGCGGAACAACTTCGTGTCGCCGCTCGTGATCAGTACACCGCTACTCACGCTGGATGGCGCCGGGGTCGGCGCGTACATCACCACCCCAATCGTCACGGCCCTGACGCAGCAGCTCATCGCTGCGGGGCTGGACCCGGCCACCGCGCAAGCGCAGGCGATAGCGCAAGCGCAGCAGTTGGTTCCGGTGCTCGCCACCGCCATCGCGAGTGTCCCGGTGGGCGTAGTCTCGTCCAACGAGGTGGACGCCCAAGGCGCCGATATCATCGTAACGTATAGGAACGTGGGGGATATCAATCTCTGGGGTGCCGATCTCGGGTTCGAATGGTTCCTGAATGACCAGTGGACCCTGACGGGCACCTATTCCCACATGAGCAAGGACGACTTCGCGATCCCCGGTTCTGATCCTATCGCGCTCAACGCCCCCAAAGACAAGGGCACGCTGGGGCTGGGATACCGGAACGTGCTGTCCGGCTTCAACGCATCGGGGCGCATGCGTTTCGCTTCGTCCTTCCCAGCCGCATCGGCGGACTACAACGGCGACGTACCGTCGTCCGCGCTCTTCGACCTGGATGTCGGCTACAAGGTTCCGAACACCGCAGCTACGCTGCAGTTGAGCGTAAGCAACCTATTCGACACGCCGTACCGGAGCTTTGTCGGAGTCCCCGATATCGGTCGACTTGCCCTCCTCAGGATCAAGTACAATCTGTTCTGAGTCTGGCGTCGTCGGAGAAGGGGAGCGACCCGTCCGGGGGGTGCCCGGACGGGTCGCTTCTTCCGGAGAATCAGGTCTGCGAGACCCTGGGTGACGTCACCTAGGAGTTACGATGAGGAATACGGTGAAGAGTCCGACGATCATGAAGGCAACCCGATGAGCAAGCGCGCCCGACACGCCCAGATCCTCGAAGCGATCCGGGAGCACAGGGTGAGCAGCCAGGAGGCACTGCGGGAGTTGCTCCACGCCAGGGGCACGGAGGTGACCCAGGCGACGCTCTCGCGGGACATCCGCGAGCTGCGCCTCGTGAAGATCCCCGACGCGGAGGGAACCGCGCACTACTCCCAGCCGGACGAGTGGGAGAGCACGCCACCGCTGGAATCCCTCCTGCCGACGCTCTTCCACAGCGCAGAG
>JAJDNI010000019.1 GCA_022340755.1 Gemmatimonadota bacterium
GCGTGATGGACGTTCACCGTGTTCGCGCCGGTGGCCTGGATCGAGTCCAGCGACTCGAACCGGTGGAAATACCGTGTGCTCCACTGGGCGTCCGTGTCGACGGGCTTGAAGGGAGTCACGGTGAGGCGCACGTCGTAGCGGAGCGTCTCACCGGCGCGCATGGTGCGTGCCCCCGAATAGCAGCGCACCATGTACGCACTCCGTGACGCGTCCGCGGCCAGGTGGCAACCGCCCTTGCCGTCGTTCGCCCAGGACCGCGGCATCACCAGCGGCTTGGACAGATAGAAGTTGGTGTTCAGCGGGCGCACGTAGTGGTCGTCGCGGAGCATGAACTGGAGGCCGGCGTTCACGTCGCCGATCCAGGCGCCGTCCTGGTTGTGCTCGACGTTCCACACCCAGTCGTACGACGACGGACGCACCCCGCCCTTGAACCCGAGCCCCATGAGATACCGGGCCACGTCCAGCGTCACCGGGATCTCCAGGCGTACGTCGGAAAGCGATGCGTCGCGTGTGGCGCCCAAGGTCACCTGGAATTCCATGGTGCCGTCGAAGTCCAGATCCCCCGCCACGTCCGCCTCCACCGGGCCCGCCTCGCTGTGCGCCTGCCAGCGCCCGGCCCCGGGCTGGCGATCGGTGATGGTCACGCCCTCGTGGTGCCACGACAGCGCGGACCCGCCGGTGTCCTCCACCACCAGGGCCACCGGCGCGGCCAGGATCTCGCGGGGCGTCGTCCCCACCGAGGTCATCTCGGGAGTGAAGAAGCTCTCGATGCGCGCCGGAAAGCCCGACGGAGCCAGATCCACCGTGCGGCCGAGCACCGCCAGATGGCTCCCTTCGGCGTCCACGGCGGTGTACGGCGCCACCAGGGAGTCGTCCAGGCAGATACGCGAGTCCAGCCACCGTAGCCGTGACAGCCGTGACGGGTCGTCGTCGCCCTGGGCGGCGATGACGCCGGCCTCGACCTGCACGTGGATGGAGACCTCCCGGGGCGCTTCCCCCTGCGCGCCGACGGACACGGTCGCCTCGTAGTCTCCCGGCGTGGCGTCCTCGGGTATAGGCACGCCGAACCAGAGCGCCTGGACCCTGCCGGCGGGCACGTCCACGCGCTTGGTGAAGTCGCCGCCGTGGGAGTCGACGCCCCGCAGGTTGAACGCGCTCACCGAGCTGCCGGAGATGAAGCCACCACCCCCCTGCCGCACGAAGTCCGACACGCGGGCGGCGACGTCCTGGAGATCGGACTGGGCCCACACCCCCACCTGGAAGACCCAGTATTCGCCCTGCTGCGCACTTCCCTCCAGGGGGCGGCCCGCTCCGTCGTCGGCCCACTTCTCGGGGATCGTCTCCTCCATCCAGATGGGCCGGGCACGGTCCTCGGAAAAGAGGAGGAAGGGCGCGCCCGGACGGGTCGCCCGCACCCTCTCCCGTTCGGCCCGGGTGGCCGGCACCTCCATGGGATAGAAGGAGTTCAGCACGTCGGCGGCCTCGAACGCCATGACGGTGGCGTGGGCAATGCGCGACCATGCAGCGGATACGCCGGCGTCCGCAGGTTGGTCGCCGCCGCGTCTTCCTCCGCCCCCGGTGGACGCGCCAGACCGGCCCCACGCGCCGAGTCCGTTGCGCTCCATCCAGTCCTGGTCGGCGGTGGCCCGCGCGGTGTCGTACACGATCTTCGGGTAGTTGCGCCCCCGGATGCCGTCGTGGGGGAGCCAGTAGACGTAGTACGTCCCCGGGCCGGAGGTGGGCTGGAACGCAATGCGCCCCTCCTCGTCCGTCACCACCAACCGGGCCACGTTGCGGACCCGCGCGCCGGTGGTGGCGTCGGCTACCACCACGTCCTTGCGCCCAGGATCGGCGTCCCGGCGCCGCCAGGGCAGCAGAACCCCCACGGCATCGTCGGCCTGGTCCACGCGCACCACGGCGCGGTGGTTCCCCAGGGTATCGGGATCCCATTGGCCGGTGCGCCTGGGGATCCCGTCCACCTCCCCGAGAGGGCAGCGCTCGCGCACGCTCTGGATCGCGGACCGCAGCGGGTCGCGGTACACGAGCGCCTCGAGGCCGTCCGCCGTGAAGTCCAGGCCCGAGGTGGGGACGGCGATCTCGTCGAGGATCTTGAGCGCCGACGCGCATCGGCCGGCGGCGGCCTCCCCACGGGCGCGGCCGACGCGCACGTCCAGCCACACCTGGCGCACGTCCGTGCCCCCCTCCTCGCTGGGGAAGAAGCGGTTCCGGAACAGGCCTTCGGCCTCGTCGAAGCGCCCCGCCGCGGTGAGGACCTCGGCCAGGTGATAGACCAGCTTGGCGGGCATGGAGTCCGGGACCGGGTACCGCAGCAGCGAGTCGGCGCGCTCGGACGCGCCCCGGCCGAGGAGCACGAGCGCCGAGTCGCGGCCGAAGTACAGGTCCACGTTGCTCTCGTCGTAACGCATGCCCTCGGTGAAGAGCGCGGCGGCACGCGCGGGATCTCCGTGCGCGGCGAGGAGCGTCCTTCCCATGTCCCGCTGCAGCGTCGGGATGCTCGGGCGCAATCTACGCGCCTGCTCCCACTCCGCCATGGCCTGGTCGGCCCTGCCCTCGTCCAGCAGGCGCTCGCCCAGGAGGAAGTGGGCCGTGGCGTCGCCGGGGTCGGCGCGGAGCGCCGCGCGCAGCACGGATTCCGTCCGCGCGCGGTGGGGAAAGACGTACCGGGTGGGCATGGCGGACGCGTGCGCGTACGCCGCGGCCGCCTCTGCGTTCCGGCCCATGCGCCCGAGGAGCCATCCCTTGTAGTACGCCAGAAGCGGGTACTCGGACGGGTGCGGCATCCCCGGCTCCGTGACGACCTCAGGCCCCCGCGGATAGTCGGCCTGCAGGAGCCCCAGGGCATCGCCGTCGAGACCCACGTCGATATACTCCTCGACGACATCGAGGATGCGCTCCGGGTCCGCCGCGAGGTGCGCCGCCAGGCCATCGTCCTCGACTCCCAGGAGGGCTCCTTCGTGGCGGAGGAACGAGCTCGTGGGATCCACCGCGCTCCATCGCTTCCACGCGGCGAGGGCCTCGTCCTCGCGACCCAGGGCGCGGAGAAGCGCGACCTTCAGCGCGCCGGCCTGCGTCGCGCCCGACCTGGCGGCCACGGCCTCGTCCAGGAGGCGCACGGCTCGGTGCAGCCCGCGCGAGTCGCGGGACGACGCTGCCAGCCCCGCCAGGTCCACCAAGGCCGCGGCGCGGAAGGGGCCGAACTGCTGGGCCTGCTCCCACGCCAGGCGCGCCGCGGCCGTATCGCCCAGCGCCAGGCGCGCGTGGCCCAGGTAGTACCAGGCCTCCGCGTCGTTGCTCACGCGCTCCAGGGCGGCGCTCAGGGGGTCGACGGCGTCGGCGGGGCGTCCCAACACGACGGCGAGGCGACCCTGCGCCCGGGAGAGCCCCACGCTGGAAGGAAAGGCCGCCAGGCCCCGCTGGTAGGTCTCCCATGCGTCCAGGAGAAGGCCGTCGCGCTCCTGGTCGTCGCCGACCCCCAGGAAGTCGTCGTCCGACCAGGACGCCGTGTCGGCGGGGTACGCGTGTCCGGCCACCGGGCCCACCTCCACCGTGGAGTCGGGCACGAAGTCGTACACGCCCTCGGTGTGGCGGAAGAGCACGGTGCCGTCGGCGTCGGCGATCTCGAGGGTGGCGGGTGCGGGTGCCTCGGGCACGTCTACCGCGAAGGTGACCGCCGGCGACAGGTCCACCGTGCGATCCACGAGCGTCTCGCCCGCCACGGTGATCTCGACCCGCGCACCGGCGCGCGCCTGGGCGACGTTCACCGCCACGTGCAGGGGGCCGGTCGGTGCGGCATCGCCCGTGCCGGGCGCGACCCCCGGAGCGGACCTCGTTCTCGCCGAGTCCCTGCTCATGGCGTCCCGGCGGATTGCGGCCGAGGGAGGTGGAGCCGCACCAGGCTGGTCGGCACCCGCCGCCGTTCCGGAGCCTCGGCTCATGAACGCCACGACCTCGTCGGAGGCCTCGGTCACCCCACCCAAACCCCGCACGGGGAGCCACGTCTCGCGAAAGACGATCCGATCCTCGGGCTGCAGGAACGCGTACGTCTCCTGGTTACGGAAGAGGCCGGCCTGGATCTCCACGTAGGCGCTGTTGTCGTCCGAGAGCGCGCGCCGCCATGCCAGGCCGCTGGCGTCCCCACCCCACGACCAGATCTTCTTGGCGGGGAGGTCGATGGGCGACGAATAGTGCACGACCCCCGTCCCGCTTTGGGGGTGCCAGATCGCCATCCACGGCTCCCTGCTCCCGTAGGCGAAGCGCGACACGGGGCCGTACCTGTGGTTTCCCACCACCGAGTTGTCGGTGCCCCGGGAGTCCACGGGCCACGTGTCCACGTCCCGGAACCCGTGGGACGCGGTGTACTTCATCGGATAGACGATGCGGGTGGAGTCGTTGACCCGCACCGCCGCGTTGGTCCACCAGTAGAAGCGGTGCCGGTAGGAGCCGGGGTTGTAGAGGATGGTCTTCTGCTCCAGGGCCGCTCGCCCCGGGCGCAGCGTGAGCTCCACCGTCCACTGCATGCCCGTGACCCGGTCCACGTTCCCCACCCACGCGGAGGCGCTCCCATCGGGAAGGGTGCGCACGGCGAAGTCCACGGGGGACGTGCTCATCCAGTTGTGGGAGACCGGGAAGTTGAACTCCACTCCGAAGGCGGCCCAGGCGCCCCGGTATCCGATCTGCGTCAGCTTGAGAGACGGGTTGTCGTAGAACATCTCCCGACCGGACAGCTTGTCGGTGCACGAGTAGAGGTGGCCACCGACATCCGGGAGGATGGTGCACTTCAGGTACTCGTTCTCGAGGAAGAGCGCCCGGAAGGTGTGGGGCCGACGACGATTCGTGAGGTCGTCGCGGATGGTGTAGGGGTAGTTCACCCGCCGCTGGCCGAAGAAGTCGAAGGGAGGGTTGGGGTCGGGATCACCTTCCGCGTACGCGGGCCACTCGAAGGTGCCCTGCCAGGCGCGGGCGCCCTGCTGGGCGCCGACAGGGGCCGCCGGGAACGAGAAGAAGACCACACAGAGGAACGGAACCGCCGACGCCGTCCAGGAGACGACGCGTCGTGGAGAACGCGGATCGGGGTGACGCACGAAGGGCTCCTGACGTTTCGCTGAGCTACCGCCCTCCCCCGGACACCGGCACCAGCCTCAGGTCCTGGAAGTCGTAGCTGAAGTCCACGGCCGGCGACGCGGGCTTCATGAGGGCCTCGCGGATGCTGCCGTCGGGGTTCAGGGAGAAGGTGATGAACGCGTCGGCGCGAAGCTCACGCATCCGCCACCGCACCAGGAACGTGTCGTACTGCCAGTGGACCAGGTCCCCCACCAGGTCGGGGGTGCGGGAGAAGCGGATGACCAGGCCTCCGTTCTCCACGGCGATGGCGATGTCGCCATACCAGGCGTCCCGGTACGTGCGCGCGTACTGATCGAGCGGCAGCGACGGACGAGACGTGCTGTCACGGGCGGCGGTCGTCCTGGCCTCGACCGCCGCCACCATCGAGTCGGTCCGGGCCTGCACCTTCGTGTACGCCGCCAGCCAGTCGTAGGCCGGCGCCCCCAGATAGTGGTCGAGGACCCGGTAGGTGATGGCTTCGAACGCCGCACCGGACTCCTGGTTGGTGAGCACGACGATGCCGAGCTTGAGAGCCGGCACCATGGTGACGCGGGAGACGTATCCGGGAAGCCCACCGGTATGGGTGAGGACGCGCACCCCCCGGTAGTCCCGCACGCCGACACCCAGAGCGTAGAAGTTGAAGTCGTGGCGCTGCGGGGCCAGCTCCTGCGGCGGGTTCCCGAAAGGCATGGGCGTCACCGGAGCCCAGAGCTGCCGGGTGACGGACGGCTCGAAGACGCGGGATCCCCCCGAAGCCACGCGCCCGGAGTCGAGCTGAACCATGACCCACCGGGCCATGTCCTCCGCGTTGGAGAAGATACCCCCCGCCGGGTTCACCGCGTCGCCGTGGTATGGAGTCACCTCCTGCACCGTTCCCTCCACCCTGGCGTGGGTGGAGGCGGCGTCGGGCAGGGTGGCGGGATCCGAGAGGTGCACCTGGGTGCCCCCCATACCCGCGGGCTCCAGGATCCGTGTCCGGACGAAGTCCTCCCACGGCATCCCGCTCACCGCCTCGATGACCTCGCCCGCGACGGGATAGAGCACGTTGTCGTACGCGTACGCGCTGCGGAAGCTGGTGGCGGGCTTCAGGTAGCGTATGCGGCCCACCAGCTCCTTGCGCGTGAACGTGGTCGGGGGCCAGAACATGAGATCCCCTTCACCCAGCCCCAGGCCGCTCCGGTGAACAAGCAGATCGCGCACGGTCATCTGACGGGTGACCCACGCGTCGTACATGGCGAAGTCCGGCAGGTACTTCACCACGGGCGCGTCCCACTCGAGCTTCCCGTCCTGCACCAGGATG
>JAJDNI010000040.1 GCA_022340755.1 Gemmatimonadota bacterium
ACGGGCTTCGTGCTCGATCTCTGGCGCAAGGGGAAACGGGTGGCTCCCTTCGGTTCGTACCTGCCCAAGTCCACGGAACAGGTGATCACGCGCAACCTGGACGATGATCCGGTGGAGGTGAAGCTCACGGTGAGCGGCGCGCGCATCATTCATGAGGACGATCTCGGGCGACTGGAAGCAGGGGTGTTGATGGATGCCCACGTCGGCCATCGCTCCTTGGACTTCTGGAAGGGATGGGGAGGGGACCGGTACGCGTTGCTGGAGACGCCGGACGGGAAGAAGAGCCTGGTGTGGGTGACCGTCTGGGACACTGCTCCCGGACGTACGGCGTTCATCGATGCGCTGTCCTCGGCTCTGGCGGGCTTTCCCGAGAGCGCGAGGCTCACGCCGCTCACCCTGGACGGGCGCCCCGCCGCGGAGCTACGCGTGGGCGTGCCTCAGGGCGTCGCCGTATCCGCGAAAGCGAGTATCGGCAAATGAAGCGCCGCCTCCGATCCGCTCCGGACGCTGTCGGCGCGGTCCCCGTCCGAACGGGCACGGGATCTTATCCGGTCCTCGTGGGCCTCGGTCTCCTCGAGCGCATCCCCGAGCTCCTTTGCGAGTATGCTCCTGGGCATCGCTACGCGTTGATCTCCGATGATCATGTGGCCTCCCTCTACGCGGAGAGCGTCGTCGCCAGCTGCACCGATGCCGGGCTGGATGCCGGCCTCTTCACCTTTCCCCAAGGGGAAGCCTCGAAGACCAGGAAGCAGTGGTCCATTCTCACGGACGCGCTCCTCGACGCCGGGATACGGAGGGACGGGGTCGTGGTGGCATTGGGTGGAGGCGTCACCGGTGACCTGGGAGGCTTCGTCGCCGCGACCTACCTGCGCGGCATTCCGGTGGTGCAGGTCCCGACCTCGCTGGTGGCGATGATCGATGCGTCCGTGGGCGGGAAGACCGCGGTGGACGTACGGGCGGGCAAGAACCTGGTGGGCGCGTTCCATCCGCCCCGGGTCGTGGTGGCCGATCCCCTGGCAATAGGGACGCTTCCCGTGCATGAACGGGCACAGGGGCTCGCCGAGGCCATCAAGCACGGTGCGATTCTGGACTCTCGATACTTCGACGACCTGTCCGAAGCCGCGGACGGTCTTCTGGCAGGGGATGCCCGGGCCACGCGCGCCGCTGTTCTCCGTTCAGTGGAATTGAAGGCTCGCGTGGTAACCGAGGACGAGCATGAGGAGGGCTTCCGACAGATCCTCAACTTCGGCCACACCATCGGGCATGCCATCGAGGCCGCTTCGTCGTACTCGGTGGGCCACGGCATGGCCATCGCGGCCGGGATGATCCTGGAGGCACGCCTCGGCGAGCGGTTGGGTGTAACCGAGACCGGTACGTCCGAACGACTTTCTCGGGCGCTTTCCCGGTTCGGTATGGGTGCCGTTCCTCGCCTGGATGTCGGGATCGATGAAATCCTCGGGTACATGGGTGTCGACAAAAAGGCGAGACAGGGTCGCGCACGATTCGTGTTTCTCCGGTCGGTGGGAAGCGTGCGCGGGGACGACGGGTGGAGCTCGGAGGCTCCTCCGGCGGAAGTGTCACGCGTGGTCGAGGAGGCGCTCAGAGGTGGAGCGTAGAACGGTACCATGCTCATAACCCGTTGATATGTAGACGTTTAGGGAGTAAGGTATTGGTTTGACGGGCCACCCTCCCCCGTCTATCTTGTTCGCCGCGGTGACTCCCCGTCTGGAGGTGACATGGCGCTCATCGAGCGCTTCCGAGGATTCAACGTCGCGTCCGCGCTCGGCACTCGAGCGACGTCCGATCCGGGCCGTGATTTCCTGCGAGCTCCCGGTCGCACCATCTCCTATGGGGAAGTGGACAGCCGCTCGGACGCATTGGCGGCGGCCCTGGCCCACCTCGGCGTGGAGCCGGGGGACCGGGTAGCCCTTGTGTTGCCGGCGTGTCCCGAGTTCGTCATCTCCATGTTCGCCGTAGCCAAGTTGGGTGCCATCACCGTCCCGCTGGATCCACGGCTGACACCGACCGAGCTGCAGTATATGCTGCGGCATTCCGAGGCCGTGTGCGTCGTCACCATCGAGCGGGCATATGGGATCGACTACCTGCAGCTTTTCGAAGACCTGATCGTCCGCCTTCCCGAGCTGCAGTACCTGGTCACGGTGGGAGAGGAGGACCTCTGGTACGACGACCGGATCTTCCAGTACGAGGACCTGCTCTCGGCCGGCGCCGGGCGTGACTACGCCGCCCCCGACATCGAAGCGGCGAAGGACACCTTCGCCATCGTTTACACGTCGGGCACGACGGGGAAGCCCAAGGGTGTCGCACTCTCGCACCGCAACCTGCTCGCGGTGGCGGCGGGTACCGCCGACGCCTTGGGGCTGACTCCCGATGACATCGTCGTGGGGGTGGGCGCGCACCACTCCGTGTTCGGCCTGGGGCCGGGCATCCTCACCACGTTGCTCGCCGGCGCATGCCTGATCGTCGACGACACTCCCGACGCGGGCACCACGCTGGATCTCGTGGAGGCACACCGGGCGACCGTTCACTACGGTGTCCCCACCGCGTTCGTCGGCGAGCTCCAGGAACACGAGAAGATACCGCGGGACCTCTCGTCGCTGCGGCTCGCCATGGTGTCCGGAGCACCCGTGAGTGACGACCTCGTGGCGCGCATCCGCGACGGTTTGTGCCCGACCGTGGTGGTTGCGTACTCGCTGACGGAGACGTCCTCCACGCTCTGCATGTCCCGACCCGACGATCCGCCGGAGAAGCGCCTCTTCACCGTTGGCCGGCCGCTTCCGGGCACGGAGATCCGCGTCCTCGAGCGGGACGGCGTGGAGCTGCCCGTCGAGAGTGTGGGTGAGATCGCCGTGAAAGGCCCGGGCGTCATGCTGGGGTACCACCGCCAGCCCGGAGAGACGGCAGCCGCGTTCGACGCCCACGGGTTCCTCCTCACCGGCGACTTGGGGATCGTGGACGAAGACGGGTACATCCATTTGGTTGGACGACGCAAAGAAGTTATCATTAGGGCTGGTTTCAACATTTACCCCCGGGAAGTCGAAACTCGACTTGAGGCGCACCCGGCGGTGAGCGCGGCGGCGGTGGTGGGGATCCCCGATCCGCTCCTCGGAGAAGCCAGTTGCGCCTGTGTCGTCCCGGAAGAAGGGGCGATCGTGACGAGCCAGGAGCTCGTGGAATGGTGCCGCGGTACGCTCGCGGAAGCCAAGATCCCGGACCTGGTTCGCTTCCTCGACGCCTTCCCGAGAACCGGGACGGGGAAGATCCGTCGTCTCGAGCTCGCCCGACTGATTCAGACGGAGAGCCAGACGGCATAGTTCTGCCGCGGCGTCGGAACCGGCGCCCGGAAGGCTTCCCCGACCTCACGTGGGGTCCTCGGACGCACGCGAGGTGGGGAGGTCTCGCGGACAACCACAATTCGGTTTGCGAGAAGGACAAGATGATGAATCCCTATACGCGCGCCCCCCATCAGGGGGGTGTCGTCGCCGCGGTGACCGATTCACCGCACGCAGCGCTCCTCATCGATTTCGACAACGTCACGATGGGTATGCGCAGCGATCTCTCCAAAGAGCTCAAGACGCTCCTCGACTCCGATGTCATCAAGGGGAAGGTGAGCGTTCAGCGTGCCTACGCCGACTGGCGTCGGTATCCTCAGTACATCGTTCCACTCTCCGAGGCGTCCGTCGACCTGATCTTCGCGCCCGCATACGGGAGCAACAAGAAGAACGCGACGGACATCCGCATGGCCATCGACGCCGTAGAGTTGGTGTTCACCCGTCCGGAGATCGGCACCTACATCCTGCTGACCGGCGACTCCGACTTCTCCAGCCTGGTGCTCAAGCTCAAGGAATACGGCAAGTACGTCATCGGCGTGGGGATTCAGGAGTCGACGTCGGACATCCTCGTACAGAACTGCGACGAGTACTACTCCTACACGACCCTCACCGGACTGAGAAAGACGACGGAGGCCGACCAGAAGGCGCAGGACCCCTGGGTGCTCGTGCGCGAAGCCGTCAGGCGGATGACCGACCGAGACGACGTCATGCGCTCGGATAGGCTCAAGCAGGTGATGCAGGAGCTCGACCCCACCTTCGACGAGGGATCCCTCGGCTTCAGCAAGTTCTCGAAGTTCCTGGCCGAAGCTTCCTCTCGCGGCCTTGTGAAGCTGCGCAAGCTCGACAACGGGCAGTACGAGGTCTCGTCCGGGACCAAGGACCGGGCTCGGAGCCGCAAGGAGGAGGGCGAAGATCGAGAAGCGCGGCGGGAGCGAGGCCGCGGACGCGAGCGGCGCGAAGGACGGAAGGAGCCCTCGACCAAGGAAGAGCCACAGGAAGCCGCGGAGGAAGGAGTTCCTGCGGAGGATCCCCTCCGGGCGGCGTATTCACTGCTGACGAGAGCGCTCGAGGATCTGCGGGAGCAGGGACGCGACCCGGTCCGCGACTCGGACGTGAAGCGGAAGCTCCTCGACCTTGACGCCGACTTCGACGAAGCCGAGCTCGGCTTCGCGAAGTTCAGCCGGTTCCTCGCGCAGGCCGCCGATCATTCGGTCATCAGACTGATTCCCACGGAGGCCGGGAACTACGAAGTGACGCTGCATGACGGACGCGCAGGGGAGCCGGTACGTCCCGAGCGCCGAGCGCGAGCCGAGGAGCGCGAGGATCGCGTCCCGACCGAGGCCGACGCATCAGCTCCGTCGAAAGCGGAGGCTGAGGCGGCCCCTTCCGGCCCGCGGGTGGTGGAGATCGATCCGTCGCAGATGCCGGAAACGGGGCTGCGATTGGGACCGCGAAGAGGCTCCACGCGACGCCGTGGTGATGAGCAGGTACCCCTTCTTCTCGCTGGACAGGTCGCCGTGGCCCCGGGAAGGGACAGCCGCTCCTCCGGCGACGGCGCCGACGCTCCGGCGACGCAGCCCGGCGGTCCGTTCGATGCGGCCGCACTGGGCCTTCCCTCGGATCCGCCGGCCATCGTCCGCTACCTGACGCACCGGTACCGTGGTGTGGGGGAGAAGACCGCAGAATCGCTCGTGGAGCGCTTCGGGTCGGATCTGTTCCGCGTCCTGCGGGACGACCCCGACGCCATCGGTGACGCGGTGACTCGCAAGCGGGCGGAGCAGGTGCTCGAGGCATGGCGTGGGGATTACGAACGGCGAGTGGCGCGCCGGAGCGGGGGAGGTGGCTCCGGATCATCATCCGGGGAAGGCGAGTCCCGCCAGAACGACCGCGGAGGCCGTCGCGGAGGTGGTCGACGGCGCGGGCCGAAGAGCCGCGGCGATTCCTAGGGACGATCTGCGCCCTGGGGAAGCGATGCCGGCCGGGATGCGACTCCCATGGCACAGCGGAGTCGCACCGGCCTTCTCGTTTCCCCGTGGGTTCCTTCTCAGACCTGTCACGCAGGTGGCTCGGGATCTCCTCGGCGCACGCCTGACATCCACTGTAGGGGGCGAGCGGACCGTCGGGGTCATCGTCGAATGCGAGGCATACGGCGGTCTCGATGACCCTGCCTCCCATGCCGCCACCCGGAAGGGGCTCACCGCCAGGAATCGAACCATGTTCGGTCCGGCGGGCCGCGCCTACGTCTACCAGAGCTACGGCGTCCACTGGTGCGTGAATGTCGTGACTGGGCGGCCGAACGATCCGCAGGCGGTGTTGCTCCGTGGCCTGGAGCCTCTGGAGGGGGAGGACGTGATGATCCTTCGCAGATTCGGGCGCAGGCCGACGGCCGCCGGACCGGGACGGCTGTGCCAGGCCCTCGGGGTGGACGGGACGCTGGACGGGCACGACCTTCGGCGATCGCCGCTGTTGCTCGAACCCGGGTGGCACGTCCCCGACGAGCTCGTCGGCGTGTCGGCCCGGATCGGCGTGCGCCTTGCCGCCGATCGACCAAATCGGTTCTTCGTGCGTGACTCCCGCGGGGTGACGCCGTAGAGCTCGTCGCGACCCTGCGAGCCACGAGCCTGGAGACGGAATGAGCGACCCCACCTGGATCTCAGTGCTGCCGCCGGTTCTGGCGATCGTCCTGGCCATATGGAGCCGGCAGGTCTACCTGTCGCTTGCTGGTGGGCTCTGGTTGGGGTGGACCATCCTCTCCGGGTGGAACCCCGCCGCTGGGCTTGGCGGCGCCATCCAGGGGGCCGTCTCCGTCTTCCAGGACGAGGGAAACACGCGGGCGATCCTGTTCACCCTCGTCATCGGGGCGCTCATCGCTACCATCGAGGCGTCCGGTGGGGTCCGGGGCTTCGTCACGTACCTTGAGGAGAGGAACTGGGTGAGCTCATCGCGGGGGGCCCAGCTACTCGCGTTCGTCACGGGGTGCGTCATCTTCATCGAGTCGAGCATCACTGTGCTCGTGTCGGGTGCCGTGGCACGACCCCTCTGTGACCGCTACAAGTGCTCGA
>JAJDNI010000046.1 GCA_022340755.1 Gemmatimonadota bacterium
CACCCGAGCGCGGCTCGCCGTAGAGGACACGCATGGCCTGCGCGACGTCGAACTGGGTGAACCCTTCGTCCATCCACGGAAAGCGTTTCTCGTTGGAGCCCACCTGCATGGGAAACCACATGTGGCCGGTCTCGTGCATGAGGTCGCCCGCGAGCGACAGGGTATCCGCCCACGGCTGCATGAGCGTCACCATGGGGTACTCCATGCCGCCACCGGTGAGCACGCCCTCCATGGACGTCATTTGCGGCCACGGATAAGGCCACAGGTACGCGGACAGCTGCTCGATGGCGTCCCGGGTGAAGCGAGCTCCGCCCACTGCCCACGCCGCCGCCGGTGCGCTCAGCCGGAAGAAGGAGTTGATGGCCACCGTGTCCCGCCGCGAGCCGTTGGCCACCAGAGCCCGCGTCGCATCCCACGCGTACTGGTCGCTGGCGCCCCATGAGAAGTCCCGCACGTCCGCCGCGACGAAGTGCCAGGTCGCGGTCGGTCCGCCGACGGCGAAAGCCTCCTCGGCGGTCGGCCCCGGGGTAACCACCCGAACTACCCCGCCACTCCTTCGCACCGCCGCCAGGCTGTCGAGGGCGCTCTCGCTCAGCACCTCCCCGGCATTCCGGAGCTCGCCCGTAGCACCCACGACCCAGCCCCGGGGCACCGTGACACGCACGTCGTAGTCGGCGGGATCCATGTAGAACTCCGCCTCCAGCAGGTACGGGTCGGCCACCCATCCGTTCACGTCGTCGTAGACCGCGATCTCGGGGTACCAGTAGCCCATGAACCACACGTGGCCGTCGCGGCCCTCACGGCCGTCCGACGGCGTGGGCGCCGGCGCGTAGGACCATTCCACCTCCAGGACCGTGCTGTCCCCGGGGAGCAGCGGGCGGGACAGCCCGATCCACATCACGGTACCCTGCACGGAATAGCGTCCCGGGTGGGGGGCGCCGGGAGGTGACTCCGTCACCGTCAGAGCCGGGTCCTCGGCAGGCTCCGCCTGATACGTGGCGCCGTCCACGGCCACGCTCCCGAGCGTGATTCCACCCGTTATGGGGACGGCCGACCGCCGGGGATTCCCCTTCGCGAAGACGTTCTGTCGCAGATGCACCGCCAGCTCGCGGAGCGTGTCCGGCGATGCGTTGCCGTACCACACCCTCTCCTTCCCCGAGACGCGTCCCGCGTCCGGGTCCAGACGAGCGTCGATCTCGTAGCGCGGGTGCTGCACCCACGCCCCCGGACCGGGTTGCCCGGTGCGGGTACGGGTGCCCCGGGCTACCGCGCGCGTGAACGCCGCTCTTTCGTAGACCGGTCCCGGAATGGGACGGCCGGCCGCGTGGACGGCCGCGCCGGGATCCACGGCGGTGGAGGGGACGGTCTGTGCCGGCAGGCGCGAGCCGGACACGGCGACCAAGAGGGCTGGCAGCACCGCCGTGGGCAGGTGCGAGGCGCGGAGCGAGCCGGGCAGGTAGGGAATCGGAGGTCTCATGGGCGCAGAGCATAGGGAACTACACGCCGTTCTGCCACCGGAGCCACCCGAGGATCGCCTGGTCCAGGGACGCCCCCGACCTCCCACGTCACCCCATTCACGTCGTTAGATTCTCCCGAACCGATAACGTCGGAGGTACAGGTGAGGCGTGATCTGCAGTGGCGGTACAACCGCCCTGGCTGACAGAGCTGCAAGCGCACGCAAGAGTTTCTTGCGACGAATCACATCGAGGACGGCGAGGTGCGAAGCGCCACCAAGGAGCCCGTGGATGCTCAGGCCGCCCTGGAGCTTCTCAACGGTGTGACCGAGCTCTTCGTGGCGAAGGGCAAGAAGAGCCTCCACATCGATCTCCGGACGGAGCGCCCGTCGGACGATGATCTCCTCAAGCTGATGCTGGGCCGTTCGGGAACGCTCCGGGCTCCGACGCTCAAGAGTGGCAAGCGGCTCATCGTCGGCTTCAACGCGGACATCCTGAAGGATACGCTGCTGGGGTAGCGCGGAGTCCATGACGAGGGCGGCCGGGGCCCCAGGTGGGACCGCGGCCGTCGTCGTGCACTCCGAAGTAGCGAGGCGTCCGTGACGGTCCGCTACGTCACGGGCTTCTTCTCCTTCGGCTTCACCGCCAGGTCGTCGTAGTTCACCACGGCGTTGAACAGCATGTTGAACTCGCCGTGGTTCTGCCACCGGTAGACCGGGTTGGTGGCGTACAGCACCACGCGTCCCTTGCCCACCGGCACGTTCACGATGGCCGGCCGGTTCCGGATCTGGTCGGCGCCGCGCATCAGGCCGCTGAGCACCGCCTTCTCTCCCCCGACGTACTTCATCATGACCTGGTCGTCCTCATCGTCCCGGGGCACCTGGAGAAGAGGACCGTTGTCGTACTTGATGGGGATGATGGAGTCGGTGTAGCCGTAGAAGATCGGGCTGTCGGAGCGCAGAATATCCGCCTCCACGATGGGACGTGGGGCGTAGAAGCCGTTGCCCGGACGGCTGGCGTTGATGTCCCTCACCAGGCCGAAATCGGGGGCGAACGAGGAGGTACCCCCCATTGTCATGAGAACGCCGCCGTCGTTCACGAACGTCTGTAGCTCCAAGACACCTTCGAGCCCCATCCCTCCGGTGATGTCGTCGGAGGAGCCGTACATGCCGAGGTTCTTGTACTTGTCCGTCTTCGTGTAGGCGATGGGCTCGTCCTGGGGCTTCAGGCCCATCTCCACGCTCTTGCTGCTCCCCTGGCTGGGCATGACGATGACGTCGTAGTCGTTGTGCAGCTTCCCCTTCTTTACACGCTCCTTGTAGATGAGGTCGTAGGGTATCCGGAACTTGTCGAAGGCGTAACGCACCCAGCCGACGTCCTGCGTGCTCCCCCACGTGCTGAAGATCGCGACGCGCGGCACGTCGAGGTCGTGCGTGGGCACGTCCGGTTCCTCGGCCAGGCCCACGGCGGTGAGGCCCAGCTCTTTCACGGCGGCCTGTATCCGGTCGCTCGCCTTACCGGCAGGGATGATGAACGACCCGGCCGGCATGTCGACGTCTCCGGCCTTGAAGTCCTGCTCCGCGGCCCTCATCGAAACGTCCTTCAGCTGGTAGCGCAGCGTGATCATGTTCGTCGAGCCCAGGTGGGCGACGGCGTAGAACGCGGGCTTCTCCTCACCGGAGACCGCGCCGGCCAGCTCGACCTTGTCTACCGGAGTGACCGGCACGTCGAGAAGGGCCTTGTCGTCGATGGAGTCCACCTCGCACTGGAGCATCAACCCCATGGTCCAGCCGCTGTCGTCATACGTCCGCAGGCTCTGGTCCGGGTAGTTGTCCTGCCGCCGGAGGAGGATGTTGGCGAGGCGTCCGTAGGGCTGGTTGCGCTTGATGATGTAGGAGCCGGCTGGGAACGTGTCCTTGCCCAGAGTCACCTGCTCGACGGCGCGCCCGACCTCGATCCCCTCGGTGCGCAGCAGGTTCACCAGCAGCGCCGCGCGCGTCATGTCACGCTGCCCGGCCGGGATCACGTACCCGTGGGGAGTCTCGTTCTCACCGTTCTGGATGGAGTGCAGGCTCTTCTTGTAGAAGTTCTCCAGGATGACCTTCGGGAACTGCGACGTGAGCTGGAGACCCAGGAGCACGCCGGTCTCCGAGTAGTTCGTGTTGTTTCGCATGGACCAGGTGACCGTGTCGTACGGCGGGAGCGGGCGGTACCACTCCCGCGTGGTCTGGCCACCTCTGCCGCCCCCACCCGGACCTCCCCGCGTAAGGTCCCGCTTCATGGTGGTGGCACCGCCGTTCCCGAAGATCTCGTACATCCGCATCATGCCGTTGTGGTTGTACGCCATGGCTCCCAGGTAGCCGGGCGACCAGGCGTCCATGAACCCGTGGGTCCACACGCCCGGCATGCCGTACTTGATCATCTGGGCCATCTCGAAGTTGGCGTACCATGGCAGCTCGCCGAACAGGATGGGGTCGAACGCCGGGTTCTGCGGAGCCTGCCCGCTGTAGTCGTACATGAACGGGATGGACTCGTGCAGCTCGTGCATGATCGGCGGATGCCACTGCAGATACCACGACAGCAGCGTCTGCATGGTCACCATCGCGTAGTTGATGTCCCGGTTGTTGTCGTGGTAGACGTACTTGCCCCAGTAGGGCGGCCCGGGCATGCGATCTTCCTCGTTGTCGATGTCCACCAGGTACCGGTAGTACCAATCGACGTACCGATCCCGCCCGTCCGGCTCCGCCACGGGGGTGATGGAGACGATCACGTTGTCGCGGATCTTCTGGATGAGGGGCGAATCCTCGGTGGCCAGGCGATACGCCAGCTCCATCAGCATCTCGGGCGGGCCCGTCTCCGCGCTGTGAAGGCCGCCCATCACGTGGTAGAGCGGCTTCGCGTCCGCGATGACGTCGTGGATCTGCGCCTCGCTGATGCCCCGGGGATCCGCCAGCTTGGCCAGATCCTCACGGTACTTCTCGAGATTGGCGATGGACTCCTCGGAGCCTACGAAGACCACCACGGTCTCCCGGCCTTCGTCTGTCTTCCCCGTGGTGATCACCTCGACTCGCGGCGAAGCCGCGGCCAGCGCCCGGTAGTACTTCAGGATGTCGGCGTAGTAGGTGAGCTTCTTCGGCGCACCGATGTAGTAACCCAGCACATCCTTGGGTGAGGGCACGCCCGCCACCTTCGGCAGATGGTCCACCAGGGGGCTGAGGAACTCGGGGTGCGTGGTCCACTCCCTGACAGCCTTGGCGAATGCCGTGTCCTCGGGCTGCGTCGGGCTTCGGGTCTCCAGCACCGACTCCTGAGCCCCAAGACGGGGGGCCACAATACCGGCGCACAGCGCCAGAACCGGGAGGCACCGTCGCATCAGGTGTCCCGACGGATGAGAGGCAGACATCGCTCGCCACTCCTGTTGGTACGGATGGGATGAGGACGCCACGGTAGGTGAGGCCGGCCGGCCCGGCAAGCCGGGGTCGTCGCGACTCGGCGGTTGCGCCCAGACAGCGGGACTCTCAGGCGCCGGTGTTCTTGCACCTTCCCACCCCGACGATCTACCGTCGGCGTCCGTTGGCGATCTCAGCGCTGGCCCCTCCCATCCCATGAAGGCACCGTTTCCACCATGATGCATCTGCTGCTGACCCTCGTCATCGCGTCCACCGTAGGATCACGCGAGCCGGCCCCCAGCCCTGGCTTCCGCCTTCTGGAGTGGAACGTGTCCGACAGCGCGTGGATCCGGCACCGCGAGGAGTCACGAGCAGTTCTCCGACATGTGGACCCCGACATCGTCGTCCTCGTCCAGGTGGCTGCAGGCATGACCGCCGGAGGCATCCGCGACATGCTCGTGGGGTTGCGGGGTCCCGCGGACACCACCTGGTTCGTGAGCTCCCGCGGCGACGGCGACTATGAGCATACCGTGATCGCCAGCAGGGACACGATACGGGATCTGCCCGGGTTCGCTCGAGTGCCATACCCCGCCGCTGACGAGGCCGCCGTACGGGCCGATATTCCCGCGGGCGAGCACGTACCACCACGAGACACGGTGAGCCTCGTCCGGGCGAACGGAGCGATGGTTCGCGTCGGCGATCGCAGCGCCCTGGTCGTGGGCGTCCATCTGACGTGTTGCGGCGCGCCCGGCTCCTGGCGTGAGACGCGGCGACGACTCGGAGCCGCCGTGGTGCGGAAACGCGTCCGGGAGACACTGTGGCACGAGTCCCCCCCTGCCCTCGTAGTAGCCGGCGATCTGAACCTGGTGGCCGGCCGCGCTCCTCTCGACACCTTGCTCGCGACGGTCGAGGGACTGCCCCTGGGGCCCATGCGACGCGCGGACGCCGTGCACCCCGACGGATGGACGGATTGGACGTGGGACGGGCGCGGAACTCCATACAATGGAGGCCGCCTGGACAACGTGATCTACTCTTCGGGCTCGCTCACCGTCGTCGATGCATGTGTCTGGGACACGGAGTTCATGCCGCCGGACACGCTGCGAGCTCATGGTCTGGCACCTGCCACGTCTGCAAATATCGGGCGGCACCGGCCGGTGGTGGTGGACCTTCGCTTCAAGACCTGAGCACGTCTCTGCCCTTCACGTCGGGTGCGTCGGGCCACCCCTGTCAAAGGTGATGCTCCGGGGAGAGTGGACGGGTGTCCCCCTCAGTCGCGCTGACCCACCAGTCGATCTTTGACGGTGTTCATCCACCGGGACACCGCGGTGCCTTCTCGTTCCTTCTTGAGGAGCTCATCCAGAGCGGGAAGGGCTTCTCTCGCCCTTTCGCGTCCCGCCTCGATGATGGCATCCCGATCTTTCGTCCGCATCTTGCTCAGGCCATCGAGTGCGGGATCGATGAGCAGGTCCGCCTCCGCAAGGATCTCGAAGCGCATCTGGCTGTTCACGGCGATATCGAATGCGTTGGCCATCACGTGCCGCCAGCTCTCTACCCGCTGATAGGGAAGGGCAAAGCCCAGGCTCACGGCAACCACGCGGGGAGCGCCCATCTCGCGCGCGGCACGACAGGGCACGTTCTCCACCAACGCCCCGTCCACGAGGAGCCGACCGTCGATCTCCACAGGGGCGTAGAGGCCGGGGACGCAGCAACTGGCCCGGACCGCGATCGCAACCGGCCCGCGGTCGATGAGGACCCGATTCCCCGTGTTGATGTCGGTGGCCACGACGCCCAGAGGGATCTCACTGTCCTCGATGCGCACGTCCCCCAGAGCGCGGACCAGGATGTCTTCCAGCCCTTCGTTGGTGGCGAAGCCGAAGCGGCCCATCAGGTGCGTTCGGGTCATGGTCCCCCAACCCAGCTCCTGCAGGGCAGCCTCGGTTTCGGCAGCTGATATTCCGAAGGCGGCAAAGGCCGCGGCGATGGCTCCAGCGCTCGTCCCCGTCAGCCATCCGGGAGTGAGCCCTTGTTCCTCGAGGACACCGAGCACGCCGATGTGCGCCAGCCCGTGAATGAAGCCACCCCCGAGGGCCAGCCCGAACTCCGCTCGTTCCGCCATGGGCGGATTATGACGCAAACGGCGCCGCGGCGGGAGATCCCACCGCGGCGCCGGAAGGACGCGCCTGTCAGTTAGTGATAGGGTACGTCCGCCCTTAGAAGACGAACTGGGTCTGGAAGAGCAACGTGGACCGCTGGGCATTCGCGGCCGCGGACGGTGCGCCGCCCTCGTAGCTCACGTGGTCAAGGTCCAGAAGGAGTCGGACCTGGGTGCTGAGCTGATAGCTCACGCCGCCGATGAAGCGGGTCTGCTTGTCGTTGCCCACTGCGGTGTTCGGGTCCCAATGATCGACACGCGCCAGAAAGGCCACCTTGGAGTCCGGAACGTGAGCGACGCCGTAGACGCTTTGGAAGCTCCCCTTGACGTCGGGGTCAGTGGAGGTGGGGCTGTTGGTCACGCGGGCGGCCTGGGCGGCCACGGTATAGAGCTTCGACTTGTAGGACAGCATCCCTATCCAACGATCCCGCGTGCCGCCCCCCGTGGTGGCGCCCACATGACCCATACCCGTGAGGCGCAGCCCGCCGCGGCTTCCGCCGTCGTCGCTTCCCAGGAGTCTGACCGAGGCCCGCATCTCCACGTCCTTGTGCTGATCGCCCTCCGCGCCGTGGTAGCCCTCACCGTTGATGACCGCGAACTGCATGTTGAGCTTCTGCTGCCCCCAAGCGCCGTCGACGCCCGCGCCGAGATCCGAGGAGGCCGAGTAGCCGGCCCGCTCCAGCGGCATGGTGCCTTGCATGCGGTAGTCCCACAGCCCTTCCTCCCAGTCCAACCACACGGTGTGGATCTGCCCGAACTTGAACGTCAGCGGGCTGTTCTCCGGCGTCCACGCGAAGTAGGCGTACTTGAGTCGGTAGTTGAGAGACCCGTTGGAATCGCGGTAGAGGTCCGCGGTGACGCGGGTCTGGATGCCGCCGTCGAACTTGCCCTTGAAGTCCAGATAGGCCCGCTTCACGTCGAAGGCGTTGGCGTGGTTGGCGGAGTCGGCCAGCTGGTACTGGAACTGGGAATACACGACACCGTTGGCGGTGACGCCCTGCGCTGAAGCACCCGGAGCACCCAGCGTCGCGAGGACCGCGACCGCCCCCATGGATGACAGCCATCGGCTCATTGTCTTCAAACCCCGTCTCCTTCCGTGAAGGGCCCGTTACCTGATGGTGAGACAATGATTGCCGAACGGCGTAACGGCGTGACTCACCGTTGTGTAACGACCTGGTAAACGCGTGCCCTGTCCGACACGGGAACGTGACCCGCCCGTCACAGAGACATCGGCACCCGCAGCTTGCGGGAGGCATGGGGGAAACGGAGGTCGTCGACGGTGCCCACGCAGAATCCGGCCGACCCACCAACGAAAGGGGGCTATGCGTCGAGGGCTCCGGGCGGTCGACACCGCCCGGGGCCCTCGGCCCACCTTTCGGCTGCTCCGACCCGGTGGCCGGTCACCGCACCTGCGATGGCTGGGCTACATCTTGCCGGGATAGGTCACCTGCTGGAGCTGCTTCATCTCCAGGTCGACCATGTTCGGCGGCAGCGGCGCGTAGTCCAGCGACGCGACCTCCGTCTCACCGTCGTGCAGCGCCCAGGTGATGAAGTCCACGAGCTTCTTGGCCTTGTCCGCGCTGTCCATGTTCTGGTAGACCAGCAGCCAGGTGAACGACGAGATGGGGTAGACGTCCGCTCCCGGGGCGTTCACGATGGAGACGCGGAAGTCCGTATCCGCAGCGAGGTTCTGAGCTACGCCGGCAGCGCACGCCGTGGCGCCCTCCAGGGAAGGCTTCACCCAGTTCCCCGACTGGTTCTTGAGCTCGGCGACGGGGAGATGGTTCTCGTTGGCATATGCCAGCTCGACGTAGCCGATGGCGCCGGGGGTCTGCTTGACCTGGCCGGTGACACCCTCATTGCCCTTCCCGCCGAGGCCCACCGGCCACTGCACGTCCTTGCCCTTCCCGGGCCCATTCTTCCACGCGTCGCTGACGGAGGACAGATAGTCCGTGAAGATGAACGTCGTGCCGCTCCCGTCGGAGCGGTGCACCACCAGGATGTCCGTGTCGGGGAGCTTCGCGTCCGGATTGAGGGCGGTGATCCGCGCATCGTTCCACTTGGTGATCTTCCCGAGGAAGATGTCGGCCAGAACGTCGGGCGTGAACTTCAGCGACTGCTGCTCACCGGGAAGGTTGTAGGTCACCGCCACGGCTCCGATCACCGTCGGGAAGTGCAGTACCTTCCCCTTGGCCGCGGCCATCTCCGCGTCGCTCATGGGAGCGTCGGAGGCGCCGAAATCCACGGTCCCCTCGGTGAGCTGGCGGATGCCGCCGCCGGATCCGATGGGCTGGTAGTTGATCTTCACGCCCGTCGTACCGGCGTAGTCGAGGAACCACTTCTTGTAGATGGGCGCGGGAAAGGTGGCGCCTGCACCCGTCAGGTCCACGGCGCCGCTGGTTGCCGCCGCCTGCGCGGGGGCTCCTGCGGCCTGTCCGGATTGCTGGTCGCCTCCTCCACTGCAAGCCACGAAGAGCAACCCCGTCGCGGCCCAGATCGTTCGTCTCATCTCGGATACTCCTCCGTCATGGAAGCCGGTGATGTGCCGAACTCTATGACCTGTAGGTAACGGCATCGATGTCGGTCGTGTATCGAAACGGTAACGCGACCTCCGCCGGCCACGGCCCTCCGGTGGCAGGGTTCGGGACCGTGCTTGCCTGGAGATCGGCGGCGGGCCCGGGACCGGTCAGCCGAATCGCCCGGTGATGTACGCTTCGGTTCGCGAGTCCCGTGGGCGGGTGAAGAGATCCGAGGTGGGTGACAGCTCCACCATCTCTCCGTGAAGGAAGAAGGCCGTTTGATCCGACACGCGCGCCGCCTGCTCCATGTTGTGCGTGACGATCACCACGGTGACCCCGTCCCGGAGCTGGTGCACGAGAGCCTCGACCTTCTCGGTGCTGATGGGATCCAGCGACGCAGTGGGCTCGTCCAAAAGGAGCACCCCTGGCTCCATGGCCAGCGCGCGGGCGATGCACAGACGCTGCTGCTGACCGCCCGAGAGCCCCAGGGCGCTGGCGTCCAGCCGGTCCTTCACCTCGTCCCACAGGGCGGCCCGACGAAGTGCCTCTTCTACTCGCTCTTCCACGTCGAACCGCTCGCCCACGGCACGGAGCACCCCCAGCCCAGCGGCGACGTTGCCGCGGATGGACATCGTTGGGAACGCCGTGGGCCGCTGGAACACCATGCCGACGTGACGCCGAACCGAGACCGCATCAACGCCGGGCGCGTAGATGTCCTCACCGTCCAGGTGCACCGTGCCCCGGATGTAGGCGGTGGGAATCGTTTCGTGCATGCGGTTCAGCGTCCGCAGGAACGTCGACTTGCCACACCCGGACGGCCCGATGATCGCCGTCACCCGATGCTCCGGGATGGCCATCGAGACGTCCTTCACCGCGTGCACCTTGCCGAAGAAGGCGTCGAGGCCACGCACTTCCATGCGAGGGGCTGGACTCGCCAGGGCGGTGTCGCCGGCGCCCAGGAGGGCGTTGGCATCACTCACTGGCACGAGCGAATCCGCTCCGGGTCGCGGCCCGGGCCAGGAGGCTGATGACGAGGACCAACGCGATCAGCACCAGGGCGCCGGCCCAAGCCTGTGCGTGCCAGTCGTCGTAGGGGCTGATGGCGTAGTTGAAGATCTGAAGCGGGAGCGCGGCGATGGGTTGGTTCATCGACAGCGACCAGAAGTCGTTGCCGAACGCAGTGAACAGAAGGGGTGCCGTCTCTCCGGCAATGCGCGCCAGGGCCACAAGAACGCCGGTGAGAATTCCTGCCAACGCTGTCGGAAGCACGATGCGCAGCGACGTGCGCCACTGGGTGTAGCCCAACGCCAGGGCCGCCTCCCGGAGAGGGGAAGGCACCACCCGCACCATCTCCTCGGTGGTACGCGTCACCGTGGGGATCATCATGGCCCCCAGGGCCAGCGCGCCCGCCAGTGCGGAGAAGTGGCCCATGGGGACCACGACGAGCTCCCACGCGAAGATCCCCATGACGATGGAGGGTAGCCCGTTGAGCACGTCGGCGAGGAAGCGCACGAAGACCGCGAGGGGCGCGCCCTTGCGCTCAGCGAGGTAGATCCCGGCGCCGATGCCCACGGGGACCCCCAGGACGCTCGCGCCGGCGACGATGACCAGCGTGCCCACGATGGCGTTGGCCGCGCCACCTCCCGGCATGCTCGGCGGGTGAGGCAGATGGGTGAAGAACGCCCAGTTGAGCGACGTGACACCCTTCTCCAGGAGGTAGAAGAGGACGAAGAGCAGAGGGAGCGTGGCGAGGACCGCCGCGATCCATGTCAGGCTCAGCATGAAGCCGTTCACGAAACGCCGCCGGAGGGACGTCCGTGCGGAGAGGCCGGTGCTCATATCCCCGCCTCCCGGGACGTGCGCCAGACCAACCATCGGGCCCCGGCGTTGACGATGAGGGTGACCACGAAGAGCACGAAGCCCACCGCCATCAGGGCGGAGAGGTTCAGGTCGCTGGTGGCCTCGGTGAACTGGTTGGCGATGAGCGACGCCATGGTGTAGCCCGGCGCTAACAGGGACGCCGCGATCTCCTGCCGGTTCCCGATCACCATGGTGACGGCCATGGTCTCACCCAGAGCGCGGCCGAGACCCAGGATCACCCCGCCGGCGATGCCGGAGCGGGCGAAAGGGATCGCGGCACCCCAGAGCATCTCCCACCGTGTCGCGCCCAGCGCCAGGGCCGCCTCCCGTTGGGAGCGGGGCACCGCCATGAGCACCTCCCGCGATACGGCGGAGATGTACGGGAGGATCATAATGGCCAGGATGACGCCCGCCGCGAGCATGCTGGGACCGTACGCCGGACCGCTGAAAAAGGGGGTCGCCCCCAGATGCAGGGTGTCGCGCAGGAACGGCATCACGTAGCTACGCAGGATGGGGATCAGCACGAAGATCCCCCAGAGGCCGTACACCACGCTGGGAATGGCCGCGAGCAGGTCCACCAGAAACGCCACAGGGCGGCGTAGCCAGGGCGGCGCAAACTCGGAGAGGAAGATGGCCACGCCGAGAGCGAGAGGCGTCGCGATGATCAGCGCCAGGAAGGACGAGACGAGTGTTCCGTAGAGCGCCGGCGCGGCGCCGTATACGTCGTTTACGGGGTCCCAGTCGCTGGACGTCAGGAAGCCGAAGCCGAACGTCTTCAGCGCAGGCCATGCCGCATTGGTGACGACGGCGAAGATCAGCAGCAAGAGCGCAGGCACCGCCAGCGCAAAGACCGTGATGACGACCGAGTAGATGCGGTCCCCGGCACCACCGCCGTGGATCGCGATCCCCGCCCTCGGGGGCTCAGTAGGAGTGTTCTCCGCCTCGCCGGAAGCCCCGGCCCGGACTTCGTCGACCATTTGTCTGAAATCGAGCCGAATACGGCGACAAACGCGTCAACAAATTGTAACAGACGTGTATCAGGCAGTGCGGTGCTCGGGGGCCTCGCCTTTTCCCTACTCCACCAGTGCCAGCACCCTCACGGGACCTCCCCTGCCCTCGACGATCTTCAGCGGGGCCACGCGCCCGTGCGCTCCCTCACACGTGCGTACCCAGGATCGAGCCGACCAGGCCGGTGAGCCCCATGGCCAAGGCGCCCCAGAAGACCATGCGGACGGCCGCGCGCAGGGCCGAGGCACCGCCGGCCTGGGCCGCGAGGGCACCGAGTCCGGCCAGTGCCACGAGTGACGCACCGGTCACCACCGTGGAAAGGAGTGCCAAGGGGATGAGCACCACGAGAATCAGCGGGAGCAGGGCGCCCCCGGAAAAGGTCGCGGCGGATGCGAGCGCCGCCTGGACCGGCCGGGCCGCCGTGATCTCCGATATGCCCAGCTCGTCCCGGGCGTGAGCCCCCAACGCATCGTGTGCCATGAGCTGATCCGCCACCTGAACGGCCAGAGAAGCATCCAGACCGCGCTCCTCGTAGATGTGGGCCAACTCCTCGCGCTCCGCCTCGGGGTCGCTCCGCAGCTCCTCGCGCTCCCTCGCGAGGTCCGCCCGCTCCGTGTCCGCCTGAGAGCTGACGGACACGTACTCTCCCGCGGCCATGGCAACGGCCCCGGCCACGAGGCCGGCCACACCCGCGAGCAGAACCTGGCCCTTGGGTGCGGCGGCCGCCGCCACCCCCACCACGAGACTGCTGGTGGAAAGCAAACCGTCGTTGGCGCCCAGAACCGCCGCCCGGAGCCACCCGATCCGATGCGTGCGATGCATCTCGCTGTGTGCCATGAATCTCTCAGGGGGTGCGGATGATGTGAAACGCGGCGTCGGAGCCCTCAGTCTGCCGCGGCGGATGGGAGCCGGCAATGGCACCGTACCTTCGCTGCGCCTTGATCTACCTCCACCCTCGATTCTACCCTGTGTCGAGAGGCCCTTCCGGCCGGAACGACGCCACTACGGAACCGCCAACCTGGCCCGATACATGTCGGACTCCATCGCGATGGCGAGCGACGACCGGCACCAGCCTTCTACCAGGCTGTGGACCGTGTCCAGAGCTCAGGCAGTTCTGCCGTACGTCGTCACCGGCGTGGCGATCGCCGCCGCCGTGCTGATCCTCGGCGAGAACGTGGGGCGCCACATCCGGAGAATGGAAGTCCAGATCGAGGGTCTGGGGCCCGCGGCGATCTTCGCCTTCGCGCTGCTCTATGCGGGCGCCAGCTCCGTCTTCGTGCCCGACACCCTGCTCGGCATCGTGGCGGGAGCTTCTTTCGGCTTCACCGGGGGCCTCGCGTCGGCGGCCATGGGCAGTGTCGTCGGTGCCATGCTGCAATTCGCGATCTCGCGGCACGTCGCCCGGCCGGCGATCCGGCGCATGGTGGCCGCCCGGCCGACGCTGCTGAGGATCCAGTCCGCGGTCCTCACGCAGGAGTTGAGGCTCCAGTGCCTCATTCGCCTGACGCCCCTGAATCGGGCGCTGACCAGCTACGCGCTCGGAGCCGCCGGCGTCTCCTTCGGCAAGTTCGTGTTGTCCCTGGTCGCGCTCCTGCCGACGCTTTGCCTGGAGGTCTATTTCGGGTACGCCGGCAGGCACCTCGCCAAAGTGACCAGCGGAGCCGTCCACCCCATCCTGTTTCACGACATCACGCTCGCGGCAGGCCTGGTAGTTGCCGCCACGGTCATGGTCATCGTCTCACGCGAGGCACGTCGGGCGGTGCAAGCGGCGACCCTGGGCGCCACCGATCCGGAGGGCGTCCCGACCTGACCGGGTCTGGCTCACCCGCTATCATTGGGGGTCATGATGGTCCTGCCCGTCGACAGGCGCACTGTGGCGCCGGCCGTCAACTCATTCAAGAGGACACGGTGAGCCATGGACCAGGCTCTCTTCTACCACCGTTTCCACTTCGCCTTCACCGCCTCCTACCACTACCTCTTCCCGCAGCTCACCATGGGGCTCGGACTCCTCATCGTCCTGCTCCAGTGGACAGGTCTGCGCACGGGCGACGCACGGTACGACCGGGCGGCGCTCTTCTGGGGGCGCGTCTTCGGCCTCTCGTTCGTGATGGGCGTGGTCACGGGGATCCCCATGGAGTTCCAGTTCGGAACGAATTGGGCCCGCTTCTCCGAAGCCACCGGGGGTGTCATCGGCCAGACGCTGGCCATGGAGGGCGTGTTCGCGTTCTTCCTGGAGTCGTCCTTCTTGGCGCTCTTCCTCTTCGGCCGCAAGAAGCTGGGCCCCAAAGCCCACTTCGGTGCCGCCGTGGCGGTGTGGGTGGGCTCGTGGATCTCCGGCTACTTCATCGTCGCAACGAACGCGTTCATGCAGCACCCCGTGGGATATACCATGGACGCCCAGGGGCACATGGCGCTGTCGAGCCTGCCCGCCCTCCTCACCAACCCATGGCTGGTGTGGCAGTACATCCACACCATGTCGGGAGCGGTGATCACGGGCTCGTTCACGGTGGCGGCCGTCGGAGCCTACTACCTCCTCAGGGACGACTCCCTCGGGGAGATCGACCCCGGCTCTCGCTCCGACTACGGAAGGCTCTTCCTCCGCGTCGGCGTCCCCGTCGGGCTCATCGCCTCCGTCATCATGGCCTTCCCCACAGGGGATAGGCAGGCAGCGCACGTGGCCGAATACCAGCCGCCTACCTTCGCGGCGATGGAGGGGCTCTTCGAGACCGGCGAGCCTGCGGGGCTGGTGCTCATCGGTCAGCCGGACATGGGGCGCCTCCACCTGGACAACCCCCTGGAGGTGCCGGCCGCGTTGAGCTTCCTCACGTATCACCGATGGAGCGCGCGGGTGCAGGGCCTGACGTCGTTCCCCGAGGAGGACTGGCCGGACAACGTGCCCCTCCTCTACTACGCGTACCACATCATGGTAGGGTTGGGAACGATCTTCATCGCCGTGCTTGCGCTGTCGGCATTCATGCTTTGGCGCAGAAGGCTCTCCCGCGCGAAGCCCGCGCTCTGGCTGATCATGCTGTTGGCTCCTTTCCCCTTCATCGCCAACACCATGGGGTGGATGACCGCCGAGCTGGGGAGGCAGCCCTGGAACGTGTGGGGCGTCCTGCGCACCGCGGAGGGAACTTCCAACACCGTGAGCGCGGGTAATGCGCTGTTCTCGCTCCTCGGGTTCATGGGAATGTACCTGGTCCTGGGGATCCTCTTCCTCTTCCTAGCCCAGCGGGAGATCGCCCACGGGCCCGTGCCCGACGTCAGCCACGGCGTCGGCCACGAGGAGGTGTGAGACCATGGCGAGCATCTGGTTCTGGCTGGTAGCGGCGCTCCTCACCATGTACGTCGTTCTGGACGGCTTCGACCTGGGAGCGGGAGCGATCTACCCCTTCGTGGGCAAGAGCGACGGGGAGCGGCGGGCGGTCCTGAAGAGCATCGGGCCCGTGTGGGACGCCAACGAGGTGTGGCTGCTCACGGCGGGCGGCTCGCTGGTTTTGGCGTTCCCCAAGCTGTACGCCTCGAGCTTCAGCGGCTTCTACCTGCCCCTCATGGCAGTGCTCTGGCTCCTCATCCTCCGGGCCGTGGCCCTGGAGTTCCGCAACCACCTGAACGACGTGGTGTGGCGCCCCTTCTGGGACGTGGTTTTCTGGGGAGCGAGCCTCGTGCTCACCATCTTCCTGGGTGCCGCGCTGGGCAACGTGGTACGTGGCGTGCCGCTGGACACGAACGGCTACTTCTTTTCGCCTCTGTGGACGAATTTCACCACCCAGGGTGAGCGCATTGGCATCCTCGATTGGTTCACCGTGACCGTGGGCGTCACCAGCATGCTGGCGCTGGTGCACCACGGAGCCCTCTGGGTGGCCCTTAAGACCACCGGTCCGGTGAACGAGCGAGCGAAGAAGGCAGCCGCGTGGACGTGGCCCTTCCTCCTGGCGGCGGTGGCGCTGGTCACCGTCCTGACGTTCCATATCCAATCCCACGTGCCCCGGCGGCTTGCGGCTCAGCCCCTGGGCTACGTGTTCCCGTTGCTGGCCCTGGGTGGGCTCGCGGTGAGCCTGTGGATGCGTCGCCGTGGCAGAGAGCTGTATGCTTTCCTCGGCTCGGTGACGTTCCTGGCTGGGATGCTGCTGTCCGTGTCCTTCGGCCTCTATCCCATGGTGCTCCCCGCCACCAACGGCGCCGCGGCGTCGCTGACGGTGAGCAACGCCATGGGGCCCGAGCACGGCATGCGAGTGGCGTTCTTCTGGTGGATTCCGGGAATGGTGCTCGTCACCGCGTATACGGCGTTCATCTACCAGAACATGCGCGGAAAGGTGGATGTGGAAGGCGAGGGCTATTGAGGAGGCCGGCATGAGCTTGGAGTGCGCGAGCTGTGACGTGTACGCCTGCCGGGTGGGCAGGGTGGACGCGACGCCCGACGACTGTCCTATGCGTGGGCCCTTCCCCTCCCTGGAGGAGCTCTACGACACCGACGGGGCCCGGCGCCTTCTCTACCACTCGGCGCTCGTCGAGGCCGAGGGGTACGGCCGCTGGACCCGTGTCCGCGAGATCGCGGAGCTGGCCCATCGCATGGAGTACCATCGTCTCGGAGTGGTCTCCTGTCCCGACATGGGGATGGAAGCCGACCTCGCGGCCCGGGCCCTCAGGCGCATGGGGCTCGACGTGGTCGTGGCGGCCCCCTTCGAGGACTGCGACCCCGTGGGACAGGCCCTCCTCCTGGCGGAGGAGCATACGCACTTCAACGTCCTCGCCGGCATGTGCGTGGGGCACGACTCCCTCTTCATCCGCCATTCCCGGGCACCGGTCACCTCCCTGGTCGTGCGGGACCTGCGTCTGGCCCACAACCCGGCGGCGGCGCTGTACACCCGGGAGGGCTATTCGAAGACGGCGCTCTACGGCCGTCGCGAGCCTCCCGTTCCCGGAACCTTCGGAGGCTGGAGCGACGAGCTCATCGCTGACACGGCCCGCGCCGTCAGCGATGCGGCCGCGGGCCGTGAGACGCCGCCGTGCCGGGTGGAGGAGATCATGGATTTCGCCCGCCGGTCGGGCGTGTCCCACATGGGCATCGTGTTCTGCGTGGGATTCCGCAGGGAAGCACGCGACCTCGAGGCGATCCTCCAGACCAACGGCTTCCGGGTGTCCTCGTCGTGCTGCAAGACCGGCGCGGTTCCCAAGGCCACCATCGGCATCAAGGACGAGGAGCAGGTGACCCCCGGCAAGCCGGAGATGATCTGTAATCCCGTGGCCCAGTCGTCGCTTCTGGAAGACGAGGGCGTGGAATTGATGCTCCTCCTGGGCCAATGCGCGGGGCACGACTCCGCGACCATGGCCAGCCTCAGCGTGCCGGCGGTGTGCGTTGTGGCCAAGGACCGGGTGCTGGCCCACAACACCGTGGCGGCGCTATACCGACCCTGACGAAAGGAGGCGCGCGAGCGTGGCGTACCTCGCGCGGTCTACCCTGGCTTCAGCGTGTGCGTGGCACGCCGGCGTCCCGGGTAAGCCGCCCTCCGGCGTCCCGGGGCGAGCTACGACCCCGCTACCGCCTCACCCTCAACCCCAGCGTCCCGTACAGGTGCGGCACGTCCTG
>JAJDNI010000047.1 GCA_022340755.1 Gemmatimonadota bacterium
CCGTCACCCAGCGAGAACGACACATCGTAGGCGCGCATGATCTCACAGATCTCACGGAACCGGGTGTAGAGGAACGACTCCTGGTGGTGGGCCATGCACCACTTGGCGATGATGGAGCCTCCCCGTGATACGATGCCCGTGAGACGGTTCGCCGTGAGCGGGATGTAGCGCAGGAGCACGCCCGCGTGGACGGTGAAATAGTCCACACCCTGCTCACACTGCTCGATGAGGGTGTCGCGGTAGATCTCCCAGGTGAGCTCCTCCGGCACGCCGTCCACCTTCTCCAGAGCCTGGTAGATGGGCACGGTGCCGATGGGCACCGGGGAGTTCCGCAGGATCCACTCCCGGGTCTCGTGGATGTGCTTGCCCGTGGACAGGTCCATGACCGTGTCCGCCCCCCAGAGCGCCGCCCAACGGAGCTTGTCCACCTCCTCCTCGATGGACGAGGAGACGGCCGAGTTACCGATGTTGGCGTTGATCTTCACCTTGAAGGCGCGCCCGATGACGACCGGCTCGAGCTCGGGGTGGTTGATGTTGGCCGGGATGATGGCGCGCCCGCGAGCCACCTCCGAGCGCACGAACTCCGCGTCCATCCCTTCGCGGATGGCGACGAATTCCATCTCCTCCGTCACCTCGCCCGCGCGGGCCCACTCCATCTGCGTGACGGGTCCGCTCCCGCCGCGGAGGGTGCGGCGGGCCAGCGTCGGGGGCATCTCGACCTCCGGTGCCGGAGTGCGGCTCCGCGGCACGATATGAATGTCCCGGGCCCGGATCCACTCCTCCCGGAGCAGGGGAAGCCCCTGGCGCACGTCCAGGCCGAGGGGTCCACTGGTGTCGTAGACCCGGAGCGGCGGCTCGCCGGACGTGAGACTTATCTCGCGCATGGGGACGCGGATGCCCCGGCTCCCCTCGCTGTAGACTTTCCTGGAGTTGGGGAACGCGCCCGGATAGTCGCTGCCCACGTCCTCGGTCGTGGGGGCGACCCGGCTGGCGCCTGCTCTGCCGCCGTGGCCGTTGTCGCCGATGTGGTCCGCGACGATGGGCAGGTCGTTTCGGATTCCGTTCTTCTCGCTCATGGCGCTCTTCCTCGAGGGCAGGTCCTTCTACTCCGAGCTCGTCGGCCGAAAAAGCAACGGCCGTCGGCGACTGACGTCACCCACGGCCACCAGGGATGGGGAATCGCTCCCCGTCGCCGCGCTCCCTCCGCCGGTTTGAACCGGATCAGGTTCCAAGGGTCGTTCTCAATCCCGGTCCCGCCGGTGGTGTCCCGGTCACCGGACGGGCCAGGATGCCCCTGGCGGCTCCTGCAAGCTAGTAGACGGAGGCCGACATGACCACCGCACGGTCCCGTCCGAGCGCCGAGATGCCGCGCTGCTCCTGGAACGTGGGAACCTGCAGAGTCCCTCTTGTGTTACATATGGGAATTAATATATTGCTATGCAGTGATCGACGACCCCTCCGGGGGCCAATACACGACGAGGCGAACAATGTCCGTGATCGAGCTTACAGACGCCAACTTCGACGAGCAGGTTGGCAAGACGCAAGGTGTCACCGTAGTGGACTTCTGGGCTCCCTGGTGCGGCCCGTGCCGCATGGTGGGCCCCGTCATCGAGGAGTTGTCGGAGGAGTACGGAGGCGACGTCCGCTTCGCCAAGCTGAACGTCGACGACAACCAGGGTGTGGCCGGCCAGTTCGGCATCCGCTCCATCCCGACCATCGGCTTCTTCAAGGACGGTGAGGCCGTTGGGGCGGTGGTGGGAGCGTATCCGAAGGAGGCGCTCCAGCAGGTCATCGAGCAGGTGCGCACGGGAGAGGCGCAGACCGCCTGACCCCCCTACCCCGAGCGGGCCTCGTCGGCGGCCGCGCCTTCATCGGGGGCGCGGCCGCTTCGCGTTCGTAGGCCTGATCCCACTCCGGCGGCCCGACCTCAGGGGGCGCCGAAGTGGGTCTCGATCTCGACCCCACAGCCTCGCAAGAAGGCCGTGGGGAGCTCCCCACCGATGAATACGAAGACCTGGTCGGCGGGCACCTCCAGGCGCTCCGTCCCTTCCCGCATCAGGCTGACCCCGTCGGCGCGCACCTCCAGAGGCGTGGTGGACCAGAGCACCTCCAACGCTCCGGTGGCGGTCGCTTCCCGGATCCGCTCGTGGTTGGCGCGCTTGAGGCGCGAGAAGGCCGTTCCCCGATAGGCGATGCGCACCTGGTTGCCGGGTTGGCCCGCAAGGGACAGGGCGGCCTCCACGGCGGAATCCCCACCACCCACGACCAGGATCCGGTCGTTGGTGTAGGCTTCCGGCTCGCGCAGCGAGTACGCTACGTGGGCTGCACCATCCTCTCCCGGCACCCCGAGTTTCCTGGGCACGCCCCTTCGGCCGATGGCGAGGATCACCCGCCGAGCTTCGTGCACCGCACCGGCGGCCGACACCGCGAAATGGTGCGGCGCGACACGCTCCACGGCGCTCACGGTCACTCCGGTCACCACCTCCAGGCCCACCTTGTCCGCGATGTCCTCCCAAAGCTCGATAAGGTCCTCCTTGCTGATCTCCCGGAGCGGGAGCTTCCCGTACCCGGGGACCTTCACCGGTCGGGTCATCACCAGCTTCTTCCGGGGATAGTGCCGCAGCGTGCCGCCAAGGCTCTCCTTCTCGAGGGTGACGAAGCGCATCCCTCGCTCCTTGGCGGTCAGCGACGCCGAGAGGCCAGCGGGTCCGCATCCGACGATGACGAGGTCGAGGATCTCCGAAGGACCTCGCTCACCCTCCTTCAGCATGTCTTCGACGCACTGGCGGCCCTGCTCGAAGGCATTCGCCACCAGGCCCATGCCTCCCAACTCCCCGATGACGTAGAGCCCCGGAACGTTGGTCTCGAAGTTTTCGCGCACGCAGGGCAGGTCGACCCCGCGCTTCTCCGTCCCGAAGACCAGTTGAATGGCGTCCATGGGACAGACGCGCTCGCAGAGGCCGTGGCCGATGCAGCGTGCGGGTGCCACCGCCACGGCCTGACCGTCGCGGATTCCGAGAACGGTCTCGGGGCAGACCGAAACACAGTTGGACGTGCCGATACAGCCCTCGGGATCGACGACGGGGTGCAGGGACACCGGCTCGTGCAGGCCGTAGCGCAGCGCTTCC
>JAJDNI010000048.1 GCA_022340755.1 Gemmatimonadota bacterium
CGGCCCGTTTCCGATCGAGAGGACGAAGGCCTCCTGGTCGGAGAACGCGGCCACGTCCCGGAACTGGAGGCTGTCGGCGCCCGGCACGACGGTGGCTGTCCAGGTCGCGCCCCCGTCCGTGGTACGGACCACGCGGCCACCCGACCCGGACACCCAGACCGTGCTCGTGTCGACAGCCGCCATTCCGATGAAAAGCGCGGACGAGTCCTCGTACTGCACCTGCCACGACGGGGATGCGACGCTTCCGTTCCGTCCGCTCTGGCGGCAAGCGAGAAGGAGACCGCACACGACGAGCACCGCTCCAACGGATCGAGACACCGAGCCTCCTCGAGTTGTCGCGCTCACGGTCGCCCAACGAGAGAGACGATCGGCCCTTTCCCTGCCGGGGCTCGGTCGGCATCTCGCATGGGTCCGAGGCAGCACACTACGCACCGGGGGGTCGCCCTGTCCAACACCCGTCTGCCCCACCAGGGGGGCGCCGTTCGCAGCCACGGCGAAAGACGTCTGCCTTGAGGCCGCGGTGCTCTGCCTGCGCCCCCGTCCAGCGGCGTGAAGCACGGCCAGCACGAGATTTCGGTACCTTCATGAGGTTGTTCGACCGTCAGGGCCGCACGTGCGAAGGCACGCGGACCCTCTTCGGCTTCGTTCCTGACTACGCGGAGGTGGTATGGGTAGACGCGTCAACTACGGCTTCGAGAAGCGGCAGCGAGAGATCAAGAAACAGAAGAAGAACGAAGAGAAGGCCGAAAGAAAGCGGCAGGAGGCCAGAGATCGGACAGAGCAGCAGGGTCCGGACGCTACCGCCGAGGACGCGCCCGATCGCGACTGACGGGACCCACGTAGGCAGCCGGGCGCGGATCTGCCGGCGCAGGGCGGCAGGGAGCGGGCCCGGGGTGTCGGCGTGATGTCGAGACTCGCAGCGTTCACGTTCGAGGAGGGTGGCCGCACGTACGAGTGCACCCCCGAAGAGCTCGGGAATCCGTCCAGAGGTATCTGGTGGTGGTTCAGGGTATCGAACGACCCCCAACGGTATGCCCGGTTCGAGGCCGCGGCGGGGGACACGCAGGATTCCGTTCGGGCCCGCATCGTCGCGTGCTATGAGCATAGAATGTGGGCCCGTGCTCAGCCCGTCGAGCCGCGCCAGCGCTTCGGCCGTCCGGTGAAGACCCCCGCGCCGCCGCCGCCGGAGGAGGGGTAAGGCGCCCCGACGCCTCCCGGACAGGGGCCCTCACATCCTGTTCCAAGATCCCATTGAGGATCGTGGCGAGCTGACTGGCCGGGGTCGGTCAGCCCGGCCCGGGGAGATACGCCCCTTGCGCTCTTAGGTTCATGATATGAACTTAGTTTATGACATGAACCGGAAGGATGACAATGGTCAATTCACTGGAACAGAAACTCTTCCAGAGATACTGGGACGATGGGATCGTGGACCTGATCGGCGGCGTTGCCGTGCTGTTCATCGGCGTCGGGTACCTCATGGAGCAGGTGCTCGCCGAGATTGTCGTGGTGCCCCTCGGAGTCGTCGCTTGGATGATCCTTCGGGCGCGCATCGTGGAGCCCAGGGCGGGCTATGTGAAGCTGTCCCGGTCCCGCAGAGAGCGGTCCGGCCGGGAGCTTGCCGCGACGGTGGGCGTGGGGACGGGAATGCTGATTCTCTTCGTCGCGCTGGGCGTGAAGGTCCGTAGTGGCGACGCGGACCTGAGCCGCTGGGTGGACGGCCTTCCCGCGCTGCTCATGGCCTTGCCGGTCCTCATGGCCGGGGCATTGATCCGCGCGCGGCGCTTTGCCGTCTACGCGGCGGTCTTCGTGCTGGGTGCCGTGTCGGGCGTGCAGATGGGCTTCGGGCCGGGAGCGCCGCTCATGGTGGGTGGGACTGTCATGGGTGTGGTGGGAGCGACGCTCTTGGCCCGGTTCTTGGCGGGTGCGCGTGCTTTCCAACAGACTGAGTAGATCATGCTCCAGCCGATCATTCCGGAGATCGACGCCTTCTTGCACGAGCCCGCTCGGCTCCGGGTGCTGGCCTTCCTGGCCATGGTAGACGCCGCCGACTTCATGCACCTCTTGCGCCAGACGGGGTTGAGCAGGGGCAACCTGTCCGTCCAGATGACCAAGCTGGAGGACGCGGAGCTGGTGGACGCCTCCAAGCGCGAAGTGGACGGGCGGCTGCGGACCGCATATGCCCTGAGCCCGAAGGGCGTCAACGCCCTACGGGGCTACAAGGCCACCATGGAGGAGATCCTGGCGGCGTTGCCGGGCTGAGAAGTCCGACTGACTACGATATCCGCCGCCGTCGGAACGCGTTGGGTATCTTCGGGGTCGATCATGATGCCCTGTCGATGCAGGAGGGTGGGGGATCAGCGCTCGGATCCATGGCAAGGGAACGAGGACGAAAGGGGTGTCGCTGATGGCTGAGTCGCCGGTTGTCGAAGCTCGGCGCCCGACGCCGCAAGCCCAGCCGATGGGCGAACACGCGGAACGGCGCGGCGAGCCGTGCTGCGCCGCCCCAGTCCCCGCGTCTGAGGTCCGCGACGTCGCATGGCTGCGGGCCGCGGCATGGGCGCGATGGCTGGCCTGGGCGAGCCTGCTCTGGATGTGCATCGAGGGTGGTGTCGGCCTCTGGCAGGGTATCGTCTCCGGATCGATTTCGTTGATCGGATGGGCACTCGGCAGTGCCGTGGAGGGAATGGCCAGCGTGATCGTGGTATGGCGATTCACCGGATCCCGAACCCTGTCGGAGACCGCCGAACGACGTGCGCAGAAGGGCGTCGCCGTCTCGTTCTGGCTGATCGCCCCCTATATCGCCGCGCAGTCCTTGGCGGACTTGCTCTCCAGGCACATGGCCGAGACCACGTTCATCGGGATGGTACTCACCGCGGTCGCGTTGTTGGCCATGCCTCTACTCGGCTACGCCAAGCGCCGACTGGGCCGCCGCCTCGGTTCGAACGCGACGACCGGCGAAGGCACCCAGAACTACCTCTGTGCTGCCCAAGCCGCTGCCGTGCTGATGGTCCTTGCTGTCACCGCCGCGTGGCCGGCCGGGTGGTGGCTCGACCCGCTAGTCGGCTTCGGCATCGCAGCTGTGGCCGTCCGCGAGGGCAGCGAAGCGTGGCACGGCGACCCATGCGGATGTTGACCCGGCCTCGCTGGTGCCGATCGGTGGAACCGTTGTCTCTTGTCTCTTTCAATGGGATACAAACTGAGATACAATATTGTGCGAGGGCCGGATCCGGTCCGGCCTCGTTCCGCCCTCCTCTCCCTGGGGTGACGCCATGAACGCGACGGAGGCAGAGAAGACCGGCAACCTGAACGCATCTGCGTACGAGGTGATCCGCTCCATGATCCTCAATGGATCGCTGGCGCCCGGCGCGCGGATCGTGGAGAGCGACCTGGCGGACCACATCGGGGTGAGCCGCACGCCGGTGCGGAGCGCCCTGCATCGACTCCAGCAGGACGGCTACGTCCTTGACCAGGAGCGGGGCCGGAAGGTCAAGCTGATCGTCGCGCCCCTGACCAAGGAAGATGCCCGCGAGATCTACCACATCGTGGGCGCATTGGACGGCCTCGCCGCCTGGCACGCGGCGCGGCTTCCCGAGGCGCAGCGCGAAGTCCTGGCCGCCGAGATGACGGAGATCAACCACACGCTGGCGGTCCTGGAGCAGTCCCGGCAGGGAGCCTTCCAGCGGCTCCTCGCGCTTCACGGCGAGTTCCACGCCCTGCCGCTCCGGGCCATTGAGGCACCCCGGCTGAAGTCCCTGCACGCGACCACCAAACCCCAGGCGGACCGGTACCGGAGCATTTACTCCAGCGGGGACTACGGCCAGCAGAGGCTGTCACTGCAGGAGCACGGCGGCATCGTGGAGGCGCTCCGGGCCGGGGACCCGGCCGAGGCCCTTCGCCGGACCCAGGATCACTGGATGATGGCGGCCGACCGGCTGTCCGGGATCATCGACGTCCTGGGCGAGCGGGGTAGCTGGGGCCCCACGACGTAGCTGCCGCCGAGCCGGCTGCCGGCGACCGCGCGGACACCGCCTGGGACAGGCCGAACAAGACCCTTGCAGGAGTATGGGCTGGCTTGTACCCTGTTTAGTATACAATTTCCCATGCGAAGTAAGGCGCATTGTTGTGTACTATTTGTGCGCCTGCTTGGTGAGCGTCCGGATACGCCTCCGGGAAGACGATCCGGTGTCGCGGGAAGTTGCCTGCCCTCCTGAGTAACCGTCCACGCTTTGGAGGATGCCGAAGATGATGAAATGGAGATGGATGGCCGCCATGCTGGTGGCTCTGGTGGCGGTTCCAGCCGGCCTCGACGGCCAGGCGAGTGGAACGGTGTCAGGAACCGCCATCGACGCCGCGACCGGCCGCCCGCTTTCGGGCGTCCAGGTCATGATCGTCGACACCCCCCTGGGAGCGCTGACCGGTGCAAACGGGCGCTTCGAGATCCGCTCTGTCCCCGCGGGGCAACACACGGTGCACGCGATCCTCATGGGGTATCGCGCCGAGGACCACGAGGTCACCGTCGCCCCGGGAGCCACGGTGAACATCACCATTTCCTTCGAGGAGGCCGGCGTCGAGCTCGAGGGCCTCGTGGTGACCGCCCTGGGAATACGGCGGCAGGAGCGGACGCTCACCACCTCGGTCCAGCAGGTCGGCGGCGACGAGCTCGCTCGGGTGCCCGACCCCAACATCGTAGCGGCGCTGTCCGGCAAGCTGGCCGGCGCCAGCATCTTCAACTCGAACACCGCTGGAGGATCCAGCCGGATCGTGATCCGCGGGGCCAACTCCCTCACGGGCAACAACCAGCCGCTCTTCGTCGTCGACGGCACCCCGGTGAGCAACTCGGTCGGCTCCGGAGTATTCGGAAGCCGCGGCTACGCTGCTATAGACTACGGGAACGCCATCCAGGACCTCAATGCCAACGACATCGAGTCGATTTCGGTGCTGAAGGGGCCGAACGCCGCGGCCCTGTATGGTTCGCGGGCCGCCAACGGCGCCATCATCATCACCACGAAGAAGGGCCGGGGATCAAGGGGCGTGACCGTCACGAGCACCCTCACCTTCGAGTCCCCGTTGAGGTTGCCCGAGTACCAGAATCAATACGGGCAGGGATGGAACGGGCAGTACAGCTACGTAGACGGGAAGGGTGGGGGAACCTACGACGACTATGACGAGAGCTGGGGTCCCGCTCTCGACATGGGTCTGATGATCCCGCAGTTCTTCAGCGAGGGCGTCCCAGTACTCTGGGAGTCCCACCCCGAGAACGTGCGGAACTTCTTCGAGACGGGCGTCACCTCGGTGACCAGCGCCGCCCTCAGCATGGGTTCCGAAGCGGCCAGCGCCCGCCTCTCCCTCGGGAACTTCGATCAGAACGGGATGCTCCCGTCGTTTCGGCTGAAACGAAGGACCATCGGCGTAAACGCCGCCGGGGCGTTGTCCGAGAAGCTCCAGGCCCAGGTGTCCTTCCAATACCTCAACGTGGACGGTGCGAACCGTCCCGGGCAGGGCTACAGCTCCGACAACCCCATGTTCGGATTCGTGTGGAGCGGCCGGCAGATCGACACCGGAATCCTCAAGGATCGCCTCTACAATCCCGACGGCTCGCAGTTCAACTGGAACAACCGGTGGAACAACAACCCCTACTGGGTCACGGGCGTCAACCAGAACTGGGACTCGCGGGACCGTGTGATCGGCACCGGATCCGTCACCTACCAGGTCAATCCCTGGCTCAGTGCCACGCTTCGTAGCGGTACCGACTGGTACCAGGACCACCGGAAGCGGATCTTCGCGGCCGGAACGTTGGGGCAGTCGGGCGTCGATCCCAACGGGGCTTTCGGCGAAGGGAACGGGTTCCGCCAGGAGACCAACTCGGACTTCCTGGTCACGGCCAACCCGGAGCTGAACGGCGACTTCACGGTGACCGTGAACGCCGGCGGGAACCGCCGCGACACCGAGTACCGCTCCAACGACGTGTACGTCCGCAATCTGGTGATCCCCGGCCTGTACGACCTGGGCAACGCCGCCGTCACCCCGGACATGGGAGACTGGCGGGAGAAGCAGAGGGTCAACTCCCTCTACGCGGCGGCCCAGTTCGGCTTCCGGAACTACCTTTTCGTGGACGTGACGGGTCGCGACGACTGGTCCTCCACCCTTCCCGAGGATCACAACTCCTACTTCTATCCCTCCGTCTCCGGCAGCTTTGTCTTCAGCGACCTGGTCGACATTTCGTCGCTGACCTACGGCAAGCTCCGAGCCGGTTGGACCGCGGTGGGTAACGACGCGTCGGCCTTTTCCCTCGTCGACCCCTACGTTGCCTATACGCCATTCGGCGGGGTGCCCCGCTACTCCGCCAGCAGCAGTCTGCGGAACTTCGATCTGAAGCCGGAGCGCACGGAGGCGTGGGAGGTAGGTGGGGAGTTCCGATTCATGAACGATCGCCTGGGCGTCGACCTCACCTACTACAACAAGAAGACGATCAACCAGATCGTCCCGGCCCAGATCTCGGCGTTGACCGGGTTCACGTCGCGGTTCGTGAACGCCGGAACCATTCGCAACAAGGGAGTCGAGGCGCAGGTGACGGCGACCCCTGTTCGGATGCGGGACGGCTTCGAGTGGGAGGTCACCGCGAACTACTCCAAGAACAACAGCATGGTGGAGGATCTGTACGGGGACCTGGAGACCATCGTCCTGGACAGCTACTACGGCGTCTCCGTCGAGGCAAGGAAGGGTGAACCGTACGGCCAGATGTACGGGCGACTCTACGCCCGGGACGGTGCGGGCAACATCGTGGTGGGGTCCAACGGCAATCCCCAGAACTCATCCTCCAACCCCGTGGGTGTGGTGGGGAACTACAACCCGGACTGGGTCGGCGCCATCGGAAATCGATTCCACTACGGCGCTTTCGACTTGAGCGTGCTCGTCGATACCCGTCAGGGTGGGACCGTCTTCTCCATGACCAACCGGTACGGTGAGCGATCGGGAGTCCTGGCGTTGTCGCTTCCGGGACGAGAAGAGCACGACGCAAACGGCGTTCCCATTCCCACCAGCGAGGGCGGCGGACTTATCGTTCCGGGGGTGATGGTGGTGGCGGGAGACACCGTGCCGAACACCATCAGAACCGCGGCCCAGTCCTACCACCGCTCCCTCTCCGGGATCGCGGAAGCCTTCGCCTACGACGCGAGCTTCGTGAAGCTGCGGGAGGTTCGGTTGGGGATCGAGGTGCCCCAGTCGTTCACCGACCGGATCGGCGTGGCCCAGATGAGCCTGGCGCTGATAGGGCGGAACCTCCTGCTCTGGGCGGACATCCCCAACATCGATCCTGAGACGGCCCTCAACTCGGGCAACGCTCAGGGATTCGAGTGGGGCCAACTCCCGTCACAGCGCAGTTACGGCCTGACGATTTCCATCACCCCCGGCTTCTAACCCAACCGAATCGATGAGGAAGACGATGACAACGCGAAATGGTCTCCGAACGGTCACGGTCTGGGTTCTCGCAGCCGCTCTCGGAGCATGCGGCGATGGCCTGACCGATTTGAACGTCAACCCCAACGAGCCGGTAAGCGTCGGGGCTGAATTCCTCCTGCCCTCGGCCATCGTCTCAGGGGCCGAACGTCTCCACGGGTCTAGCTTGAACATGGACATGGTGGGGCTCTGGGTGCAGCACTACGCCGAGCACCGGTACACCATCGAGGACCGCTTCGAGATCACGGACGGAGCGGTGAGCAGCCACTGGACCGACCTGTACGCGGGCCCCCTCCGGAACCTCTACGAGGTGGTGGAGAAGGGGAAAGAGACGGACCGAGCCAACGTGGTGGCAGTAGGCACCATCCTCCAGAGTTGGCTGTTCCAGGTTGTTACGGACCTCTGGGGAGACGCCGGCTATTCCCGTGCGCTCCTGGGAAGAGAGAGCCCGCCGGACATGACCGTGGCCTACGACACGCAGGAGTCCATCTATGACGGGCTTCTGGCGGACCTCGAGGCCGCCGCGGCGATGATCTCCCCCACCGGCCCGAAGATCTCGCAGGGTGATCTCATCTACGAAGGGAACATGGACCGGTGGAGGAAGTTCGCGAACTCCCTCCGTCTCCGCATGGCCATGCGCCTCTCCGAGGTGGACGCCGCCACCGCTTCGTCGGTGTTCGCATCCGCGCTGAGCGCCGGCGTTTTCACCAGCAGCGCAGACGACGCCATTGTCAGGTTCGTAGACAACGGGGTGGACGTGCACCCCATCTTCGGCTACGAGCGGAACCGCGACGACCACTCCATCAGCGCCACGCTGGTGGACACGCTCAAATCTCTGAGCGACCCACGGTTGCCCATCTACGCCCGGCCCAACCAGGCGGGCGAGTACGTGGGGACCAAGAACGGAGACATGTCCGACCCGCCCCTCACAGAAGTGTCCCGGATCGGCACGTACTTCAGCAGTGCCGCCACTCCGGCCGTCATCATGTCCTACGCCGAGGTCCTGTTTCTCGAGGCCGAGGCTGCCGAACGAGGATGGGCGCCGGGAGACGCGGCGGACCTGTACCGGCAGGGCATCACGACGGCCATGAGCCAGCTCGGCGTGTCGGCGGCGGACATCCAGGCGTACCTGGCCCAGTCCAGGATCCAGTACCAGGGCGGTCAGGCCGGGCTGGAGCAGATCTGGCTCCAGAAGTGGTTGGCGCTCTTCGGGAACGGCCCCGAGGCGTACGCCGAGTGGCGCCGCACGGGAATCCCAAGGCTCCAGGCGGGACCCGACGCGCTGAACGGCGGAGTGATCCCGGTGCGCCTTCCCTACCCCGACCGGGAGCGATCCCTCAACCGTGAGGCGGTGGAGGCAGCCATCGCCCGTCAGAACGGCGCGACGCTCTCCACGCCCGTCTGGTGGGACGTGCGCTGACCGAAACAGGCTCTGATCGCATCCACTGCTTTCATCCCGGAGTCCCGCGGAAGCCCCCTCCCGGGCTCCGGGAGGGGGCGGTGGCTCCCACGGCCGCGACGAAGAACGGTTGATCGGAAGGATGCTGACACCATGGAGCCGCACAGTTTCCACGACCTCGAGACGCCGGCCGCCCTGGTCGACGTAGAACGTTTGCAGGCCAACCTCGCGTCCGCCGGGGCGTACTGCAGGCGGTGGGGCCTCCACTACCGGCCTCATGCGAAGAGTCACAAGTCCTCGGAGCTCGCCCTCAAGCAGGTGGAGGCCGGGGCCGTGGGGGTAGCTGTGGCGACCCCGCGGGAGGCGGAGGTGATGGCGGGCGTGGTCGACGACGTCCTGGTGGCCTACCCCCTCTTTGGCGGGACCAAGCTCGCCAGGCTCCTGGCAGTGCCCGACGGCGTCAGGCTCTCCGTGGCGCTGGACTCGACCGAAGCCCTATCGTGCCTGGCGGCGGCGGCGCGCGGGTCCGCCCGTGAGGTCGGGGTGCTCGTCGAGATCGACGTCGGGCTGAGGCGCGTCGGGCTCCAGACCATCGACCAGACGCTTCGCCTTGCCGCGGAGGCCGCGCGGACACGGGGGGTCCACTACCGGGGGATCGCGTTCTACCCCGGGCACATTCGTGTGCCCGTTGCCGAACAGACCGCAGCGATTCAGGCACTGTCCCAGCGTCTCGAGCACTACCTCGAGGCCCTTGCTGCGGCCGGGCTCGAACCGGAGATCGTGAGTGGCGGATCCACCCCGACCCTTCCCCGCTCCCACGAGATCGAAGGAATGACCGAGATACGCGCCGGCACGGCGATCTTCAACGACCGGACGACGGCGCTTCTCGGGGCATGCGCCTGGACGGAATGCGCGTACAGCGTGCTGGCGACCGTGGTGAGCACGTCGGTGCCCGGTCAGGCCGTGGTGGACGCCGGCTCCAAGGCCCTCGCAAAGGAGGAGATCAGGGCGTCGTTCCAGGACCCCGGCTCCGCATCGGGCTTTGCGTGCGTCCTCGACCGTCCGGATCTTCGGGTGACGGCTCTGTCCGAGGAGCACGGGGTCATCGACCTGAAGGGGTCGGACTGGCGGCCCCGGCCGGGCGATCTGGTGCGCGTCGTGCCGAACCACGTCTGCGTCTCGGTGAACCTGTTCGAGAAGCTCTGGCAACTCCGTGGTGACCGGGTCGTCGGACAGTGGCGCGTGGAAGCCCGGGGCCGGTAGGGACGCGGTACGCACCCAGATCGAGCCGACGACGCCCCCCGGGATCTGGCGTCGCGCGCCGTGCGCGCTACCTCGTGTGGTGTCCCGGATCTCCTACCCCAGCACAGATACCTTGAACCGGATCGTGGACAGCTGAGCCGCAGATGTGCCGGTCTGTTCACGGAACCTTTGCCAGCGTGGATCGTCACGGATCGGGGCGAAGAACGGTTGAGGGAACTGCTGCGTCAGACCGTCCTCGTTCTGAGCCACCGCCCGATCCAACCATTCGAAGGCCGCATCGGCGTCACCGATCCAGGCGTAGACGTGGGCCACCTCCGAGGGCCACTGCTCGCCCCAGTTCGTTTTCAACTCTTCGAACGCTTCCTCGAACTCCGCCTGTCTGCCCAGGGCGTGAAAGGCCAGCGCCTCGCCCTTGATCAGATACTCTTCGTCCCCTTCCTCCTTCTGGAAGGCGAGGAGAGCGGCCTCGGGGTCGCCCTTCATGAGGAGCGCCATGCCGATGTTGTAATGCGCTCCGATGAACGCTGGACTGAGACTCAGCGCGGTGCGCAGAGAGGCGATCGCGTCGTCCAGCCGTCCGGCCCAGAGGTAGTTGATCCCCAGGCGAGCGTGTCCGGTGGGGGTCAAAGGGTCCCGGTTGATGGCGAGTTCCTGAAGCGCCACGGCCTCGTCCAGACGATCGAGGTACCGGGCCAGAACGGCCGCATCATTGATGATGTCGGGGTTCCCCGGCTCCAGTTCCAGTGCGCGCTCAAAATGCCGGGCCGCAGAAGCCAGGTCGTTGTCGTAATCCTGGGCGATCCCGCCGAGGACGGCGTGCGCCAAGCCATCCTCGGGATCGATCTCCAGCGCCCGGTTGGCCGCTGCCCGCGCCAACGCGAAGCCTCCTTCGATAGGCCCCAGGCCGTTCTTCGCCTGGCTGGAGTAGTTGGCGGCGAGACCAGCCCAGGCCGCAGCGTAGCCCGGCTCGTCCGCGAGCACCCGCTCGAGCAATGCGTTGGATTGCTCCAGACTCTCGGCCGTGCGCCGGAGGCCCAGATGGCGGGCCCGCAGGTAGAGCGCATAGGCCTCTGGATCGGTCTCCCGGACCCTCGGTGCATCCGGGAGCAGCCTCACCGCCAATTGCTCCGCAACATCGACGGCGATCTCGTCCTGGATGACGAAGATATCGTCGAGCGTGCGGTCCCACCTCTCGGACCAAACCTGATAGCCGTCCTCAGCCCGAATCAGCTGCGCTGTAATACGCACCTGCTTGCCGACCTTCTGCACCGAGCCTTGAAGGATGTGGGCCACCTTCAGCCGCTCGGCGATCTGAGGGATCTCCACGTTCTTGTCCTTGAACGAGAACGAAGAGGTCCGAGCGGCGACCCGCAACTCGGGGATCTTGGCCAGCAGGTTCAGGAGCTCCTCGGAAATACCGTCGGAAAAGAACTCTTGCTCCGGATCGGAACTCATATTGACGAAGGGCAAAACCGCAATGGAGGGCAACGATCCTTCGATTGCACCGGGGCCGGCCGGGGTTCCGGTCACGGTTACCGATTGCCGCCCCACGTACCACGCCCCGGCCAAGAAGATGGTCATTCCCCCGAGAGCAAGCAGACCGGACGGCCAGCGCTTGGAGGCTGGGGCCTTGAGAATCGCGGACAGTTCTCCCGGGGTCGGTTCGGTGGTGCGCCTCAAGCCGCCCGGCGTAAACTCGAACACCCACTCCAGGAACATGGCCACAGGAGCACCGAGAAGGAGAAGAAGCGCCACCCCCCGCGTCACCGAGTCAGAGAGCCCCAGGACGGGCACAAGGAGGTCGACAGCCTGGAGCACGGCGAAGGCAACGGCGCCATAGAACGCCATTACACGAAATACCCGGCGGCGCTTCAATTCCGCAAAGAAACGCCGGTACCTTGGAAGTTGGTCACCCATGTGGTGGAAGATCGCGGTTGCCAGGGGCAGCGAGAAGAGGCACCAAATGACGGCTCAACTCTCGAGCTCGCCGGCCTGAGGGATCCACCACGGCCGGGCTGAGCTCGATGATCTTGTCTCGCTGCAGCCCGGCCCAGAAGAGCCGGTCGCGATTCTTCGGCTCACGCATGGCTGCCCGCTCTCACCGAGCCTTGAAGGAACAAATGAACTCGGGGCTGATGAGGTTCTCGCTACCCACGGTGCGCTGACTCTGTCAGCCTGGATACTCCCAGCACGTCGGCCTCGAATTCGTCGGCCAGCGCGAGGGTGACCGCGTCGAAGTCCTGGGTGCGCTCGAAGACTCGCCTTTGCCGCACGGCGCTGGTGGGCGCACCGTCGACAAACCGACGCAGGTCGGGCAGGTAGGACGCGCTCCCCGTGAAGTACCCGCCGGACTCGAGCTCGTCGAGCGTAGTGCCGAGCCAGGCGCGGCACCCCACGGTCGTCCCGTCGTCGCCGGTGACCAGGTCTGCCTCCATGCCATGCCGCGAGGCCCGCCACTTGTTCTCCCGGATGCGCCACGCCGGCGGGAACGAACGCCCGTCGCCGGCCTCGATGCGGGCGCCGGCTCGTCGCGCCAACGCTTGAGAGAGGGCGACGACAGCGCACGTCTCGCGAATCGTGGGAAGGCCGTCGCATACGCGGATCTCGAGCGTCCCGAACCGGGGGCTCGGACGGATGTCCCACCAGAGGTCCTTCATGGACGTGATCGCACCGGACCGCATCAGCGCGTCCACGAGGGTGCTGAACTCCGACCAGTCGGCTACGAGTGCAGGCGTACCACCGGTGGGCATGGCCTCGAACGCGGTGATGCGGGAGGACGCGAGTCCGGTCGCTTCGCCCTGCGAGAAAGGCGAGCTCGTCGAGATTGCGAGCAGGAGGCCGAGGTCGTGGAGCAACTCGTTCTGAACCGCGATGCACGTCTCGGGATCAGGCATGCCTATATGTACATGAAGGCCGAAGATGAGCAGTTTCCGCGCAATCCACTGGTTGCGTTCGACCAGCCCATAGTAGCGCTCGGCAGGGAATACCTGGCGATCCTGATACCGCGCCGTGGGATGCGTTCCGGAGCTGATGAACCGGACGCCCAGCTCGCGAGACCGCGCAAGCAACGGCACAGCCGTGGCCCGGAGGCAGCGCTCCGCGTCGGCGGCGGTCTGACAGACGGTCGTGTTCAGCTCGAGCATGGATTGGAACAGCTCTGCACGCACTCGCTGCGGACCTGTCCAGCCATCGAGGAACTGCTCGGCCCTGGCCGACAACTCTCCCGAATCGCGGTCTATGACCTGCAGCTCCATCTCCACGCCGAGCGTGAAGGGCCCCGACTTCGCGAATTCGAGCATGGCTCGTCTCGACCGGGGATCACGACGCATACGGTGCGCGACCGCACCGTCTGGAATATCACCTGAAGTGACGCGGGCAGGGACTGTCGACCCGGGGAAGCCTCGTCGCCCGCCGCCTGAGACAGGTCGGCATCCCCCCGAGGTGAAGGAGGGCGCAGCCTTCGACTCGATGAGGTTCTCGCTTCCCACGGGTTCCCCCTGTTTCGTGTCACGATAGCCGCCGCCCATCGCGAGCCGCTAGATTGGATCATGAAGCTCTCCTGCGCCGAAGAGATCGCCGTTCGCCGGGCCGTCGTGGCCTACCGCGCCATGCAGGAGAAGTCGCGCAAGGGAGTGTTCCTGGGCGTCACGGCGGATCAGATCCTGCAGGAGTTGGATCCCACACCGATTCGATGGGTCGCGCTGGCCTCCTTGGTCGTCGCGCGAGCGGAGGGCGAGTTCATTCCCTGAACTACCAGCGACCACCGCCGCGGAACTGTCGCCGACGAGGGCCGGCACGGCCCTCGCTCTCCGGGCCGCTGGACGACGTGGCTGGAGCCTTCCCGGCCGCTCGCGCCCGCTGGGCGGCCTTCTGCGCGCGGATCGCGGCGATGCGATCGCCGCGTGGAACCTCCAGCGGCGCCTCCTCTCCCGTTGCAGCGTAGGCGAAGCCGACCAGCCGCTTTCGTGGAATCTTCGCGGACACGACGCGCTCGATCCGATTGAGGTCCGATTCCTCTTCGGGTGCCACCAGCGTGATGGCCTCCCCGGTGGAGCCGGCTCGTGCGGTGCGCCCGACACGGTGGATGTAGTCCTCGGGTGCATTGGGGAGGTCGAAGTTCACGACGTGGCCGAGCGACTCCACGTCGATGCCGCGAGCCGCGATGTCGGTGGCCACGAGCACGCGGAACTCCCCGGCCTTGAAGCCGGCCAGTGCGCGCGTCCGTTGTGCCTGAGATCGGTTCCCGTGGATGCGCTCCGCGGTGATACCGTGCCGGTTGAGCAGCTTGGTGAGGCGGTCCGCACGGTGCTTCGTGCGCGTGAAGACCAGCGCGTCCTCCATGTGTCCCTTGCCCAGCAGCTCCACCAGGAGCTGACCCTTCAGTGTGGAAGGCACCGGATAGACGGACTGGCTCACTCCGGCGGCCGGCATCGCCTTTCGCTGGAGCGCGATACGGACGGGGGAACGAAGGATTCTGCGCGTCAGAGCCTCGATGGGGGAAGGCATCGTGGCGCTGAAGAAGAAGGTCTGCCGTGGCGTCGGAACGTGGGCCAGGATCCGTTCGATGTCGGGCAGGAAGCCCATGTCGAGCATCCGGTCCGCCTCGTCCAGGACCAGGAACTCGAGGCCGGTGAGAGGTGCCTGACCGCCGCGGAAGTGATCGAGCAGCCGCCCCGGGGTGGCAACCACCACATCGACGCCCTGACGGAACGCCTGCTCCTGGGGCCCCATCCCGACGCCACCGTGCACGGCGGCAGCGCGGACGGACGTGTGGCGTGCAAGCGCCCTGAGATCGGCGACGATCTGCAGGGCCAGCTCGCGGGTGGGAGCCAGCACCAGGGCGCGCGTGGTCCCCCGTGGTCGCGGCACGAGATTGTGGAGGATGGGAAGCAGGAACGCGGCGGTCTTGCCGCTCCCGGTGGCCGCACAGGCGAGGAGATCCCCACCCGCGAGAGCCGCGGGGATGGCCTGCGACTGGATGCGGGTCGGTACGTCGAAGCCCAGATCAGCGGCGCCACGAAGCAGCGCCGGGTGGAGGGCGAGGGCAGAGAACGTCAAAGGTTGTCGATCCTGAAGAGGGCTGCTCAGCCTTGCCGGCCGGCGAATCCGGCGGGGTGGGATGTGCAGGGCTGCGAGCCGGGGAAAAGGCCGTCGGAGCGAAAGTCCGAGGCGGGTCGCAGCAGACAAGCTAGCGGGAATCCATCCGGGGCGTCAGGGGGCGAGGTGTCCAGGGTCCCCTGCATGTGGCCAGGTGCGCTCGATCCGGCCTCGATGCATCAGGCGCAACTCTCCTGAGCAAAGGTGCAGCAAGAGACGGCCATCGGGAGCCCCGTGATCGTGAAACAAGTCGAGCATCATCGCCTCCTCTCCGCCCCATGGATAGCCGTACACGAGATCGAACGTGTCCAAGGGCATGCCCAGCCTCTGGTATCCGGAAGTCCCTTCGCCGATGGTGCCGAGGCGCCCGTCCCCATCGCGCGGACGCCACGCCCAGCCCTGGGGCAGGAAGCTGCCGGCGGCGAAGCGGGCGCCGGATCCGTACCGTACGGTGATCTCCCTGGCCGACTGCACCAGCTGCTCGTCGATCTCGATGCCATAGGCCTCGTAGCCGAGCAGGTCGGCCATGATCGTGATGATCCCCATGGCCGAGCCCAACTCGAGGAAGCGTAGCCCCGGGCGCCGGAGCTCGTAGAGCACGGCCAGGACCCGGTCGTACTCCGCAGGCACGAAGGGATGCCATCGGTGATGCCGGACCTCCCGGTCGAAGCGTGCCCACATCTCCCACCCCTCCTCGCCCAACTGGGTGAGCGGCGCGTGGAGCTTCGGATCGGGCGGGCGCTGGGAGATGGGGATCAACGGGTGGTCAGGGGGTTCAATGGCGAAATCGACCACCACCGGCCCCGTCCGAGGAGGGACGTGAGGGGCAGCGGCAGACGAGGGAATTGACGTCCCCACGGCTTCACCGAGAGACCTCAGCGCACCGCGCGCACCGACCAGGACGCGGACGCGCTGTGGAAGTGGGCCCGGCGAGCGGTCGGTGTCATCTCGTAGTAGCGGATCGACAGGTCGTCCCCGAACCGTTCGATGGACCGAAGGATGCTCGATGTCTCTGTTTCGTTGCCCGTGTGCGATTGGATCTCCCGCCGGAGCGCCGGATCGGAGGGGGGAGAGCAGAGGGATCGCGGGAGGTTGAACGGCTGGGTCATCGTCTTTCCGGGTGCGCGGTCTCGGTGAGGCCGCAAGGGTAACATGAACTAAAGACCTGGCGGCCCGTCGCGATGCGTCGCCGCCACCTACACGAACATCGCCGCAGAGGGCGATCGCCTAGCCCATGAGGCCAACTTCGCCACCCCTGCCCATGGCGGGGTCCTCCTCGTTCTCCGCCGATCGACGCAGGACGTTGGAGGACGCCACGAAGTAGGGTGCCTCCGGCCCGGACGTCAGGTGCAACTCGAGGAGGCGGCTTCCGTCACCGGTGCGTCCCAGGATGCGCACCACGGTCGCCTGCCCGTCGACACAGAACACGCTCTCGCCAACGCGAGGGGCGCGGGCGTCCACCACGGACCAACCCGGTACATCCATGGATGTCACGCGGAGACGGTTCCGCATCGAAAGACCGGGATTGTCGGCCAAGACGTCCCTTCCCGACGGGCCGGGAGGCGGGGGCGTTGGCGGGATGCCGATCCAGTCGATCGGCTCGTGGTTGCCCATGTTGCCTCGGACGGGCACTCGGCCCGGACTGGCGAGAAGGCGCGACGACAGCACTGCGGAATGCTCGTCGGACGCCACGACTCTAGCGGTATCCGACGGCAGCAGGGGCTTTCGGGCAGGGTGACGGATCATCGGCGTGGGCCACGCGATCGCGCGAGCGCTGGAGCATCGCCCGTCTTGTGACGATACACGATGCGGCCTCGCGAAAGATCGTAGGGCGAAAGCTGCATGGTGACGCGGTCTCCCACGAGGACACGGATCCGGAACTTGCTCATCTTGCCGGCGGCATAGGCCAGCACGATGTGATCATTGGCCAGTCGTACCCGGAAGTTCTGGTCCGGGAGAACCTCCGTGACCACGCCGTCGAGCTCGATCGCCTCCCGCTTCGTCATGTCGCCTCGAGCGGGGCTCTATACCCGCCGAAAAGAAGACGCTGGCGGACACACCGCAGGGGGTGCTGACCGCCAGCGTTGGGTGCGAGGACCACGCCTCGCCGACTCAATGCTAACACATAAGCATGCAGAACAGGATGGTCGGCATACGCGTCCCGCTCGTCCTCGCTCGCCCGCAGGAGGTCCACGAGCGGAGGGTGTGGGACGATCACCCGGAGGTCGCCGGGCATCGCTCGGCGGCACGGATATCGACGGCCCGGCTGCCGGACGGTCCTATCGGTCCGCATGGTCACCTGAGTCGAACAATCGCTCGTAGTCGGCGCGGAGAACTCCGTAGCAGGAGCATGACGCGGCTTCGAGGCCCGTGCGGTCGGCGATGGTCATGCGGCCGCGGGTGTAGCGGATCAGTCCCGCGCGTCGAAGCACGGTGGCGGCGCTGGCGATACTGGGTCGAGTCGCACCGGCCATCTGCGACAGGGAGGCCTGCGTGAGCAGGAACCGGTCGGCGCCTACGCGATCGTGGGTGGTGAGCAGGCAGTGGGCACAACGCGCCTCGAGTCGGTGGAGTCGGTGGCAGAGCGTGGCCAACGACAGCGTGCGCAGCACGGTCTGCGTGTACCGGAACAAGATCTTCCGCAGGGGTCCACTTCGGCGCAGCGCACTCCGGAACGCAGCCGCGCTGATCTTCATCGCGTGGTCCGGGACGCGGGCAATGGTCCTGGCGGAAACGGTGCGGCCACCCAGAAGCACGTCGAGTCCGACGATCCCCTCGTTGCCGACCGCATGTGTCTCCGCCCACCCACCGTCGCCGTCCGCGATGAGCGTGGAGACCACGCATCGTTGTGGGAAGTAGACCGCTGTGATCGCCTGACCCGGCTCGTAGAGGACCAGACCTGCCGGGACCGCAAGCGTTTCGAGGTGCGGCAGAAGGCGCTCGTACTCCGCGCGGGAAAGGGCGAGCAGAAGCCGGTTCCGCTGTTCGCGTCGCCGCGTACTCGTGGACATGGTCCTTTACCTCGGCGCATCGAGAGCGGAGGCTCTCCCTGCGCCAGAGAGGGGACGCCCCGCTCAGACGGCTGGGCTCGTCGCGCTCCTGAGGTACGCCGTGTGGTCGTGCAGCAGGCCGCCGAGGGGAAGTGACTCCCAGAGAGCGCCCAGGTCCCGGCGCACACGGTTCGCGTAGAACGCAGGGAGTGTGGACGTTTCTCGATGGAAGAAGCGGTGCACGCTCCTGTCGGAGCTGAGGAGGTCGCGCACCCGCGCGTGATGGCTGACCCGGTCAAGTCGCTCGGACGAGATGCCCCGGACCACGTTCATCCCCTTCGGGATCGCGCCGCGGTTCGCGAGAAACCGCCGCACGATGCGCGGCGCGGCGTACGCGTACCGCTCCAGGTCGACGAGCTTGTCGTAGAATGCGCGCCAGGCGTAGTTCCGCGGCACCACGTTCATGGCCTGGCTCGCGTCCAGGAAGTGGAACGGGAAGGGAAGGACGCGCCCTTCGCGCTGGAGTTGCAGGTTGAGCGGGGCCGCGCGGCCGAACGCGGAAAGAAGCGAGAACACCGGGAAGACGCCGGGGGCCAGGTCGATGAAGCGCTTCGTGAGCTCGAAGGGCTCGGCACCTTCGTCGGTGTCGAGGCCGAGTACGAAGTTGGTCTGCACGTACGGGATGTAGCGCTGGATCATGTTGATGTGATCCGCGACGCGGCGGACCTTCTCCATGCCCATGTCGCGCCCGGTCTTGGCCTTGTTTCCGAGGGCGAACCAGGACTCGACACCCGGCAGGATCACCTTGAACCCGTTCTTCTCGAGGCGCGCGAGATGCTCCTCGGACAGGAGCGAGAGGCTGCTCTCCGCGAAGAAGTCGATCCTGCCGGGAGGCACGGTCTCCTCGATCGCGCCCAGGTAGTCGTCGAAGCGCACGCCGAAGTTCGGATCATGCCAGCCGACCCTGGGGTGCCGCATCTTGGTGAGCAGGAAGCGCAGATCGCTGCGCATCTGATCGAAGCCCAGCGGCTGATACGGCACCGTCGAGTCGATGCAGAAGGAGCAGGTGTAGGGGCATCCCAGGCTCCCGAGCATCGGCACGAGCTTGAGGACCGGCGTCTTCGCGAGGGTGGCCTCGATGAACTTCCAGCGCTCCTGCACGCCAGGGAGCTCCTGGGGCTGGCGCGGCGCGCTGAGCTGCTGGCCCACGTCACGCCGCGGCTCGCGTCCGCGGAGCACGTCCTCGATCAACGCGCGGGTGGTGAACCCCAGGACGTAGTCGAAGTACCGCGCCGCATCCAGCGGGTAGCAGCGCGCGTGGGGGCCTCCGAGCACGGTGATCGCACCTCGCCGGCGGTGCACGTTGCTGATCGCATAAGCGGTGTGCGCCGCCTGGGTGAAGGCACCGATGAAGACGATGTCGGCCGGCGCGAGCAGCTCCTGGCGGAGGTCCTCGAACCCGGTGTAACAGACGTAGCGAACGTCGTGACCGGCTTGCTCGCACCAGACCGCGACCACCTGCGGCATGATGCTGGCCAGGTTCGCGTTCATGAGGCGCGCGTAGAGCGCGCGGGTGGGCCGTTCGGTCGTGAGATCCACGACCAGGACACGGAGTCGACGCACTTGGCCTCCCACTCGCACCGGGCGAGCGTCCGACGAGGTCAGTGCGTCAGGGGGTCGGCGGCCGTCGGCGCCAGCGCACCATCGATGGTAAGGCGGTGTGTGTCCATTGGGGGAGCACGCTCGGCTCCCTCCCCCGCTATGTCAGGTGGTGAACATAGCGGGAGCGGGCCCTCACCGACAGCATCGACCGTGTCGGATCCCTCGGCCCCCTCGAGCTCGGGACGCTCTTCCGTCGTGGCGTGGCACCGAGCCGCGTCGTGCGTCCCCCGGGCGGCTGTGATGCGGCTGTCACCCGTTCGAGCGATACCCCCCGGCACGGATTCACGGTATTCTCCGGAGCGAGCGTGTGGCTCTTCTCGTTGCTGGCCGACCGGCGATTCATCGACGCATGCAGTCGTTTGCACGCGGGGCGCGAGGATGCCTACCGCCCCGCCGAGGACCAGCTCCACATCCGCCTCAATTGCAACCGGAGAAAGACCTGATGGGCACTACTGCCGCAACCCGAATCCGGCCGCTGGCCGATCGTGTGGTCATCAAGGCGCTGGACGAATCGGAGCAGATGCGGGGCGGGCTGTACATCCCCGACACCGCCAAGGAGAAACCGTCCCAGGGCGAGGTCGTCGCGGTCGGTCCCGGTAAGATCTCGGATGACGGGAAGCGCCTGGACATGGAGGTGAAGAAGGGGGACAAGGTCCTCTACGGGAAATACAGCGGCACGGACGTGACGCTCGACGGGGAGGAATTCCTCATCCTCCGCGAGAGCGACGTCCTGGCCGTGATCAGGTAAGCCAACGCATTCGACGAATCCAGGAGAATACGAATCATGTCAGCCAAGGAGCTCGGATTCGACGTCGAGGCGCGGGCGCGCCTCAAGATCGGCGTCGACAAGCTGGCCCGTGCGGTGAAGGTGACCCTCGGGCCGAAGGGCCGGAACGTGGTTCTCGATCGGAAGTTCGGATCGCCTACCGTGACCAAGGACGGGGTGTCCGTGGCCAAGGAAGTGGAGCTGGAGGACCCCATAGAGAACATGGGCGCCCAGATGGTGAAGGAGGTCGCCACCAAGACGTCCGACGTGGCCGGTGACGGCACCACCACGGCGACGGTGCTGGCGCAGGCGATCTTCGGCGAGGGCCTGAAGAACGTCACCGCCGGAACCAACCCCATGGGCATCCGCCGAGGCATCGACGAGGCCGTGGAGGTCGTGGTGGCGGAGCTGAAGAAGATGTCCACGCCGACGAAGGGGAAGAAGGAGATCGCGCAGGTCGGCGCCATCAGCTCCAACAACAACCTGGAGATCGGCAACCTCATCGCCGACGCCATGGAAAAGGTGGGCAAGGACGGCGTCATCACGGTGGAGGAGGCCCGCGGCCTCGAGACCACCCTGGAGACCGTGGACGGCATGCAGTTCGACCGCGGTTACCTGTCGCCCTACTTCGTCACGGATCCGGAGCGTATGGAGGCCGTCCTCGAGGACGCCATGATCCTGATCCACGACAAGAAGATCGGGTCGATGAAGGATCTGCTGCCCGTTCTCGAGAAGGTCGCCCAGATGGGTAAGCCCCTCCTGATCGTTTCGGAGGACGTGGAGGGCGAGGCGCTTGCCACCCTGGTCGTCAACAAGCTCCGCGGCACGCTGAAGGTCGCGGCCGTGAAGGCGCCCGGCTTCGGTGATCGCCGCAAGGCCATGCTCCAGGACATCGCCGTTCTGACGGGGGGGCAGGTGATCTCGGAGGAGGTCGGCTTCAAGCTGGAGAACGCGGTCGTCAGCGACCTCGGCACCGCCAAGCGCATCGTCATCGACAAGGACACCACGACGATCATCGACGGCGGTGGTGAGCAGGACAAGATCAAGGGCCGCATCGACGAGATCCGCGTCAGCATCGACAAGAGCACGTCGGACTACGACAAGGAGAAGCTCCAGGAGCGACTGGCGAAGCTCGCCGGCGGCGTGGCCGTCATCAACGTTGGCGCTCCCACGGAGACCGAGATGAAGGAGAAGAAGGCCCTGGTGGAGGATGCGCTGCACGCCACCCGTGCGGCCGTAGAGGAGGGCATCGTGCCCGGAGGCGGCGTCGCGCTGCTGCGGGCACAGAAGGTGCTGGAGAAGCTGAAGCTCGACCGCGAGGACGAGCAGATCGGCGTGGCCATCCTCATGCGCGCCCTGGAGCACCCCATCCGCCAGATCGCGACGAACGCGGGCGCCGAGGGCAGCATCGTGGTGGAGAAGGTGCGCTCGAAGAAGGACGTGAACTTCGGGTACAACGCGCTCACCGACGCCTACGAGGATCTGGTAGAGGCCGGCGTCATCGACCCGACCAAGGTCGTGCGCACAGCGCTGCAGAACGCGGCGTCCATCGCCGGGCTGCTCCTCACCACCGAGGCCGTTGTGGTGGAGAAGCCGCAGGATGAGAAGGCTCCGGCCATGCCGGGCGGTGGCATGGGCGGGATGTACTAGCACCAGGAGCTTCGGCGCCGTTTCGGGTAGGGCACCGCACCCTATCCCACGGATAGAGTTTTCACTATTCGCGCGGTGCAGGTGGTGGGATCGAGTTCAGAGGTCCCCCCCGGCACCTCGCTTGGAAGGAGGTTCTCCCATGGACTTGAACTCTGCCGTTTCCGGCGTGAACTACCTGGCGGTCCTCGTCGCGGCCGTCGCGGTCTACGTCCTGAGAACGCTCTGGTATTCCCCGGCCTTTCTCGGGAAGCTGTGGATGGCCGCTTCGGGCCTTACGGAGGAGAAGACCGGGCAGGGAAATCCCGGGCTGATCTTCGGCGTTTCCTTCCTTCTGGAGCTGGTGGCGGCCTTCGTCCTGGCCCTGTTCATCGGGGCGGAGGGGACCTTCTCCTTCGGTCTACAGACCGGCTTCCTGGCCGGGCTGTTCTGGGTGAGCACGGCGTTGGGGGTCGTCTATCTCTTCGAGCGGCGCTCACTCAGGCTCTGGCTCCTGAATGCGGGCTACCTGACGCTGGCGTTCACGGTCATGGGCGGCATCCTGGGGGTGTGGAGCTGATGTGGCGAGGGAGCTCGCTCCGATGACGACGTGGTTCGGCTGGCTGCAGGCGACTGAAGGTCATCCTGCCCGACCCTCGTCTAGAAGACCAGGTGCAGGTCCGACCCGGTTGCCTTCTTCAGGAAGTCCTCCGCCAGCATGATCTCGACGCCCTCGATGAAGTCCTCCTGACCGAGCTCGAAGAGGTCCGCCGAAGTCTTGCACGCAAGGAAGCGGACCCCTTCCAGCTGGGACATCGCCAGCATGTCCTCGGGGTAGGGGATGTCACGCCGGTCCATCACCTCTCTCAACTCCTCCGTCTTCTCCTCGGCCTCGTCGGCGCTGGCGCCCGTGGCGTAATACCGAAGGGCCTCCAGGTGGCCGGGACGAATCATCTTCAGGCCCTCGAAGGTGAAGTAGATCATCGTCTCGAAGCCCAAACGGGCCGAGTTGAGGGCGATGATCAGCAGCCCGAAGGCGCTCTGCATGGTGAAGTTGGTGCACACCAGGGCGACCCGCCGGCGGGAAGGAGGAGTGACAGGCTCGGCAGTCATCGAGGCTCCTTTGTATAGTTCGTCCGAATGGGTACCGGGTCGGAGGAGGGAAGGTCCGGGATGAGCCGGCCGGTTGACGCGCGCGCGGCCGGCCCGGTATACCTCACCACGGGCCTGGCGGTGCGCACGTCCTCCAAGAGGAGAGGCCGATGACGGCGGACACCGAGAGCCGAGTGGCACCGTCGCTGCTCCACAACTGGCTGAGTCTCGCAGGCATCGTCTTGGCTGCGTCGAGTTTCTTCGCCATCGCCTGCTTGTTCGCGCTGGATCTCTTCCGGGGCTCCGGCAGCCCCTACATGGGGATCCTCACCTACATCGTCGCGCCGGGCTTCCTGATTGCCGGACTCCTGCTCGTTGCGGCCGGGGCGTGGTGGGAGCGCCGGCGTCGGCGCACCCTGCGGCCCGGTGTGACTCCGGCTCTGCCCCGCCTCGACTTCAACGTGCCGCGGCAGCGGCACACGTTCATCGCGGTGGCCGTGGTGACGGCGATCTTCCTCCTGTCCACGGCGGTGGGCAGCTATCAAACCTACGCGTTTACTGAATCGGTGACGTTCTGCGGCAAGACGTGTCATTCGGTCATGGAGCCCGAGTACACGGCCTATCAGCAATCGCCGCACGCCCGTGTCAGGTGTGTCCAATGCCACATCGGTCCGGGCGCGAGCTGGTTCGTCAAGTCCAAGCTCTCGGGCGCCTATCAGGTCTACGCGACGCTGGCGAACAAGTATCCACGCCCGATCCCCACGCCCATCGAGAACCTGCGGCCCGCGCGCGAGACGTGCGAGCAGTGCCACTGGCCGAAGGAGTTCTTCGGTGCAGCCGAGCGCACCTTCCACCACTATCTGCCCGACGAGCAGAACTCGCCCTGGACCATCCAGATGTTGCTGAAGGTCGGCGGCGGCGATCCCAGCTTCGGTGCCGTCGGCGGCATCCACTGGCACATGGCCACCGGCAACCGGATCGAGTACATCGCCAGCGACAAGCAGCGGCAGGTCATCCCGTGGGTGCGAGTGACCGACGAGCAAGGCAACGTCACGGTATACCAGTCCAGCGGCAGCCCTCTGAAGGGTGAACAGATCACCGCTGCTCAGCCGCGCGTGATGGACTGCATCGATTGCCACAACCGCCCGGCGCACGCCTACCAGGCCCCGGTCGCCTCGCTCGACCTTGCCCTGGAGACCGGCCGGATCGACCGTACCATTCCGCGCATCAAGGAGCGGGCGGCGCAGGCGTTGACGAGGAGGTACACTTCGACGGCAGACGCGGAGCGCGGCATCGCCGACAGCCTGACGACCTTCTACCAGTCGAAGTATCCAGCGTTTGCCGGGGCCAACGTGACCCTCATCGCGGGAGCCGTCACCGAGACACAGCGTATCTATCTCCAGAACTTCTTTCCTGCGATGGACGTGAGCTGGCGGGTCTATCCCGACAACATCGGCCACCTGGATTTCCCGGGCTGCTACCGTTGCCATGACGGCAGCCACACCAGCGCCGACGGGAAGGTCATCACCCACGACTGCGACGCCTGTCACATCCTCATCGCGCAGGGCCCGCCCGTGAAGCTGGAGACCAGTGTCCCCGGGTTGGACTTCAAGCACCCTGTGGACATCGCCGGGCTTTGGGAGCAGATGAGCTGCTCCGACTGCCACGCCGGCTCGGTGGTGAAGTAGTCCCGCCTCAACTACGACGCCCGCGGGAACCGGTCGAGGCGCTCGTGGAGCGCGCCGTCGAAGTGCACGTCCAACTGCGGGAAAGCGATGACGACGCCAGCCTCCTGCAGCGCCCACCAGACCGCCTCGTGAAGGTCGGACAGCGCGCGGCGGGCGCGCCACGGGTCGTCCATCCACACGGAGACCTCGAAGTTCACCGACGAGTCGGCGAAGGCTGTCATGAGCACCACGGGCTCGTGGTTCCTGGACCGCCAGGGAAGGTCGCTGATGGCCCGCTCCAGGGCCGCGCGCACGCGCCGCATGTCCGAGTCGTACACGACACCCACCGTCAGGCTGATCCGGTAGTAGGAGTCGGCCATGGTGAAATTGGTCACCGTCCCCTGAGCCAGCGCGGAGTTGGGGATGATGAGCTGCTCGTCGTAACGCGTGCGGGCCACGGTGGCCCGCACGCGCATGTCCTCCACCTGTACCACCCGTCCCTCCACCTCCAGGATGTCACCGGGCTTGATGGATCGCTCGAAGAGGAGCAGCAGGCCCGAGATGAAGTTCTGCGCCACGTTCTGGAAGGCGAAGCCGATCCCGACCCCCAGGACCGCAACCGCGGCAAAGACGGCCGACAGGTTGAATCCCAGGTTCGTGACGGCTGTACCCAGGCCCACCACGAGGACCGCAAGATGGACGAGCCTTCTCGCCATGGCGTGTGTGCCCGGGTCTTCCACGCCCCGGGCGCGGAGGGTCCGCTCGACGCCCCGGCGGAGGAGGCCTGAGACGAAGAGGGTGGCGAGGACGAGGACCGTGAAGGTCAGGACGTCCATGAGCGTGATGGCCCGCCCCTGGAGGGTGAACAGGGGGTACTTGATGACCTGGCCCACCAGACGGGCCATCTCGGCGAAGTCCATTGGGTGCTCCAGAGGTTGGGACGGAGGATCGTGGGTTGCGGCCTGATGCGCCTGTCACCCGTTTGGAACGATAACCCCGCACGGTGTTGGGGGTCGTCTATCTCCTCGAGCCGCGCTCACTCAGGCTCTGGCTCCTGAACGCGGGCTACCTGACCGTGGCGTTCACCGTCATGGGCGGCGTCCTCGGAGCTTCGCGCCAGCTCAGGAAGCCAATCCCGGAACGCCTCTCCGTAGAGGTGCCACGCCGTGACGAACAGGGCCGCCACGATGGGCCCGACGATGAAGCCCACCGGGCCGAAGAGGAACAGCCCGCCCAGGGTGCTCAGGAGGATCAGGAGGTCCGACATCCGTGTGTCGCGACCCACGAGGCGGGGTCGCAGGAAGTTGTCGATGGTACTCACCACCAGGACGCTCCAGAGAAGGAGCCCCAGGCTCGCCCCGGGGTGGCCCATCACCAGCAGGTAGATCACCACCGGCCCCCAGATGAGCCCAGCGCCGATGGCGGGGATGATGGAGACCACCGCGGTGATGGCGCCCCAGAACGCCGCCCCCGGGACCCCCGCCAGCAAGAAGGCCAGGCCGGCCAGCCCTCCCTGGACGATCCCGATGAGGAGGGAGCCCTTGAGGGTGGCCCGGGTTACCGACACGAACTTCTCCAGTAGCCGCTCCTCGTCCGCCGCGGAAAGCGGCACATAATAGAGGATGCGATCCAGGATCGAGCGGCCGTCGATCAGGAAGTAGAACATCGCGTAGAGCACGATGAAGAGCTGCAGGAAGAAGCCCAACGTGCCCCGCGTCACGTCACCCAGGCTCCCGACCAGGAACTTCCCCGTGGTGGAGACCACCTCCCCGGCCTTCGACAGGATCTCCTCGCCGGTGGGCACCAGACGACGGACCCCTGGCAGTCGATCCAGCAACGGGATTTCCTGGATCCGCCGGTCGAGATCCTCCACCCCGCTGATCTGCTTTTCGATCCAGGGGCCCGCGGACTCGGAGACATCCACCGCCTGCTTGGCGACAAGGCCCAGCAACCCCAGCAGCGGAAGGCCGATTACCAGCAAGATCACGGTGATGGTGCTCACCGAGGCCAGCCCCCGCCGACCCCGCATGCGCCTCAGGAGCGCGCTGTACAGCGGATGGGCCATGCCGGAGAAGATGGCCGCGAGCAGCACCGACAGAAGGAAAGGCCCGATCATGAAGAGGAACAGCACCGAGATGCCGATGGTCAACGCCACCAGGAAGACCTTGGTGAGGGACTCGCCTGGCTGGTGTTCACTCATGCTCTATCTCGTTGCGTGGGGCAGAAGACCCTTGTCGCCATCCTCGTCATGTCCGGTCAGCGGGGCCCGCGGAGCCCGACCACGCCGGCCGTCACGTCCGCGGCCAAGACCTCCAGGCCCTCGTCGAGCATGCTCACGAGACCGGCGTAGTCTCCTACGGTCCAGTTGGGCCTCCGATAGTCGGTGGTCCCCTGTGCCAGCACCACTCCATCCTGCTGCCGGATGATCTCCCATGTCGCCAACAGGTGGACCTCTCCCTCTGTCGCCACTGCCCCCTCGGGCGCCAGTCCCTCGAAGCGCGCCACGTCGAGTTGGATGAGATAGTCGTACCGTCCCTGGGCCGGCCACGGGGCCACTGCGGCGTCCCGGAATCCACGGGCTACCAGCGATCTCGCGACCACGCGGTTGATCCCCGCGCCGAGGGGCTCGCCCCAGCGGTAGAACTCCGAGAAACCGACCTGGTTCGGACCCCGACGGACCACCAAGAACGACGACGCGAGATAGGAGGCCAGCTTGAGCCGTCGTACGCCGACGGTGACGTCGGCCACATCGGGGAACGGGGGCGCGGCCAAGCGTAGCGTGTCTCCACCGAGCACATAGTACCGCTGGGGCGGTTCGCGCCTGCCCAGACTGACACACCCCGTCAAACCTACGACGAGGCAGAGGCTGACCCGGCGGATCGCCCCCAACCGGTCTCGCAGCCTAGTGTCCACCGGACTTCCTCCCGCGGATCAGCATGTCGGGGTTCCGCTGCAGCGAAAGAGAGAACTCCCGCATCGCGTCCGCCGCTTCCTTGAGGCTGGCCATGGCTCCCACCATCTGGTATCCGACCCCGGAGTCCGTGGAGAGCAGCCCTCGGACGTCCTCCACGGCCTGCTGCATGGTCTGCAGCGTTCGGGTCAACTCCGCGCTCGTGCTGTCCATTTGTCCCTGGAGCGGGCCGACGGCCGCGTCGAGCCGCTCGGTCAAGGCCTGTATCCCACTCATGGTGCGCGTCAACTGCGCGGTCATCTCCGGGACCCCGTCGATGGCCGCCTGCAACTCCTTGGAGCCGGCCAGGCGCTCCACGGCTGCGGCCGAGGCCACCACCGACCGGTTGATCTCCCTGACGTTCACCGAATCCAGCATCTCGTTCACCCGGATGAGGACCTTGAGCACATCGCTCACGACGCTGCCGGCCTGACTGCCGAACGCCGCCAGGAGCGAAGGGCTCGTGGGAATCTCCGGATAGGCCGACTGCCGCTGCTCGCGCAAGGGGCGCGCCGCATCGGTGCGGTACACGAGCTCGATGTACAACTGACCGGTGACGATGCTCTCCATCTGCAGCTGGGCACGGAGCCCGTCCGCGATCTGTTGGCGCAGCACGCTCTTGTCGTTCAGATGGATGAAACCGCCGCCAACCGACGTCAGCCGTGCGAGATCCACGTCGTACTGTACCGGTACCTGGAAGGTCTTGTCCTTCTCCCCGATCTGGATGAGGAGATCCGTCACGTGGCCGACCGGCACCCCCTGGAACTTCACTGCCGCGCCTACGTCCAGCCCGTTGACAGATTCGTTGAAGTAGCTGACGAAGGTCGACTCCTTGTTCATCCACGAGGTGGAGGCCAGAGAGGCGACGCCCACAACCGCCAGCACAATGGCCCCGATCATGAACAGGCCGATACGGGTCGGGTTCGCGTGCATGCTCATGTCGGGTACGTCCTCGCTGGGCGAGGCTCGAACACTGGCGTGTCCCGGGCTCCGCTGCTGCGTGTCAGGAAACGGCGCACTTCTTCGCTTGGGGGGTTCTCTCGCAGGTCGGTCGGCCTCCCGAGCGCCGTCATGGTCTTCTGTTCGATGTCGAGGAACAGCGCCCGGTCGGCGATCTTCGAGATGCTGGCGAGGTCATGGCTGACGACGACGATGGTGGTGCCGAAGCAACTTCGGATCTGCAGGATCAGGTCGTCGAGTCGGCTCGCGGTGATGGGATCCAGGCCGGACGTAGGCTCGTCGAAGAAGAGCACCTCGGGATCCAACGCCACCGCGCGGGCGAGGGCGGCTCGCTTGCGCATGCCGCCACTGATCTCGACGGGATACAGCGGCTCGAAGCCACGCAGCCCCACCAGGGCCAGCTTCAACGAGACGACCTCGGCGATGGCCTCGGCCCGTAAGGCCGTGAACTCCTCGAGGGGAAGGGCCACGTTCTCGGCGAGCGTCAATCCACTCCACAGCGCGCCGTTCTGATAGGTCACGCCGATGCGGCGAAGGATTCCTCTCCGGGTCTTCTCATCAGCGGCTCCGAAATCTTCGCGCTCGAACAGGATCGTTCCCTTCACAGGCCTCTTCAGCCCGATGAGGTGTTTCAGCAGCGTGCTCTTGCCGCTGCCGCTCCCCCCCATGACGACGAAGATCTCCCCACGCCGGACGTCGAACGACACGTCCCGCATGACGACGCGCCCACCATACGCCATCGTCAGATCCCTGACCTCGATGCACCTCGCGTCGTCCATGATCTTCCTAGACCCCCAGGAGGGCGGCAAGCCAATCGATGACGGCTGTGGCCACGATGATCCAGGTGATGCCGGTGACCACGGCGGACGTCGCCGCCCTTCCCACCGCGCCGGCATCGCTGCCGGTCTGCATGCCCCGCATGCAACCCGCGATACCGATGATCAAGCCGAAGACCGTCCCCTTGAAGACCCCCAGCAGTCCGTCCGAGAGCGTCAACGGCGTCAACAGGCCACCGATGAACTGACCGGCGCTCAGGTCGAGCATGGTGATGGAGACGAGCAGGCCTCCGAGGACGCCGATGAACACGGCGTAGATCGTCAGCAGGGGCATCATCACGAAAATGCCAAGGACCCGCGGCAGCACGAGGTGGTCGATGGGGGACACCCCGAGCGTCCTGAGCGCGTCGATCTCTTCGGTGATCTTCATGCTTCCGAGCTCGGCGGCGAAGGCCGCGCCCGTCCGGCCCGCCATGATGATGCCGGTCATCAGGGCCGCCATCTCCCTGAGCATCCCGTACCCCACCAGGTACGACACGTAGTAGCCCGCCCCGAGCCGACGCAGCACGACGGCGCCCAGGAAGGCGATGATCAACCCGACCATGAAGCTGATCAGCGTGACGATGGGGAGGGCGCCGGAGCTGTTCGATTGCACCACCACCCAGAAGTCCCGCCAGCGCAGGCGCCCCCGGAGGCGCGGAAGGTGGGCAAAGCCCTGGGCGACCCTTCCCACGAACGCGACGGACTCCAGAACGCCGTCGAACCATGACAGCCCCTGCGCTCCGAGTCTCGTCAGGAACGACGACTTCGCCTCTCTTCGCTCCAGCTCCTGCTCCGGCACCGCGCGGGTGAGGTCGAGGAGGCGGCCGATATTCTCCGGTAGGCTCTCTGCTCTGAAGTCGAGGCCATGGGCTTCGCAATAGTCCCTGACTCGCAACAGGAAGATCAGCAGGCTGCTGTCCCATGTGCCCAGCTCCGTGGTGTCGAATGCGATGGCCTCCACGGTGGATCCGGCCGCAAAGCTCTCGATCAGACGGTCGAAGCTCGGGGCCGTGTGTTCCAGATCCCAGATACCCGCCAGGCTGGCGATGAGGGCATGATCATCCTGGCGGAGATCTACCTGCACGGGAGCCGCTGCGTCATCCCCTTCGGCAGCCCTCGCGTCACTGGAGTGAGCCCATCGCCAGCGTGCGGCCAGGTCGGAGCGACCTCCCTCGGCGCGGGCATTACTCTCTCGGCGGAAGGCGCCCCGGAGGGGTATGGGGCGGAAGGGAGCCGACCGGGGTGGGGTCCACGGAAGGCGTCACGGGTTCGTCCTGCACGGCCATGGGTACGGTCAGAGCGAACCTCGCCTCCGCACCTCGCAGCGCGGCTTCCAGGCGCCGGTTGACGTCGATGTCCTGATCGGGATTGTCAGTGACCACCAGAATGTGCGTAACCTGCTGCTCGAGGACGAGCCGACCTTCCCATGTCCGGTCCTCGAGCCTGGCCTGCGCCCGCTCGTGGTCGAGCAGGGCCTTGACGGCGCGCAGCCGGCCCTCCGGCTGGGGGGGCACGATCTGATAGGCATAGGCCCAGGCGGGCTTGGGCCACCGGGGCGACTGCTCGTGTGCCATGAGCTCCTCGTGCTTCCGTAGGCCCCTTCGAATTCAGGCGAAATCGTCTTGGCGAAACCTGCTGTTGGAACGATAGTCCCAGCGGACCTCCACAGGTATCGCCCGAAGAAGCGTCGTTCGGAAGGATGAGGAACGAGATGCCCGGCTAGTCCGCTTGATCCTTGTGAGCGTAGGCGGCGATCTGCAACCGGGTGTGCAGAGCCAGCTTCTCCATGACGTTGCGCACGTGGCTCTTCACGGTGTGGATCGAGACGTGGAGGCGAGCGGCGATCTGCTTGTTCCCCAGTCCTTCCGAGATGAGGTTGATGACCTGCCGCTCGCGCGGGGTCATGCGCACCGCATTGAGCGCTTCCGGTCGACCACTCGCCACCGCCGCCTTGGCGATCTGGGAAAAGAGCGTGCTGGTCATCTGGGGCGGTAGGACGTGGGCCCCCTCCGCCACGGATCGGATCGTGCGCACCAGATCCTCCAGGGTGGCGTCCTTCATGATGAAGCCGGACACGCCCACGTGGACGAACTCCATGATGTCCTCGTGGACCGGGAGCAGATCCATGACGATGACCCTGGAGTCAGGAAATTCCCGCCTGACCTTTTCGGCCACACGCAGGCTATCGCCGTTGCGCAACCCGAGGTCCAGGAGGACGACGTGCGGCCTCTTCTCGCTCAGGAGATCGAGGTTACCGCTGGATGCCCCCGCGACGACCCTCAGGTCCGGAACCTGATTCAGGAGCGCGGTGATCCCATCTCGCACCAGCCGGTTGTCTTCGATCACCGCGATGGCGATCACGTCAGGCACGCCGTCCCCGATGGTCGTGGCGTGCGGTGCTGCCTTGCTCTCGGAAGGGTCGGACATCGATGGTGCTCCTCGGTGCGCGTTCCCCCCGGGTGGGGTGTAACCATAAGTTATAGCCGGCCCGAAGAGGATGCGAAACCGAAAGCCCTCTCGGTGAGCGCTCGTCAGCCGCGCCCCCACGGGCTTCCTTCGTCCGCGGGGGCATGCCGGTCAGCGCGATCCCGTGCCCTCCGTCGTGGCGGCGTAGATTGCCACCTCGATGCGTCGGTTCATCTGACGGCCCGCCTCCGTGTCGTTCGACGCCACTGGTTCCATCTCGCCCTTGCCGGAGATATGGATTCGGCTCCCGGCGACGCCCTGCATCGCGAGATATCGGGCGGCCGAGCTTGCGCGCCGTGTCGACAGATCCTGGTTGTATTCGGGGGGCCCGAGGGCGTCGGTGTGACCGACGATGAGCAACTCCGTGTCGGAGTACTTCTGCAGGCTGGCCGCGAGGCTCTGCAGGTTCTGCGCCGCATCCGGACGGATGGCATCGGAGTCGAAGTCATACAGGAGCCCTGAAGCGAAGGTAACCACCAGCCCCTCGCCGACTCTCTCCACGACGGCGCCCGGGATCGCGACTTCCAGCTCCTTCGCCTGCTGATCCATCCGGCGGCCGATGATGGCGCCGGCGGCACCTCCCACGACGGCACCGATGATGGCTCCGCGGGCAGTCGACCCGGCCTGCTTCCCCACCACGGCACCGGCCGCCGCGCCGGCGGTCGCGCCGACGGCAGTGCCCTTCGCCTTGTTGCTCCAGGCACAGGCGGTGGACGTGAGCGCGAGACTGAGAAGCAGCACGTGCTTCATCAGGCGCGCCGATCTGGCCGACGACTCCGTGATGTCCATGGGTACCTCTCCGAGGATGTGACCTGCTCGAGGTCGGTTCTGTCCTCCGGCTGATGCGTCGCGGTCAGGGAGGTTGCCGCCTGATGCGCTAGGCCTTGCGGCGCACCTCCGTGACGACCATGCCGAGGCCTGCGAGGAGCATGACGCCCGCGATCCACGGCCGCACCGGATGCTGTTCCTCCGCAGTCACGGTGAGGCCGCCGACATCCAGGACGTTGCGCCGCGTCGTGAAGCTCCCTCCGAAGAGGAGGAAGGCTCCGACGACGATCAGTGCCACCGCACCTGCGAGCATGGGCATCCGCATCGTCGTTCCCTCGAGAGCGTGGGCATGACACCACCGATAGCGAAGCTACCGCCGAGCATCACCGACCCCCATCGCTCGTTGGCGTGAAAAGCGAAGGATAGCCCGAAGCGGTACGGACCCGGCGAAAGCCGTGGCTCAATAGGACTACTGCTTCCGGGTGAGGGCCCAACGTCCAACAACTACGCCGATTTTCCCCCCTTCGGGCGATGTCCGTGGGCCACACCAGCCACGAGCCTTCATGAGGGTCAGTCCATGTCCCGAATTGGAGGCACGACCATATGGCTTGTGGCGCACGGGTCCGGACGTCGGGCACGCTGGCGGTCCTCGCCGCTCTGGCCGCGGCCGGCTGCGCCATCAACCCGGCCACCGGCAAGAACCAGCTCATGTTGGTCAGCCAGGACCAGGGAATCGCCATGGGGCGGCAGGCCGACACCGCCATCATCGCGAGCATCGGCCTTTATCCGGACGCGGCCTTGCAGAGCTACATCCAGCAATTCGGTGCGCGCCTCGCCGCCACCTCCGAGCGCCCCGAACTCCCCTGGACCTTCCGGGTGGTGGACGACCCGGCGGTGAACGCCTTCGCCGTGCCCGGCGGGTTCGTCTACGTGACGCGGGGAATCCTGACCCATCTCACCGACGAAGCCGAGCTGGCCTCCGTCGTGGGCCACGAGATCGGTCACATCACCGCCCGGCACACGGCAGCGGAGATGAGCAAGCAGCAGCTCATTGGGGTGGGCCTCGCGGTGGGCAGCATCGCGAGCGCCACGGTCGCGAAATACGCCGGCACCGCGAGCCAGGCGCTGAGCATCCTGTATCTCAAGTACTCGCGGGACGACGAGAGTCAGGCCGACGAGCTCGGACTGCGTTACATGACCCGCGCCAACTTCGATCCCCGGCGGATGCCGGAAGTGTTCCGCATGCTCGAGCAGATGACCGCGTCCGAGGGCGGTGGCCAACTCCCCACATGGCTCTCCACGCACCCGAGCCCCGGGAACCGCGTCGACGCGATCACCACGCAAATCGCCACTCTGCCGCAGAACTTCTCCGGCACCACCGTGAATCGCGACTCGTACCTGCGACGGCTGGATGGGCAGGTGTTCGGGGCCGACCCGCGGGAGGGCTATTTCCAGGGTAGTCGGTTCTTGCACCCCGACATGCGCTTCCAGCTCACCTTCCCCGAGGGCTGGGCCACGCAGAACAGCCGGCAGGCGGTCGTCGCCGTGAGCCCCGCGCAGGACGGAGCCGTCGAGGTCGCGACCGCGCAGGAGGCGAGTGCCAACGCCGCGGCCGGCGCGTTCCTCGCGCAGCAGGGGATCACGGGCGGCGCCACGTCCCGTGCGAGCGTGCACGGGCTGACCACCGTGAGCGCCCCCTTCGCGGCAGAGACGTCCAGCGGCGCCGTCCGGGGGATGGTGCTCTTCGTCGAATACCGCGGCGGGGTCTTCGCCCTCATCGGTTACGCCCCGGACGCACGTTGGTCCACCTACAAGACGGTGGTCGAGGGCACGCTTCACAGCTTCCAGGCGCTCACCGATCCCGCAGCGCTGAACGCGCAGCCGCAGCGTGTGGAGATCGTGAAGATCGCTGCGCGCACGACCATCACGGCGCTGGCACGGCAGCGGCCCTCTCCGGTCTCGGCGGCGACGCTCGCCCTCATCAACCAGGTCGCCCTCGATACGCCGCTGGAAGCCGGCCGGCTCGTGAAATGGGTCGTCGGACCCGCCTCGCTCGCCACGAAGAAGCCACAGAATGCCACCGGCCGGTGACCCTACCGACCGGTTCTCTTCACTCAGGAGTACCTTCGATGTCATCCACGCACAGTTGGCTGGTCGCAGTCGGCGCCGCCCTCGTCTTCGCCGCACCGGCATCCGCCCAGCAGGCGGCATCCGCGAACGCCGGCGTCACACCGGCCGTCTCCGCGGTCCAGGTCACGGCACCCGCGCCCGTCCTTTCACTCGCACCCACCAAAGAGAGTGCGGCGCTCAGCCTTCGCGTCACCCCGGTCACGGCCCCCGCTGCGTCCGCAGCCATGGTGCCGATGCCCGCGGGCGGCCAGAGCGAGAACGTCGCGCTGATGATCGTCGGCGGAGCGGCGCTGGTGGTCGGCTCCGTCATCCACGGCGACACCGGGACCATCGTCATGGTCAGCGGCGGCGTCATCGGGCTCATCGGGCTCTACCGCTACCTGCGTTGATTTCGCGGAGGCGTCTCACAATCGCCCTGTCGGGGCGAAGGAGAGGGTCACCATGCTCTGGACCATCGTAGTCATCCTCATCGTGCTCTGGGCTCTCGGGTTCGTCACGTCCTATACGATGGGCGGTCTGATCCACGTCCTCCTCGTCGTCGCCATCATCATCATCCTGGTGCGGGTCATCTCGGGGCGCAGAGTCATGTGAAGGGCAGGACCGTTCGGGGGCGATCCCGAATGGGACGCCCACGGGCACGAACGAATGAACGCCCGTACGGCGCAGCAGGTGGCTGGCAACATCGAGTGAAGCTCGCCGCCGACCGCGCCGCCACACCGACCCGCAACACTGAGTGCTACAACCATGACGTCCACGAAAGCGCATAGACTCCTGATGGCCATCCCGCTGATCCTCCTCGCCGGATGCTCGAAGGCGGAGTCGGCGGAGAACTCCGGAGGTGCTCCGGGGGACCAGCCTGCCGACGCGGCCGTGGCCGCGCCGTCGAGCCATACGCTCTCCCCGGGCACGCTCATCGACGCGACGACCACCGCGACCATCAGCTCGCAGCACGGAGTCGCGGGCGACGCATTCACCGCACTCGTGGCGAGCGATGTCCGCGACGCCGCCGGCACGGTCGTGATCCCCGCCGGGTCCGTGATGCAGGGGAGCATCACGGAGGTGAGCCCCGCTCCCAACGATAGATCCGCCGGCACGCTCACGCTCGCCGTCACCGGCGTGACCGTGGGCGGCAGAGCCTATGGCGTCGAGACTTCCATCGACTCCCTTGCGACGATCAACGACACGCGAGGGGTCGAGAAGGCGGATGTCGCACGGACAGCCGGAGGTGCGGCGGCCGGAGCGATCCTGGGCAAGGTGATCGGCGGCAACGGGAAGGGAACAATCATCGGCGCCGTGGCCGGTGCCGCCACCGGGGCCGCGGTCTCCGCGCTGGTCAAGGATATGGACATCGTGCTGCCGGAAGGCTCGCACCTGATGCTGACCTTGAGGCAGCCGCTGCCCGTGATGGCCCAGGGAGGATGACGACATGCAGCGACTCCTGACCCTCCTGCTCTTCTTCGTTGCGGCGCCGGTCGCCCAGGTCGACGACGCCACGCCCGCGATGCTCTGGGCGATCCGGCTGCCTGCGCTCGTGACCGAGGCCCGGCAGGCCGGAGTCACCGAGACGGTAGTGCGCGAGGTGCTGGATGGGCTCCGCGGGCGCGGCTTGACCGCCGACGAAGCGGCCATGGTGGTCAGCGAAGAGATCGACGCGGTCAAGGCCGGCGAGCCCAAGGACAACTTCGGTGGCTTCGTGCGCCAGCAGCTCGATGCGGGACTCCGTGGCCGAGCGCTGGCCCAGGCGATCCGCGCCGAACACCGGGCCCGCGGCATCGGGCGTCCGGGCGGCCACAAGCCGCCGGGACGGGATACCGCCAAGCGAGGAGGGGGCGGACCATGAACATGCACCTGCGACGCGTGGCCTGTGGCGCGGCCTTGATCCTCGTAACCGCGTGCGGTCACCCGGGGGAAGAAGCGGCCAAGGCGACCGCCTCTCCTTCCGCGGCGACGGGCGTGGACCTCGCCGTAGCCACGGCGCGGGCGATCCAGGCGACGCCCGCGGCCGCGGACTCGATCCTGAGGGCGCACGGACTCACCCCCGCGGGCTTCGACTCTCTCATGTACGACATCGCAACGGATCCGGCGCTGGCCCGGACCTACGCCGAAGCGATGAGAGATCAAGGGAGTCCGTGATGGCACGTTTGATGGTGGACCCCGTAGACATCGTCATCCTGAACCGCTTCACGCGGCTGGCTGCGCACATTCTGGACGTCCCCCTCGTGCACGTTTCCCTGGTGGATGATCACCGGCGCACGACGGTGAGCAGCTACGGTCTCGGGATCCCGGCCGATGCCCCGTTGGCGCCATATATGGCGATGCAGCTCGTGGCTTCGGATGGCCGCCCGGTGGGCACCTTGAGGGTGATGGACTCCGGGCCCCGCTGCTGGAATGCCCCGCAGGTCGATTTCCTGAGAGAGCTCGCCGTCCGCCTCGTCGCCCAGGTGGACATAGGGCCGGTCGAGCGAATGATGTAGCGTTGGGACAGGCTGGACGAGGACGTCGACCGAACCGGAGAGGCCGCTGACGCTGCGTGAACGAGTAGGCCGTGCCTGGGCCCGCCATCGGACCCTGTTCCTGATGATGCACTCGGCGTGGGCACTGACCACGGGCACCTTCGTCGTTCTCCTCGCCCGTGAGCGATACCACCTCGTCCTGTGGGTGGGCTTCTTCCTTGCTCTGACGTGGACATCCACGCTGTTCTTCGGTCGCGCCGTCGCCGGCGAACCGGGGACCCCCCCGGGGCTGGTGCACGAGGTGACGTCCTACGTCACACGCGTGCTCTATCAGGAGACGCTCTTCTTCCTGATCCCGTTCTACACGTACTCCACGGTGATCGGATCGCCCAACGTCGTGTTCATGGCTCTACTGCTGGGGTTGGCGGTCCTGTCGTGCGTGGATCTGGTGTTCGACCGCTGGCTCCGCACCCGTCCCGTGTTCGCCCTGACGTTCTTCGCCATCGTCGCGTTCGCGGCCGTCAACCTGCTGCTTCCCCTCCTCATCGGGCTCCGGCCCCGGTTCGCGGCCCCCGCGGCCGCGCTCCTGGCCCTCGGCGGTGCCGCTCCTCTGGCTTTCCGCGCCACAGGGGACAGGCGGAGAGTCCGGCTCCAGCTGGCGGCGGCGGGCATGTTCTTGCTGGCCGTGGCCATGGGCCTGCCCGGGCTCATCCCGCCGGTCCCCCTCCGGATGACACGCGCCACCTTCACCTCGGGGATCGAGCGCAACACTCTGACGCCGGTGGATACGCTCGTCGATCACGTCTCTTCGGAAAGAGCCGGGGGGGCTCTCTTCGTGCTCGTCGAGGTATTCGCACCCTCGGCCCTGCCCACGAACGTGTCCTTCGAGTGGTGGCGGGATGGTGACCTCCTGCGCGTGTCCCGTGAGGTCGGCATCACCGCTCACGCCGCGGGCTTTCGGGTGTGGGACGGCTGGCACTCCACCTCCGGCCCCCTCCTTCCGGGGCGGTACCGCGTCGTACTCCAGACCGGGGGGCGGCGCGTGTTCGGCGTGGTGACGCTGCGGGTCGACCCGTAGTCCACTGCGGGTCCCGCACTCGGCCTCCGGCGGTGCGGCCCGACCGTGGGATAGTCCTTCCGAGCTAGCTCACAATTCAATCGAACGGCGGATTCGCGTCGTCTACCCACCGGGTAGCTTCCATCCCATAGGTGGAACGATGCCCCTGAGCAGGGGAGCATTCTCGAGTTGGAGCTCGCATGTCTACGAACCGATTTCTCACGATCATGCTATGTGCTTTCTCAGTCACGGCCTGCAACCCCTTCCACAAGAACCAGGCCGTCAATTTGAGCCCCGGCGATGCGACGCTCAACAGCATGTGGCACGCGAACCTCGCCTCCCCCGCGAGCCTGGCCGGCGTGGTTCAGATGAACGGATCGGCGTCCATGGCTCCCGATCCGGGTAATACACACACCGTCATCAACATCTCCCTGGCCAACGCATCTCCCGGTGGTCTCCATCCGTGGGAAGCGCATGAGGGGCAGTGCAGTCCCGGATCGGACTACGGGGTGCTCGGGTCCAGTGACGCCTACGGGCAGATGAAGGTCGACTCAGACGGACGCGCGATGGGGGAGGCGACGATCCCAATGCGAACCCCCAGGAGCGGAAGCTACTTCGTGGTCGTCTACGCTTCAGAAGCGAACTCCCGGATGGTCGTGGCCTGCGGCAATCTCGCGGCGCCCACGCGTTGAGCCGTGGTCTTGCCAACGCAATGCATGGCGGCCGGTCGGAGGGGGCACGGCAAGTCGCCCCGGCGCCGGATGCACACGGCATCCCACAGCCCGTCCGAGAAGGGACGGACGATGCAACTGGGCATGATCGGATTGGGCCGGATGGGCGCGAACATCTGCCGACGCCTGATGCGGGCCGGGCATGAGTGCGTCGTGTACGACGTGCAGGCAGATGCCGTCTCCCGCCTCGCGGGACACGGCGCCATCGGGGTCGCGTCCCTCGCTGACCTCGTCGCCAGGCTGGAGCCTCCGCGCACCGTGTGGATGATGGTTCCGGCCGCGGTGGTGGAGGAAACGGTGTCGGCCGTCGCGAAGCTCCTGGAGGCCGACGACGTGCTCATCGACGGGGGCAACTCCAACTACCGGGACGACATCCGGCGCGCGGGCCGTCTCTCGTCGGCCGGAATCCACTACATGGACGTCGGCACCAGCGGTGGCATCTGGGGATTGGAGCGGGGGTTCTGCCTGATGATCGGCGGGGAGGAACCGGTCGCCCGGCGTCTCGATCCGATCTTCGCCGCCCTCGCCCCCGGTGTAGAGGCCGCGCCTCCCACCCCCGGGAGAACCGTCGTCGGCGCCACCGAGGAACAGGGTTATCTGTACTGTGGCGCCAGCGGAGCCGGACACTTCGTCAAGATGGTCCACAACGGCATCGAGTACGGCATCATGGCGGCCTACGCCGAAGGCCTGAACATCCTGCACCATGCCAACAGGGGCAGCGTCCCGGAAGAAGCCGACGCCGAGACAGCGCCGCTCGAGGACCCCGAGGCCTACCGGTACGATCTGGACCTCGGCGCCGTCTCGGAGGTCTGGAGACGGGGAAGCGTCATCCGGTCGTGGCTCCTCGACCTGACGGCGGCGGCGCTCGTGCACGACCCCCGGCTGTCGGCGTTCCAGGGCCGCGTGTCGGACTCCGGAGAAGGACGATGGACCCTGAAGGCGGCCATCGACACGGGGGTGCCCGCACCCGTGCTCAGCGCAGCTCTCCATGAGCGCTTCAGCTCGCGCGGTGAGGGCAGCTTCGCCGACAAGCTCCTGTCCGCGATGCGCAGTGGATTCGGCGGCCACGCCGAGAAGGCATCCAAGTGACATCGACGCACACGCCGTGAAGACGAGCCCCCTCGCCGGAAAGCCCGCGCCGCGCGCCACGTTGGTGGACGTGCCGCGGCTCATCACCGCCTACTACACGGACCGGCCCGACCCCGCGGTGCCGGCGCAGCGCGTGGCGTTCGGCACGTCGGGGCATCGTGGCTCTTCGCTCAGGTCGGCATTCAACGAGGACCACATCCTCGCCATCACCCAGGCCATCTGCCTGTATCGCACCCAGCAGGGCATCTCCGGCCCGCTCTTCCTGGGCATCGACACCCACGCGCTCTCGGTGCCGGCGTGCGCCACGGCCCTCGAGGTGCTGGCGGCGAACCGCGTCGACGTGATGATCGCCGGGGAGGACGAGTACACTCCGACCCCGGTGATCTCCCATGCGATCCTCACGTACAACCGTGACAGGAAGACGAGCCTCGCCGACGGCATCGTCATCACGCCTTCGCACAATCCGCCGCACGACGGCGGCTTCAAGTACAACCCGCAGACCGGCGGGCCCGCGGCCACCGCGGTCACACGCTGGATCGAGGCGAAGGCCAACGAGCTCCTCGAGGCGCGCCTGGCCGGAGTGAAGCGGATCCCCCACGAGCGCGCGCTGCAGGCTCCGACCACCCACCGGCACGACTATCTCCACCCCTACGTCGACGACCTGGGCAGCGTCATCGACCTGGATGTGGTCCGCGGCGCGCACATCAGTCTCGGCGTCGACCCCCTGGGCGGCGCCGGCGTCCACTACTGGCGCCACATCGCTGAGCGCCACCACCTGGACCTCACCGTTGTCGACGAGACGGTCGATCCCACCTTCGGCTTCATGACCGTGGACTGGGACGGCCAGATCCGGATGGACCCTTCCTCGCCGTACGCCATGGAGCGGCTCATCGGCATGAAGGACCGGTTCGACCTCTCCTTCGCCTGCGACACC
>JAJDNI010000056.1 GCA_022340755.1 Gemmatimonadota bacterium
TGCGCCGCGCGCGGCGCGACGCAGCAGCCGGTGGACATGGCCAAGCTCCAGGATGAGGCCGTGGCGTGGCTACGTGACTACGTACGCATCGACACGCAGAACCCGCCCGGAAACGAGATCGAGTCGGCGCGATTCTTCGCCAAGGTCTTCGATGCCGAGGGAATCCCCTACCAGATCGCCGAGTCGGCTCCGGGCCGTGGTAACATCTGGGCGCGTCTCGAAGGAGGGGACGAGCCCGGTCTCGTTCTTCTCCACCACATGGACGTCGTGCCCGCGGACAAGCGGTACTGGACCATGGACCCGTTCGGAGCGGAGGTGAAGGACAGCCTCATCTACGGGCGAGGGACGCTGGACACGAAGAGCAGCGGGATCCTGAACCTCGCGGCCTTCCTCGCGCTTCACCGCTCGGGCGTGCCCCTGAAGCGCGACGTCATGTTCGTCGCGACGGCCGACGAGGAGGCCGGGGGCTCCCACGGCGCCGGATGGCTGGTGAAGAATCACCCGGAGATCTTCAAGGACATCGGGTTCCTCCTCAACGAAGGTGGCGGCGGTGAGATCGTGGACGGCAAGGTCCAGCTCGGCGTCGAAGTCACGTAGAAGGTCCCGTATTGGCTCCACCTGAAGATCACCGGCGAGCCGAGCCACGGCTCGTCGCCGCACACGTCCTCGGCGGTGACGGAGCTCATCGACGCGCTCGCGCGGCTACGCGCCCACGAGCTCAAGCCCCGGATCATCCCGGCGGTGGACGCCTACCTCAAGGGCATCGCCGCCGGCCAACCGGAACCCTGGCACACCCGGTTCCAGAACATGGCCGCCTATGTCGACCAGCCGGGAGTGCTCACGGAGCTACCGCAATACGATCCCGCGCTGGCGACGCTTACGCGGAACACATGCTCCATCACACGGCTGATGGGGAGTGACAAGATCAACGTGGTGCCGCCGGAGGCGGGGGCCGAGCTCGACTGCCGACTCTTGCCGGACCAGGATCCCCAGGCATGGCTCGCCGAGATGAAGTCGGTCCTCGGCCCGCAGGTGGAGATTCAGGTGATCATGGGCTTCACTCCGGCGGTGTCGAGCGCGGACACCGATCTCTACCGCACCCTGAAGAGCGTCACGCTCGAGAACTCCCCTGGGGCGCAGTTCGTCCCCAGGGTGCAGGGCGGGTTCACGGGCTCTCACTTCTTCAGGGATCTGGGAATCACGAGCTACGGATACGTCGCCACGGCGATTCCCCAGAAAGACGAGCGGGGAGTGCACGGAAACGACGAACGCATCTCCATCGAGAACGTGCGGCGCGGGGTCGCCATGACGCTGGAGATCGTCCGGCGGTTCGCCGCCGAGGGTGGGATCATGTAGGGAGGGCCGAGCTCACCGGCACCACCTGCCGTAAACGACCGAGGCCGCGGGGGCGTTTCGCCCCCGCGGCCTCCCTCGTCCTCCCCACCCCGCCCTGGTCTAGCCGTTCGCGATCTCCAGCGTCGAGCTTCGGAGGTCACACTCCACGTACAGGTTCACCGCATCCTTGCCGTCCAGAGCGATGCCTCGGCTCTGGACCCCGTCCACGCCCATCGTGAGCGCTTGGAACGGCACAACAGGAAAGACTTTTATCTCGACCTTCCCCATCGCTGCGATCTCCGCCGGCACCTTCATGACCTTGAAGTCCGACGCCGCCACCCGGCCCAGCATGTGCAGCCCGCCGTTGGCGTCCTGTACGTAGACCCTTACCGTCGTCGCGTGTCGGTTCACCACGCGGATCTCGTGATCCGCCGCGGGCGCTACCGTCGCGGCCTCCACCGTGCCGGCGGCCAAGGTCGCCATGCAAGCTGCCATCGCCACACTCAGGGCACCCATTCTCGTCCTCATCGTCCGCACCTCCCCATGGGTTCACACCACTTCACACCACACTACGCCCTGCTCCCGTCCACCCTTCATCCTTCTAAGACGAGCCCGGGGCGCGAAAAGTTGCGTCCGGTACGCCCCTCTCATTGACCTGATACGGCGGTGTGACGTCCCCATTACGTGCGAGGGGCCCGGCCTGGTCGGCTGGGCCCCTCTTCTCCGGCGGCACGTGAACGAGCTCACCGCGCGGGACTCTCATGCGTCGCGGTAGGCTATCCGCAGTGCTCCGTGTAGGCCGCGCGCAGGTCCTCGGCGATCGCCTCGGGATAGCGCCCTTCGATCTGATGGCGCTCCATCATGTAGACGAGCTCGCCGTCCTTGAAGAGCGCGACGGAAGGCGACGACGGTGGGTAGCCGGTGATGTACTCCCGGGCCCGTTCGGTAGCCTCGAGGTCCTGTCCGGCGAAGACGGTGGTGAGGACCTCGGGCTTGGGCTCTCCCTGAAGCGAGAGGTACACACCGGGACGCATCATCCCTGCCGAGCAACCGCAGACCGAGTTCACCGCCAGGAGCATCGTGCGCTTCTCCGTGGCCAGGACCTGATCCACGTCGTCCGCCGTGCGCAGCTCCCGGAACCCGATCTGGACCAGGTCCTTGCGCATGGGGGCCACCATCAACTCTGGATACGGCATCTCGCAACCTCTCGCTGTCATGCGGAGGGCCCGCACCCTCCGTCCGTCATCGGGGGCAACCGATACCCCCGGCGCGGCGACCGGATCCCGGAACGGCCGGGGCCGCCGGGACGCCTTGTTCTAGACCGTCTCCAGGTACCTGTGCACCATGGCAACGGCGGCCGAGCCTTCCCCCACCGCGGCTGCCACCCGCTTCATAGAACCGTAGCGCACATCGCCGGCGGCGAAGATGCCCGGCACACTGGTCTCCAGCAGGTGCGGATCGCGGTCCAGGGGCCATCCCCGGGGCCGCTTCCCGCCTTTCATCAGGTCCGGGCCGGTGAGAATGAAGCCCGTGTCGTCGGTTTCCACGACGCCCTGGACGTACTCGGACCGGGGATGGGTGCCGATGAAGATGAACAGGTGGGACGCCGGGAACTGCTCGACCTCCCCGTGGTCGCCGGTCCGGAGCCGCACCGCCGACAGGTGTCCATCGCCTACGGCCTCGACGACCTGCGTATGCGTCATGACGTTGATGTTCTCGGCGGCCTCGATGCGGTCCACGAGGTACCGGGACATTCCTGCCGAGAGCGTGGCCCCCCGCACCAGCATGGTGACGTTATCGGCATACCGGGAGAAGAGCATCGCGGCCTGCCCAGCCGAGTTCGCTCCACCCACCACGAAGACACGATTCCCTCGGCACGAGTTCGCCTCGGACAGGGCGGCACCGTAGTAGACACCGGCGCCGGTAAGGCCCTCGACGCCCGGGACCTCCAGGCGGCGCACCGCCATCCCACTGGCCAGCAGGACGGCGTGGCAGCTCAGCTCCGTGCTGTCGGAGAAGGTGACGAAGCGGTACTTGTCGTCGGGGCGCACCGAGCGCACGACCTGTGGGACCACGATCTCCGCGCCGAACCGCTTGGCCTGCGTCGCGGCGCGACGCGCCAGGTCCGCCCCGGTGATGCCGCTGGGGAAGCCGAGGTAGTTCTCGATGAACGAGCTGGTGCCTGCCTGGCCACCCGGCGCGTCGTCCTCCACGAGACAAGTGCGCAGTCCCTCCGAGGCACCGTAGACGGCGGCGGCCAGCCCGGCCGGGCCGCCTCCTACCACCACGAGGTCGTAGAAGGGCAGGCTCGCCTTGGTCTGAAGCCCGAGCCTGGAACCCAGGCCCAGGACGTCAGGTCCCACCAACGGCTCGCCGTCCGGGAAGAGGACGACCGGAAGGCGTTCGAGCCCGGGTGAGTGGATCTCGGCCACGTCGCGCATCGCTTCGTCCTCGTCGACGTCGATCCAGCGGTAGGGGATCTGGTTGCGTGACAGGAAGTCGCGAACCTCGTGGCATGCCGGAGACCACTGCACGCCAACAACCCTGATGCCGTGGAAGGGTGGGCGGTACGTTGCAGACCAATCCGTGAGCAGGTCGTCCAGGACCGGGTAGAGTCGTTCCTCGGGAGGATCCCACGGCTTCATCAGGTAGTAATCGAGGCCGACGTTGTTGATGCCGGAGATCGCCGCCTCCGTGTCGGCGTACGCCGTCAGCAGGACCTTCCGCGCCGCCGGATACAACCCACGGGCGCGCGTGAGGAAGTCGGTGCCGCTCATGTGGGGCATGCGCTCGTCCGCCAGGAAGAGGGCAACCGTCGCGTTACGGGACTTCAAGGCCTCAGTGGCCTCCAGGGCTTGCTGGCCCGAGCCTGCCTTCATGACCCGATAGTCGGATCGGAAGTGCCTGCGAAGGTCACGTTCGATGGCGTTGAGCACATCAGGCTCGTCATCGACCGTCAGAATGACCGGCTGGTCCATCACTCCTCCTTGGCGGCATCGGCCGGCAGGGACGTGGGCAGCTCTACGACGAACAGCGTGCGGCCGGGCTCGGAGTCGAGCGAGATCCGCCCGCCGTGCTTGCTCACGACGATCTTGTACGCGGTGTTCAGCCCAAGGCCGGTGCCCTTGCCCGGGGGCTTGGTGGTGAAGAAGGCATCGAAGACCCGCGGCTGCGCCTCCGGGGGTATGCCGGGGCCGTCGTCCTCGATATCCACACGGATCCACCCGTTCGACGCGGACGAACGGATCTTGATGGTGCCCGTTCCGTCGAGGGCGTCGGCGGCGTTGTCGATGAGGTTCGTCCAGACCTGGTTGAGCTCGCTGCCGTACGCTTCGATGCGGGGGAGAGCGTCGTCCAGCTCGTCACGCACCTCGGTGCCGCGCTTGAGCTTGTTTCGGAGGATGACGAGGGTGTTCCGGATTCCTTCGTTCACGTCGACGTTCTTGACCGGCGCCTGCCCGAGATACGAGTAGGCCTTGAGGGCTCCCACGATCTCCGAGAGGCGCCCGGCCCCGTGCCGGATCTCGTGAAGCAGCCTGTAGACCGTATAGGCGCGCGACAGCCAGTTGGCCACGGCGCCGGCCTGCTCTCCGAAGGTCTCCGGAAATGCCTGGAGGCGCTCTTCATCGAGCCCCATCTCCACCAGGGCCGGTGCCACGTCCCAAGCTTCGGATGCTCCCGAGCGCTCGAGCCACTCTTCGATGGAGACTTCCTGGTCGCTCCGCACCATGGGATCCATGCGGCGGGAGGTGAGAGCCGCCTGGTGGGCCTCCGCGTCCAACTCGGCCAGCGCGGCGGTGAATCGCTCGGGGAGGGCGGCCGCGGAGATGGCCATGTACGCCGCCTGGAGGGCGGCGAACGCAGCCTCGAGCTGTTCCGCGCCCCGCTGGGCCGCTGCCGCGGGGTTGTTCAGCTCGTGGGCGACTCCGGCCGCGAGGGTGCCCAGCGTGGCCATCTTCTCACTCTGGCGAAGGGCAACCTCGGCGGTCTTCTGGTCCGTGATGTCCGAGCCGAAAACGAAGATCGAATCCCCCACGCGGGGAGTGTGGGTGAACACCATCTGGCGGCTGCCGACCTTTGCCTCCAGCACCAGCCCCTCTTCGGAGCCCACCATCTTCTGCCAGAGGGTCTCGTCCACGCCCGGACAGAGGTCCAGCCACGACCGTCCCTTGAGGCTGTCACAGTCGAAGAAACGCCGCGCCGCCTTGTTGGCGAGGACCACACACCCGTCCAGGTCGAGGCGGCAGACGGGCCCCGGGTTCATCTCCGGGAACCGCGCCATCTCGACGAGCTCGGCGGTCTGGGCCGCCAGAGCGCGCTCCGCGTTCTTCAGCTCCGTGACGTCGGTTCCGTAGGCGAAGACGTCGCCGCTTCCCGCCTCGTGAGCGATGGTGAAGGAGATGACGGTGTCGCCGATCGTGGTCTCGCGATGAACCAGGGCGGCCTCGATGATGACCTGGTCCCAGAGGTCCGGCGTCATTCCCGGGCACACCTCCAGCCAGGACCGCCCCTTCAGACCGGCGTGCCCGAAGGTCCGTCGGGCGGCGGCGTTGGCCAGGATGATCGTCCCGTCCAGCCTCATGCGGCACACGGGCCCGGGGTTCATCTCGGGGAAGCGCGCCATCTCCTCCATCTCGCGCACGCGTTCGTGGAGGGCGCGCTGGGCTTGCTTCAGGGGACCTACGTCGTGGAAAGCCTGGAGCAGCACGGGGCCGCCTTCGGCCTCGACGCGGCGCGCGACGATCTCCACCGCCCGGGGCGCGTCCCCAGGCCCACGAAGGGTCGCCTCCACGCTCTCCCCGGCCTCGAGACGGTCGAGGAGTGGTTGCCGCTCGGCGGGGTCGAAATGGAGCTCGAAGGCCGAACCCCCGGATATCGCGGCCGGATCCCGGCCGAAAGCCCTGGCGAAGGCGTCGTTCAGGTGCACGACACGATCGCCGTCGATCGTGGTGGCGGCGACGGGAACGGGAAGTTCGTCTACAAGGGCGTAGAGGTCTTCGATTCGATGCATGCGACTGGGCGTGGGAGGACGCCAAAACCTCCGCGCACTGGGCAGTGGCACTGCGGGCGAAAGCCCGAAGTGACCAAAGAATGCGTAGAAATCGTCTCCGCCGCAAAGGCCCGCTGCCGGCACCCTGCCCCTCCAACCGGGGTTCCGGTTTCGAACGGCGTTGCCGGGGCAGGGGCGGTCGGCCAACTTCAGAGCCATGCCTCCTGCCACCGAGATCGTCACCCTCATGGTCAATGGCGACCGCCGCGAAGTCGGCGTGCCGGGCCACTACACCCTCCTCGAGGCCCTGCGCTACGGCCTGGGCCTGACGGGATCCAAGCAAGGGTGCGACAAGGGGGATTGCGGCGCGTGCACCGTCCTGATGGACGGGGAGCCGACGCTCTCCTGCATCACCCCGATCCGGGAGGCCGACGGGCGACGGATCGTCACCGTGGAAGGCCTCGGCACCGCCCGCGGACCTCACCCGCTTCAGGACGAGTTCGACCTGCACGGAGCGGCTCAGTGCGGCTTCTGCACTCCGGGGATCCTGTGCTCCGCGGCGGCCCTACTTGCGCGCTCGACGAATCCCAGTCGAGAAGAGATCCGCGAGGCCCTGTCGGGGAACCTGTGCCGATGCACCGGCTACACGAAGATCTACGAGGCGGTGGAAGCAGCGGCCGCGCGGATGCGTGACAATGGCTAAGTCGCAGTCGGACTTCCACTTCATTGGCAAGCCACAGCGCAAGATCGAGGGTCTGGAGAAGTCCTCCGGACGGGCCCTTTACGCCGATGACATCCGGCTTCCTGGGATGTTGCACGGCAAGATTCTCCGGAGCCCATACCCTCACGCTCGTATCGTCTCCATCGACACGTCCGCGGCCGAGGCCCTGGAGGGGGTGCACGGGGTCGTGACCGGCCGGGACATGCCCACGACCTACGGCATCATTCCCTGGACGCCGGACGAGTACCCGCTGGCGCTGGATCGCGTCCGCTACGTCGGAGACGGCGTGGCGGCGGTGGCGGCGGTGGACGAGGACACCGCCATCCGGGCACTCGATCTGATTCGGGTGGAGTACGAGGAGCTTCCCGCGTTCCCGGACCCCGTGTCGGCGCTGCGGGCCGACGGATCGACACCCTACGTCCACGATGCCGAGAAGGAGGGGCGGAACGGCAACGTCACCAAGCACGTCCACATGGAATTCGGCGACGTGGACGGGCTCATGGAAACGTCGGAGGTGGTGGTGGAGGGAGAGTACTTCTTCGAGGGAACGACGCACACACCCATCGAGCCCCACTGCGCCATCGGACTCTGGCAGCCGGACGGCTCGCGGCGGGACGGGCTCGGGGAGCCCACGCGTGACGAACGTGGGGACGGCACCGGGGCCGATTCCGGCCCGCGGACGGGCTCCGGGAAGCTCACCGTATGGTCCGCGACCCAGGTCCCCCACTACCTGCACCGGGAGCTTGCCCGCGTTCTCGATGTGGATCCTGCCCGGGTGCGGGTGATCCAACCACTGGTGGGCGGCGCGTTCGGCGGGAAGAGCGAGCCGTTCGACCTGGAGTTCTGCGTGGCGAAGCTCGCCATGAAGACGGGGCGGCCGGTCAAGATTCTGTACACGCGCGAAGAGGTGTTCTACGCCCACCGAGGTCGGCACCCGTTCCACATGAGGTACCGAACGGGGTGCGACACCGGAGGCAGGCTGAAGAGCGTCGACGCGGAGATCGTCCTGGACGGCGGGGCGTATGCCTCGTTCGGCCTGGTGACGACCTACTATTCGGGTCAGCTCCTGTGTGCCCCGTACGCGATGCCCGCCTATCGCTTCGACTCGACGCGGGTGTACACGAACAAGCCCGCCTGCGGACCCAAGCGGGGCCACGGCTCCGTCCAGCCACGGTTCGCCTTCGAGGTCCAGATGGACAAGCTGGCCGAGCGCGTGGGCCTCGACCCCGTCGACATGCGGCGGATCAACTTCATCGGTGAGAACACACGGACGGTGAACGAGCTCCGCATCACGTCCAACGGCTTTCTCGAGTGCCTGGACGCTGTGGAGCGAGCCAGCGGATGGAGGGACAAGTTCCGGAAGCTCCCCTTCGGCAGGGGTGTCGGCGTCGCCGGCTCGACGTACATCTCGGGGACGAACTATCCCATCTACCCGAACCGGATGCCCCAGTCCGCCGTCCAGATGCAGATCGACCGATCGGGGCGCGTCGCCGTGTTCAGCGGTGCCAGCGAGATCGGCCAGGGATGTGACTCGGTGGTGGCGTATGTCGCGGCCGAGGAGCTGGGTGTGCCGTTGGAGCACGTGCGCGTGTACCGGGGCGATACCGACTTCACGCCCGTGGACCTCGGTGCGTATTCGAGTCGGGTGACGTTCATGCTGGGCAACGCGGCCATCCAGGCGGCGCGCAAGCTGCGGCAAATGGTCCAGCAAGCCGTGGCCGAGGAGTGGGACGTCAAGCCTGGGGAGGTGTTGCTGGCCGGTGGCCGCGCCATGTGGGCGCCCGACACCGAGCGCCAGATGAGCACCCGGGAGGCGTTCAATCTCGCGGAGGCGAAGTTCGGCACTCTGGGGGCACGGGGCTGGTACGACACGCCGAAGGATGTCCACGGTGACTATAGGGGCGGCACCATCGGTGCCTCGCCCGCCTACTCGTTCACGGCGCACGTCGCCGAGGTGGAGGTGGATGTCGAGACCGGCTTCGTGGATGTGAAGAAGATCTGGGTGGCCCACGACTGCGGGCGGGCGCTCAACCCGGTTCTGGTGGAGGGGCAGATGGAGGGCTCGGCGTACATGGGCTTCGCCGAGGCGCTCATGGAGGAGCAGGTATTCAAGGACACCGATCACGGGCGAGCCGGGCTGCACGACGGGCCTTCGCTGTTGGACTATCGAATTCCCACGAGCATGGACACGCCGGAGCTGGAGTCCCTCATCATCGAGTCCATCGATCCGGAAGGGCCATACGGCGCCAAGGAAGCCGGCGAGGGACCGCTGCATCCGTCGATCCCCGCCATCGCCAACGCCATCTACGACGCCGTGGGGGTCCGTATGGACCGGCTTCCCTTCTCGCCGCCGGCCGTGTGGAGGGAGATCCAGGCGGCCCGTGGCGCCGGCACCCTGCGGAAGCCTCCGTGCTGAGGCTGCCCCCCTTCTCGTATCACCGTCCCGCCACACTGGACGAGGCGGTCTCGCTATTGGGAGAGCACGCGGGCGACGTCCTTCCCGTCGCCGGGGGCACGGACCTGATCCCCAACATGAAGCACCGGCTGTTCGAGCCGGGTCATCTCGTGGCGCTCAGGGGGATAGCCGAGTTGAGCGGAATCCGGCGCGAGAACGGGTGCCTGCGCATCGGCGCGGCCGAAACCCTCGCGTCCGTGGCCCGGGACGCCGACGTGAAGAAGCACGTTCCGTCCCTCGCGGACGCGGCTGCCCATGTGGCGGGGCCGCAGATCCGCAACGCGGCCACCCTGGGCGGGAATCTCTGTCTGGAGACGCGCTGCACCTACTACAACCAGACCGCGTTCTGGCGCGGCGCGCTGGGCTACTGCCTCAAGAAGGACGGCACTGTCTGTCACGTCACGAAGGTCGGCAAGAAGTGCGTTGCCGCACACTCGGCGGACACGCCCCCGGTGCTCATGACGCTTGATGCGGTGGCGGTGCTGGAGGGGCCGCGGGGACGCCGAGAGATCCCGGTGCGGGACTTCTTCGTCGCGGACGGCATCGCCAACACGCGCCGGGAAACCGGAGAGATCGTCATCGAGGTGCGCATCCCCCTCGAGTCGTCGAGCCGGCGCGCCGCCTACGCCAAGCTCCGTCAGCGCAACGCCATCGACTTTCCGCTCCTTACAGTGGCCGTCTCAGTCGATCTGGAGGACGACGGCAGCACGGTGCGGTCCATCACCGGCGTGGTGACCGCGCTGGGCTCGAGACCCAGGGAGCTCTCCGGATGGGGGGAGGTGGCCGAGGGACACGCTCTGGACGAAGACGTGGTTTGGGAGCTCGCGGAGCGGGCGTACAAGCAATGCCACCCCCTGGAGAACATCATCGTCGATCCGGACTGGAGACGCGCCATGGTGCCCGTCTACGTGCGCAGGGCTTTGGAGAAGCTGCGCGCATGACGCCGCTCATTTGGGGTGCCGCCGGGGTGGCGGCCGCGGGCGGGCTGTACACGCTGGACCGCGTGGCGATCGCGGTGGTCCGTCCCGTTCCCGGAGACCCCGATGTCACCGTCCCGGAGCTCGGGATCTCCTACGAGGATCTCGACATCCCGTCGGGAGACCACGTGCTCAAGGGCTGGCTGCTGCACGGCGAACGGGAAGGACGGAGTGATGCAAACGATCCACTCGTTCTTCTGACACACGGGTGGGGAGCAAGCTACGGCACCGTTCTGCAGCTGGCCTTGCCGCTGGTGAAGGCCGGCTACGACGTTCTCGTCTTCGACATCCGCGGTCACGGTCGGAACGCGGCGGTGCCTTTCGCCACCGTCCGACACTTTCGGGACGACGTGGAGGCGGTGGTGCGCTACGCGCGCGACCGATTCCCGGCACGACAGCTCGTGGCGGGCGGGCACTCCCTGGGCGCGGCGGCGGTGGTGCTCGCCGCTGCTCGGGGAGCTCCGGTGGCCGGGCTCGTCTTGGTCGCGAGCCCCGCCGATGTGCTCGAGGTCACCGCCGACTACCTGCGCTCGAGGGGTTTTCCCGGGCGATTCATGGTGGTGGCGCTGCGGCCGTTCTGGTGGATGCGTATCCGGGGGTCCTTTCGTGGGCTCGTCCCGTCCACGGCCATCGCCCGGGTTCGCCGGCCGGTTCTCATCGTGCAGGCCGGGCGGGACCGGCGGGTTCCCGCGGAGCACGCAGGGCGTCTGGCCAGGGCGTCGGGGCGGCCCGTGCACGTGGTCCCGGGTGCCGGACACACCGAGGTGCTGGGGAGTCCGGAGACCCATCGTCTGGTGTTGGAGTTCCTGAAGACGATGGCGGACGAGCCCGGCGCACGCTGACCGGCCTCCCGACGTCTCCGCCGGCCGCGCGTCCACGGAGGGAGTTGATGCCCCACCAGCCCCGAGCCGTGGTTCCGGGATTGTTCCATCCCAGGCTTTGTTGGGGAGGGCTGTCCAGGTAGGCTCCGTACCGGGACTAGTGGACTGTAACAGATAAGCGTTTAGTATTAGATTGGTCGGGATGAAAGGCCAATCGATGAAGGTCACGAAGAAGGAGCGCGCAGAGCTTGAGC
>JAJDNI010000059.1 GCA_022340755.1 Gemmatimonadota bacterium
TCCAGGAGCTGCGCAAACATCTCCGCCAGGAGATACGACTCGGCGAAGGGCTTCGACGCGACTACCACCGGACGGGCCTGCGCGCGCAGCGCAGGCGCCGGGAGGCCGACCAGCACGGGGACGACGAGCAGGCATCCAACAACCCCACAACGGAGCGCGGCCGACCACGGACGCCGTTTCGGGTGGAAGCTCATGCCACCCCGGCCTTTCGAAGCAGATCCGCAACGTACCGCGTCTCCGGGCTCGTTCTGAGCTCCTCGGGGGCGCCGACCTGCTCGATGCAGCCCGCCCTCATGACGGCCACGCGGCGGCAGAGCAGGAACGCCTCCCGCAGGTCGTGTGTGACCAGCAGGAGCGTGACGCCGAGTCGGCGAACGACCCCCACAAACGCTTCCTGAATCTCCTCCCGTGTGATGGCGTCCAGGGCGCCGAAGGGCTCATCCAGGAGTACTACGGAGGGACGGTCCGCGAGGGCACGCGCCAGCGCCACTCGTTGCCGTTGACCTCCGGAGAGCTCACCGGGCCACCGCCCCCCGAACTCATCCGCATCGAGCCCAACGAGCTCCAACGCCTGGCGGGCGCGGAGGTCTGCATCCTCACGGGCCTGGAGACGGGGCACCAGCGCCACGTTCCTGAGCACGGGCCAATGTGGCAGGAGCCCCCCCTCTTGCTGCACGTAGCCGAGGGACCGGCGGAGTGCGACCGGCTCCAGGTCGGCAACCGAGGCGTCCCCCACGCGCACCTCACCCGCGTCGACATCCACCATTCGGTTGAACGTCCGCAGCAGGGTCGTCTTCCCGGAGCCGCTCTCCCCGACCAGGGCCAGGCTCTCACCCTCGGCCACCCGGAGGCTCACCGAATCGAGGGCGCGTACGGTGCCGAAGGACTTCACGACGTCCCGGGCCTCGAGGGCCCATGCACCCTCCCTCATCGGCGAGCCCCGGAGCCTCGGAACCCATGGCGTTGACCAGGCACCTCGGATTGGACTCCGCCTGTGGGCTTTCCTAGGTTCACGAGTTGCCCCTCTCCCTCCTGCCAAGGCACATGGACCTCCACGTCGGTGCTCTACCGGGCCACGGCTCCGTCGGTGAGCCTCGAACCGCGGCGCGCGCTTTGACCCTTCGTCCCCCCACCGGTGCCGCCATGCCGCCTCTCGTCGATCTCGCGACCCCGGGAGACGCCCGCTCCGACACGGAGTGCCGGCGAGGTCGGATGGTACTCCCGCGGGAGTACGCACACAACGAGGCCATGTCGCGCGACCTCTCGCCGAGCTTCCGTGGGTCGGGCGCCGTTTCCGGGCACCTTTCCGATGCGTGACGAGCAGGCCACGGCTCGGCAAGGGGGCACCCCCGGGCCCGATACGGAGCCCCGCGATGGCGAGGCGTCCCAAGCACTTGCGGAGGTTTGGGAGGGGTTGGGTCGAGCTCAGAAAGAGATCGACCCGAAGTACTTCTACGACACGCGGGGGTCGGAGCTTTTCGAGGAGATCACAGGGCTCGAAGAGTACTACCCGACCCGCACGGAGCGGGCCCTCCTGGAGCGCTGGTCTTCCCCGTGGGTGGAGGAGTCGCGGCCGGCGAGTCTCGTCGAGCTGGGCGCAGGGAGCGCGCGTAAGACCCGCATTCTCCTGGACGCCATGCGCGACCACGGATGCGGCCGCCTATACGTCCCGGTGGATGTCGCCCATGAATTCCTGTCGGATACCGCCCGATGCATCCGTTCGGAATACCCCGACCTCGCGGTCACTCCCGCCGTCGCCGACATCACTGCAGGCCTCACGTTGCCGGTGTCTCCCCCAGGGCCGACATGGTACGCCTTTCTGGGAGGGACCCTGGGGAATTTCGACGTGACCCCCGCCACGCAACTGCTTAGGCGCGTAGCGCGTAGAATGCGGGCGGCGGACCGCTTCCTTTTGGGAGCCGACCTGCGTCCCGGCGCCCACAAGACGGCGGCCGACCTGGTGCGCGCCTACGACGACGCCGACGGCGTCACGGCAGCATTCAACCTCAACGTGCTCACGGTCCTGAACCGGGAATTCGGATCCGACTTCGATCTGGACTCCTTCACCCACCGCGCGGTGTATCGGGAGGACAAGGGGCGCATCGAGATGCATCTCGTCTCGGAGCGACCCCAGATCGTGCGCTTTCCGGGGGCCGGTGCCGTCGCCCTCCGGGAGGGCGAGACGATCCTGACGGAGATCAGCTGCAAGTACGACCGTCCGTCGCTCGAGGCGGTGCTGGCGGAAGCCGGGCTGCGCGTGACTCGATGGGTGGAGGACGAGAAGGGCCTCTTTGCACTCGTCATGACCGCCCGCCGCAGATGACCCCGGGGTTGCCTACCCCGCAGGAGCCCTACGCTAGAAGTCGGCCCAGGAGGCCCAGGTCGATGTTGCCGCCGCTCAGCACGACGGTCACCGGCGCGTCATCCGCGAGCTCGATCCGCCCGGCGAGGAGGGCCGCCAAGCCAGCGGCTCCGGCAGGCTCCGTGAGGAGCTTGGTGCGCTCGAGGAGGAGCTTCATGGCCTCCACGATCTCGGCGTCGGAGACCAGAACCACGCCGCGCGCATGGGCCGCTACGATGGCGTGGTTGAGAACGCCGGCCATAGGTGCCCCCAGGCCGTCGGCCAGCGTGTCCACGTGATCCAGGTGGACGGCCTCGCCCTTCGCGAGGCTGCGGTGCATCGCGTCGGCGCCCTCGGGCTCGACACCCCAGACCGCCACACCGGGCCGCACCGCGGCGGTGGCCGCAGCGATGCCGGAGATCAGCCCACCGCCCCCCACCGGGACCACGATGGCCCCGACGTCGGGCAGGTCCTCGAGGATCTCCAGCGCGCAGCTCCCGTGACCCGCCACGACCTCTTCATCGTCGAAGGGGTGGACGAACCGGAGGCCCCGCTCCTCCGCCAGCGAGAAGGCGCGCTCGAACGCGGCCTTGGCGTCCCCGTGCAGCACCACCTCGGCCCCGTATCCGCGGCTCGCCTCGACCTTCGTCCGTGAGGCGTGCTCGGGCATCACCACGACGGCCTTCACGCCAGCCGCCGCTGCCGCCCACGCCACGGCCTGAGCGTGGTTTCCCGCCGAGATGGTCACCACCCCGCGCTCCCGCTCCTCGTCCGTGAGGCGGAGCAACCGGTTCAGCGCACCGCGTACCTTGAACGCACCGGTCTTCTGGAGGTTCTCGCACTTCAGGTAGACCGGAACGCCCACGCGATGGGAGAGATGACGGGAGGGCAGGAGAGGCGTGCGGTGGATGGAGCCGGCGATACGGGCGCGCGCTTCCTCGAAGCGGTCGCGGTCGAAGCTCGGCGGAGACTTGGAAGCCAACGGTTTTCGGGGTTGACGGAGGTGTGAGCACGGCGTCATGTGTAGCCACATCATCCCAAAAGGGCGGGGGAAACGCAATCGCCAGCCCCGCCCCTCCGAGGGTGCGAGCGTGGGAATGATTGCCCGTTCTTGGCAAGCGGCCGTACTTTCGCCGTGGTATAGTCTGCAGTTGCTTGAGGTTTCCCTACCAGCGCGAGGCTTCCCTATGCGCGTCTCACGAGTCGGTTCGCTGGGTACGCTCTTCTTGGCTCTCCTCCTCCCCGGAGCCTTGACGGCCCAGCAAGGAGTC
>JAJDNI010000071.1 GCA_022340755.1 Gemmatimonadota bacterium
TTCCTGGGTCGGGCCTCGTGCAACACGCGTGTACGCTGAGATGGTGCGGGCCGCCGGGGTTCCGGCGGCCCATGATGCTCCCTGATGTAGCGCCTCGCGCGACTCCACGCTTCAGGACTCTGCTCTCGCCGGTGCGAACGCCAGGCGCCAGAAACGGAGCTTCGCGCCTTCCGGTTGTCGACGGAGCGTGATCACGAAGTCGTTCATGATCGCGACTCCCTCTTCACCCACGGGAGTCATTGTGCCTCGGGCCACACCGTGCAGCACCACCAGATTGCCCACCGATTCCGCACCCCCGTACTGGTGGTGAAGGTCCCAGAATCCCATCGCGAGCATGCCCTCGTACAGCCTGCGGACCTCCGCTCTTCCCTCCATCAATGGTACCGAGGGTGCCAGGAATACCACGTCATCCGCAACATTGGCCACGATTCCGTCGACGTCACCGGCGCGAATCAGCTCCTCGTGGCGGGCGACGATGGTCTTCGCTTCGCGAATCCCGCCGCCGGGAGTCATGGTAGCCTCGTCGCAGGGCGACTGGATTCCCCGGCCTTCGGATGTCTTACAGGGGATGCCGGCGCGACTGAGGCTGTGACCGCTGTCAATGCCGAGAGCGTGCCGACTTCCACGGTGATCGTGGCCTCAGCGTACTCGCCTGTTTCAGACTCCGTCGCGGTAATGGTGGCCGTGCCACTCCCCACCGCCTCTACCAACCCATCAGAAGTGACCGTCGCCACGGATTCGTCGGACGAGGCCCACTCAAACGTGACCTCAAAGACGTCACTCAGAGAGACGTCATACGCGCTGGCACTGAGCTTCTGAGTCGCTCCCAGCAAGGTGAACGTCACGTGATGCGGCGACACGGTCACGTGGGTGACGACTTGATGCACTGTGATCCGGGCCGTGGCGGATACGCCACCTGGAGTCGTTGCCGTGAGAACGGCCTCCCCGGTATACCCTGAGTGTACGAAGCCGTCCGATATGTATGCGACATCTTCGTCCGAAGACGTCCAAACAATCGTCACTCCGGGAACGTATGATCCCAGGGCGTCATACGCGGCAACGGCAATGGGTCGGGAATCCAGCCGCGTGAGGAACGTCATGGTGTCCGGGTCCAAGACCAGCGTGGCTACAACCTGCTCCACGGTGACGCCCGCCTCACCGGATGCACCGCCCGACTCCGTCGCCCTGATGGTCGCTGAACCGTTCGCCACTGCCTCGACTATGCCGGTGGAGGTCACCCTCGCCACGGCTTCGTTCGACGATGTCCACGCGAACCTCACCCCGGGGACATCCAATCCCGCAGGCGTCCCCCCAGGGCCGGATCGGGCTGCATAGGACGTTCATCCCATGCACGAAGCTCATGGCCGGGGCATGCCTGGAGAGCGTCTTCCTCCGGGGTGACTCCCCTGCATCAACTGAATCAAGGAGGTCTCATGCGCGCCGCGACATTCTGTGCCCTTGTCTGTGCCACGGCCCTGATGGGCTGCGAGTCCGCCGTCGAGCCGGTGACCCCCCTCCCCGAACCTTCGTATTCGGCGGGGCCCGTGGAGCACAGTGCCTTCGGAAGTGCCGGCTTCACCCCTGGAGAGATCTTCCGCATCGTCTCGTTCACTGCCATTGAACGGAAGGACCGATCGGCCTCCGGTTCGTTCCAGTGGAACTACGCGAGAGCGGCGAACCGTGGGCTAGGGACCGTGACCTGCCTGAGCGTGCGGGGTAGCGAAGCTTGGATCGGTGGGGTCATCACATACCACGCCACTCACCCTGAATATGTTGGCCTTGAAATCGCCATGCGTGCGGTGGACAACCGCGGGGTCGGCATCCCTGATCAGATCAGCCTGATCGCGCCGATTCCCTACGAAGGACCCGAAGGGGTGTTCAAGGGATACGCAGCCGACTTCTGCCGGGAAATGCCCGAATTTCCTCCGGTCTACGATCTGGAGTCCGGGAACCTGGTCGTGACGGGCTAGCGGCAGGGCCTGCCGGCGGTATCCGAAATAGGATCCCACTTGCGCTTGTGGGTGGCGAAGATTCCATCCGCGTGGGGAGATGGCGAACCGACGGCTCAAGGACCGAGTGCTCGGGCACGAAGGGTCGTCCTGCCAGAGGCTAGAGTCATGATGAGGTCGTGGGTGAAGCGCACTGCCCGAGGCGTATGCGAATAGAAAGCGTGCACGCCACGTGGGTGCGGCGGTGGGCTCAGCAGAGGGACTGTGGGGAGGGTCAGGCAGCGAGTCGGCGGGTGTAGCGGTGATGAAGCCCACCCACCCGGGCGAGGGCGACCACATTGCCCATCTCGGGCGGCTCCACCCCACGCGGATCGGGGTAGTCGTTGTCCAACGACCGGTGGGTTCGCGAGCTGTGATAGTGCGAGGCGTATCTTCGAAGAACCCGCATGAGGTGACGTTCTCCGAGAACGACGACGTGGTCGAGGCACTCTCGGCGGATTGAGCCGATCAGCCTCTCGCAGTGTGGATTCTGCCACGGCGAGTGTGGGGCTGTGACGACTTCCTCAATGCCCATCGTCTCGATGCGCTCGGCAAAGCTGCCGCGGGAGATGCTGTCGCGGTCGTGCAGCAGGAAGCGGGGTGCGGCGTCGTAGGGAAGAGCCGCGACGACTTGCCGGGCGGTCCACCGGGCGGACGGCGAGGCCGTGACGTTGAAGTGCAACATGCGGCGGCGATCATGGGACATGATCACCAGCACGTAGAGCACGCGGAACGTCACCGTCGGGACGACGAAGAAGTCGATCGCCGCGATGTCCCTGACGTGGTTCTCGAGGAAGGAGCGCCAGCTCTGAGACGGTGGGCCAGACCGCGGTGGTCTGTAACGCCGTACCGTTGAGTCGCTGACCTCGATCCCGATCTTGTGGAGTTTCTCTTGGATACGGGGCTTGCCCCAGGTGGGGTTCGCACGCCACATGTCGCGGATCAGCTTCCGGACCTCGGGATGGATTCTCGGCCGGCCGCGCCGGCGTCCGCTCTTTCGGCGCCAGAAGGCCCGGAACCCCTTCCGGTGCCACTTCACGACCGTGGCCGTCTGGACGAGAACGAGGGCTCGTTGCCAGCCTGGCCAAAGACGGCGAAGCCAGATCCAGAAGAGCCGGTCACGGACCTTGAGCCGCACCCTTCCGGGCTGCCGACCGAGCACCATCAGTTGATGGCGAAGTGCCACGTTCTCGAGCGCGAGATCCCCTCGGCTCTTGAGCGCGGAAACGACGCTCCACCCTACGATGCGGACGCAATCTCCCATCGACGCCTGCTCTCGTTGAAGCCACGAAAGGCCAGCAATTTCGCGGCGGACGAGTTCTTCGCCACCCACAGGCAGAATGAGCACAGGGATGGAGGTCACGCCGGCCGATGGCAACATCTTCGAGACGCTTGGATTCCCCGATGTGGAGGAGCTCAAGGCCAAGGCCGAGTTGGTCATCCAGATCATCCAGATCATGGAGGAACGTGGCCTCAAGCAGGAAAGGGCGGAGATCATGGGCATCGATCAGCCGAAGGTCTCCCAGCTCGTGCACGGCAGTTTGAACGGGTTCTCCATGGAGCGCCTGTATCGTTTCCTGAATGCCCTTGGCATGGACGTCGAGATCGTCGTGAAGCCGGTGCCCAAGAGCCGAGAGTCAGCGCGCCTCAGCGTCACCCGGGCCGGTGCTCGTTCACGCGGACCGCGGCCCGCGAAGGTCTGAGGGGACGCCGGGGCGAGTCAGTCTCGTCGGTCGACACCCTGCGCCCCTGCGCCGTGCGTCTATCCTGCACTATACGACTCGGTGGTGGCGGGCGGCACCTGAGCTACTCGTAGGACGCGCTGCACGACGGCGCCGAGGGAGAGATCATGAGCGTGATCCTGATCACAGGCTGTAGCAGCGGTATCGGTCTCGAGTCGGCAGTGGCCTTCGTTCGACAGGGCGACACGACCATTGCGACGATGCGGGACACGACGAGGGGCGAGCGTCTCCGAGCACGGTGCGATCAGGAGGGCCTCTGAAGGCCGAGATCCGGTCTCTCGACGTCACCGACCAGATGTCGGTGAGTGAGGTGGTAGACGCAGTGCTCCAGACCCACGGCGCCATCGATATCATTGTCAACAACGCCGGCGTGGGCACCTCCGGACCCGTCGAGGACCAATCCCTGGAGATCGCCAGGCGGGTCATGGAGACCAATCTCTTGGGCCCCGTGCGGGTCATTCAAGCCGTCCTTCCATCGATGCGCGCACGACGCTCCGGGGTCATCGTCAACGTCAGCTCGGTCGCGGGCCTCCTGCCGACGACGATGTTCCAGAGCCTACATACGGCGTCGAAGCGAGCCCTGAACGCCGTGAGCGAAGCCCTGTTCGCCGAAGTCCTGCCTTTCGGAATCCGGGTCGTGTCCATCGCGCCGGGCTTCTTCAGGACCGAGATCTTTGTGAAAAGGCTGAGTAGCGGTGAACCGCCGGCCGACGTGTACGCGGCCGACCAGGAGTGGATTCGCTCGTTCTACGAGAAGAGCATCGGTGGGGGCGCATCCCCGGAGCTCGTCGCGGATGCCATCGTAAGCGCAGCCACGGACCCGAACACGAGACTCCACACTCCGGTGGGCGAGGACGCGGCCATGTACCTGGAGTTGCTGGCCCGAGTCGATGGTTACGAGGGGTGGCTGGAGGCCGTGGGGTCCATGGCGGAGTCCCTCGTGGGTCCCCGGCCGAGCAGTCCGAGGACCTGAGGGAAAGCGGTTGGTGCCGTCCTCGGGCCGGTCCGGTTCTCCGTGCAAATGGTAGGATCGTGAGCCCGGCCAGCGGTAAGGACGGCTAGCGGTACCCCCCCTTCACGAAGGTGAAGGTGAAGTCGACGCCGAAGGCCAAGGGTGTCCAATTGTCGCCCGAGTCCTTGATCCTCCCGGTCATGCCATGGCCCGAGACGCCGAGCCCCCACCTGTTCCCCACCTGCCACTCCTTCCCCACCAGGACGGAGAGGCCGAGCCCCATATCGGAGTCTCCACTGACCGACGCCGAGCCGGACGAGTACTCCAGCCTCATCCTGGCCATGCCCACCGTGCCCCCGAAGTAAACCCCGGACGCCGAATAGACGGTGACTCCAACTCCCACCCCGAACAGGGTGGCGGTCATGTCGTTGCTCGTGCTGATGCTGACGCCGCCGGATTCGAGCTCGGGCCCCGTGATACTGCTTCCGAAGATCTCGCCGTACACGGCGACGTTGTCTTTGAAGAAGGTCCCGAAGTCCAGGGCCACCATGCCGCTGCCACCCTTGATCTTGGTGTCGCCGACGTCATCGGCGTTGAGGGTGGTGTACCCGAATCCCACGTTGCCCCTGAAGAAGAACCCGGATTTCTGGGCCGACACCGTGTGTGGAAGAAGGGAGAGGGCCAGGGCCAGCCCCATGAGGATTGCGGTCTTGCCGGAAGTGCGCATGAGAACCCTCCGTCGGAGGATGCACGTGGACCCGCCCTGACTCATGCCCGGGAGGGGGGCAGGAAAGGCACCCATCCAATCGGTCACAAGATAAACACAAGTGCTTCATGAAGCGACGGTATTCATCAACGCCAGGCGAGAACTCTCATGGACGCACCGTACCACTACCTGCGTCCGAGAGGCCGTGGAGGCGCCGCGCCGAAGGGCAATATTTCAAGTCTGATCGGAGGTGTCATGAAACGCGTGGCCAACAAGGCATCAAGCCATGAAGAGGCGCGTCGGTGGGACATCGAGCAGCAGGTTTCGATGACCCCCGAAGAACGCCTGCGCGCGGCGCGCGAGTTGAAGGAGCGCGCCTTCCCGTCGGACGCGAAGGACGTGCGCGCGTGGCACCGATCCGCGTAGACGCCTCCCACTTCTCTCCCGACACTCGCGCCTTCCTGGAGGCGCTTGCCGCCAAGGCTGTGCGGTACTTGATCGTGGGTGGGGAGGCCGTCAACGACATCGATGGAGTCACTCTCGACGAGGCCTGGCCGGGCCGCGGGGATGCGGTGATCCGGACCGAGAAAGTGGATGTCGACCTCGCCTTCATCGGACTCGAGGCGCTGGTGAAGAACAAGCGAGCCAGCGGGCGGCCGTTTCTCCTCCGGGTTCCCAGGCCTGATAAGCGTGAGGTCGAGGGCTCGATCGGATATCGTGACCGTAGACGGACCACGGTCACCTCCCGCGACTAACCGTGAAAGCGCTCCCACTCCGCGAGGTGGACGCGCTTCCTCTTCCGGGCTGATCGGGGGCTCGGCCCCGGCGGCAGCGGACGCCATGCCCCTGGGATGCCGATCCCTTTCACGCGCTGGCGGGGTCCTCCTAGCCCGGCAGGCCTCGCAGCACACGCTCCATGACGTTCACGATCACCGCCGCTTCCTCCGCGCTCACCCGGGACGTGAACACGCGACGCACCGTCCCGCGGTGTCGCGCGGACGCTTCCGCAAAGCGCTTCTGACCCTGCTTCGTCAGGACCACCCGCGTCGCACGGCGATCGCTCGGGTCAGGCTGGCGGGCCACCAACCCCTCCCTCTCCATCCGGTCCACCAGCGACGTGAGGCCGCTCTTGCTCACGACGATCGCCGCCGCAAGGTCCGTCATACGGACGCCGTGCTCTCCTTCGGACACGTGGAGCATCACGTCGTAATACTGGAGCGGGAAGTCGGCGTCGAAGGTTGTTTCCAGGTACCGCATCAGGTCCCGGTGCCCCTCCAGAAGCGCGCGCCACGCCTTGCCCTGGATGGTGGGACCACGCCCGCTCGCAGAAGACGCTTGCATTGTTCGTCCTTAGATATTACGATATCGAAGTATTCGTTATCGTACTGTCAGTTGTCGGACAGCTGGATCCATCCTAAGAGATCGGCTCGCCTTGTCCAGCCGGGAGAACCTGCACCACGAAGGAGGCGACCCATGAGCAGCATCGCGATCGTAGGCGTGACGGGGACCATCGGCGGTCGAGTGGCGCGGCAACTGGTGGAGGCCGGACACGACGTGGTGGGTCTGTCGCGTGGTGGGAGCGAGGCCCCGAATGGGGTGCGGCGTCGGCTGGTGGACCTCACCGACGAGTCCGCGGCCCGCAACGCGTTGGACGGGATCCGGGCACTGTACCTGACGCCGCCGGAGTCGGGACCCGACCCGCTGGCGCTGGAGCGCTCCGTGGGCATGAACGTCATCGCGGCGGCTCGCGACCGGGGCGTGGAGCACGTGGTCATGCACACGGCGGTGCACGCCGACCGTGGCGACACAGGGGCGAAGATCCTGGACAACAAGCAGCCCCTGGAGGCGGCGTTGGCTGCCAGCGGCGTGCCGTACACCATCCTGCGGCCCGCGTGGTACCTCCAGAATCTGTTCGGGGCGAAGGGCTACCTCGAGCAGGGTATGTTCAGCATGCCGTGGCCGGCGGATAGGGTGTGGGCGGCGACGGACGTGGAGGACGTGGCGCGGGCGGCGGTTGCGTTCCTGGAGAACGGTCCGGCGAATCGGGGCTTCGACGTCCACATCCCCGGCGGCATCACGGCGGCGGCGATCTGCGAGGCGGTCGAATGCGTCACCGGGCAGGCCGTCGGCTATCAGGAGGCGCCCAGCAGCCGCCAGGCCGTGGAGTCCTACCCCATCAGCGACGCGCACAAGGAACTGTACGCGGCGCTGTTCGACTACTTCAGATCGCACAGCTACCTGGGCGACCCGCTCCCCGTCACCGAGGCCGTCGACGGCTTCTCGTACGGCACCATCGAGGACTTCATGCACCGCGAGCTGTTCGCGGGCGTGGGAGTCTGACCCGCCCGGGGGAACTCCGCCCCCGAATCCAAAGAGAAGGGGAGGCCAGCATGGGTACTACCACTTCGGACCGGGCGCAGCTCGAATACGCGCTGCACGAGGACGAGGGCGAGGCGTTCTGGCCGCTCGGGATGCTGCAAACGATCAAGATCAGCCGTGAGGACACCGGGGCGGCGCATACGGGCTGATCGAGATCGTCGTACCCGAGGGCGTTGGGTCGCCCTGGCACGTCCACCCCGAGCAGGACGAGTGGTTCTACGTCCTCGAGGGCGAGATCACCTTTTGGGTCGCCGACACGCGACTGTCCCCGAAGGCAGGCTCGGTTGGCTTCGGCCCCAAGGGCGTGCCCCACACCATGCCCGAAGAAGCCATGAACGACGTCATGCGGCGTTGGTGCGGGGAGCTGCGTCGCGACGGGGGCCATGCCCGGGCGGGGCTCGTTGTTCCATGAGCTGATACTGTGTGCGCGACTCTCCCCGGGTGGCAGCTGATGCACGACCAAGGCACACCCAGAAGACCGATCGCGATCCCCCCACTGCACCTCGCCACGCTTCGGCTGACGGAGGATCAGGGTCCGAGACCGCCCGCCGTCTCAGCCGCGCCGGCCCCGCGACTACGCAGCCTTGGCGTCCCCGCGGCCCCAGGCCTCGCGATACCCCACCCAGCAGTGCCACGCCGCCACGGCGACCACGCCCACGGCGAAAGTGGACATGAACATCGTGCCGAGATTGGGCCACGAGTGGGTGGTGAAGTTGGCTACCTGCTTGGTCCCCAGCACGACGGGCATGAATGGCTTGATGTTCACCGGCGCCCGTGGGTCCAGGTCGTGGCCGAAGACGTAGAGCTTGTAGACGAACCTCGCGAAGGAAAACAGCCCAACGTACCCGGTGAGGACACCCAGGTCGATGAGGGATTTCACCTTGCCGATGGCCGCCGCTCGGAGGGTGAGGATCGCCAGGAGCCCCAGGGCGAAGGGGATCCAGTCCAGGTCCTCGAACTGGCTCCGGGCGATCTGGTGCATGCCGATGTAGTGGTTGAGCTCGTTGATCTCCTGGATGTCGTGGCCGTCATGACCCCCGCCCAGCTTATAGGCGTACACGTCCATGTAGAGACCCTGCGGGTACTGAGGGGCCTCCATGCTGATTCGCCAGAGTGGTTGCGTGAAGCTCAGCGCCAGGGGGATCACCAACAGAGCCAGCAGGATCCGGCTCCGGAAGCGGACGGGCTCGTCAAGGAACACCTCGAAGCGGTCCACCAGCGGCCGCAGCTTCTTCTCGATGGTCACGGTTCTATGCCTCCACAGGACGCGGCCCGGCGGCCGCGTCGTCGCTAGACGAGGTCACCGGCGCGCAGGCGCGTCCGGGCCAGGAGCCAGCCGACGATGCCCACGAGGAGAGGCCACGCCACGCCTGTGACGAAGAGCAGGGAAGACCCGAGGCGATCCCGCAGGAAGAACCCCACGGGGCCCAGGGTGGTGAGGGTGGGCTCCGCCCCGGAGACAAGGGCAAGCCGGGCCGCCTCCACGGGATTGATACCAGCCAGCACGAAGACCAGGGAGGCAGGGAGCCGCCACTGCAGCATGAGGCCCACCAGGCCGAAGTCCAGCAACGCCACGCCCAGCACCCACGCCAGGAGCAGGTACATCATCACGCGGTCGGGCTCCTGCACCCGCACGGAGATGGCCAGGCCGATGCCCGTGAAGCTCCACAGCAGGGCGGCGCTCACCACCAGCGCCCGAACGAGAAAGAGCCACGGAATCGCCTGGTGGAAGCCGAGGGCGCCCACCCCCGCCAACACGGGCATGAGCACCACCAGGGGCAAGATCAGCGCGCCGTAGCGCACCAGCGTAACGGCGACCACGTAGTCGTCCCGGCTGATGGGGTGGCTGAAGAGCAGCTCGAGGGTGCCGTCCCTCCGCGCCCGACTCACGCCCAGCCCCGTTCCCGTGAGGGCCAGAAGGGGGAGGAGCACCACCAGGGCGTGGCTCAGGGAGAGCAGCACCCGCTCCATTCCGGTGAAACCCAGCACGCCGGACTCCCGGGCTCCCACCAGCAGGAGGAGGGCCGACAGCGCGGAGTAGAGGCCTGCACAAAAGACGAGCCACCGGGACCTGAGGACCTCCCCTCCTTCCAGGCGGGCCAGGGCCCGCAGCCGCACCGTCGTCGAGGGCACGGCGTCTGGGGAGGTGGCCAGGGCGCTCATGAGACCTTCCTCCCCTGGTCGCACAGGCAGTCGTCGGGGGAGGGCGTGGGCCTCCACGGCCCCCCATTGAGTCGCTCCGCCACCGCCGGCGACGTCACCGGGGCGTCCAGGGTGATCCGTCCGTCTTCCAGCACCACCACGCGGTCCACCAGGCGACGAACCTCGTCCAGGCGATGGGAGCAGAGAATGAGGGTGGCTCGGGCGGCGCGTCCTCTGAAGAGCTCGAAGAAGGACGCCCGGGCGTCGTGGTCCAGGCTCGCCGTGGGCTCGTCCATGATGAACAGAGACGCCGGTGCGGCCAGCGCCAAGGAGATGAGGAGCTTCTGCTTCATGCCCCCGGAGAGGCTGCGCACCGGCCGGTGGCGCAGGGCGTCGACGTCCAGGTCGAGCGACGTCGCCGTGGCGGTTATGTCGCGGCCGTCCAGGCCGCGCAGCGCAGTCACCGCCCGCACCACCTCCCCCACGGAGGCGCCCAGCTGCGGTGTCGTCTGGGGCACGTAAGCCAGGCGGGCGGCGAGGCGGGCGCGGTGGCGGAAGGGATCTGCATCATCCAGTCGGACGCTGCCTTCGCACCGCACGATGCCCATGACGGCTCGTACCAGGGTGGACTTGCCCGAGCCGTTGGGTCCCACCAGGGCCACCCGCTCTCCGGCGGCGATGCTCAGGTCGACTCCCTCCAGGGCGGCGACGCTCCCGAAGCGCTTGGTCACGTCCTTCAGCTCGACGCGCATGGTCACGGTTCTTTCCGGTCCCGCGCCGGGGGCGGGGACACGCGGGGTTGGGGGTCGGTGAGGAGGGTCTCCGGCTCCAGGAGGGGGAAGACCCGGGCGGCCGCGTCCAGGAGTCCCAGGGCCAGCGTGCCGCGGAGGAGCGCCAGCTGGGGATGGTCGGCCACGAGGCTCTCGGAGAAGCTGCGGACCTCGTAGGGCACGTCCCCCGAGCCGTCGCCGTCCAGATCGTAGCCCTGGTAGTCGTCGAAGTAGTTGCCCTTCCAGGTCACGCCCTGGGCGTTGCCACGGCCCTCCACGACCACCTGAGTCTGGTTGGCCTCGAAGGCGTTCCCGAGAAAGGCGTTGCGCCGCTCGCTGGAGTGGAACGTGACGCCGGTAACGCAGCGGGCGAAGGTGTTGGCCCGGACCCATACCGAGTCCCCCTCGCGGAACGGAGACGTGTCCAGGTAGACGCACGTCTTGTCCCGGACGAAGCGGTTCGCCTCGACGACGAGGTTCCCCGACTCCTTCACGCCCAGACCCATGCCGCCCGCCGAGGCATTGCCGGCGATGTCGTTGTTCCGGAGGGTGGTCCCGCGGGAGTACATGACGAAGACGCCGACGATGTTGTCCCTGTAGTCTCCGTTCTCCACGACGCAGTCGTCGGAGTACATGAAGTGGGTGGCGTATCGGGAGCGCTCCACGCGGTTACCGACGATGTGGTTGCCCGGCGAGTACCACACCAGGATGTCCCGGGAGTCCTCCAGCCGGTTGCCTGCCACCACGGAGCCCCGGACCTCCCAGAGGCGTACGCCGTCGCCGCGGATACCCACCGGAAGCTCGGCTCGGCCCACGACATGGTTGCCCTCGATGAGGAGATCGTGGGACTGCTCCGCGATGATGCCGAAGAGGGCGCCGCGTATCTCGAGGTCGTGGACCTCGATGCCCCTCCCGTGGACGTAGACGGCGGCGTCCATCTTGTCGTAGCGGTCGCCACTTCCTTCGACGGTGAAACCCTCGAGGGCCACGCTGTCGGCCACCACACGGAGAGTGGTACCGGTGCCGTCGGAGTGGATCACCGCGGCGTGGGAACCCTGGAGGGTGAGGGACCGGTGGATCTCCACCGGCCCGACGTACGTGCCGTCGGAGAGGCAGAGGACGGTGCCCGCGACGACCTGATCGACCACGGCCTGGAGGGCGGCGCCGGGGGGGACGACTCGCCCCCCGGCGGGACAGGGGAGGGGGAAGGGGGTCCCGGAGGCCACCTCCGCGGCCCTCTTCGCCCCTTCTTGCCGCCCCGACGCGGCGGCGGCCAGGAAAAGCGCCGCCACCACGCCACAGGAGGTCAACAGGTGTCTCCTGCCCAGGGGGGCCATGGTGAACACGTGTCAGCCCTTCACCAGCATGTAGCCCATCATCTCCAGGTGCAGTGCCGAGCAGAACTCGGTGCAGTAGTACGGGAACACTCCCGCTTTGTCGGTGACGACGGTGACGTTCGCGGTCTTCCCGGCCTCGAGACTCAGGTTGACGTCGTACTCGCCAAGCCCGAAGCCGTGGGTGGCGTCGGGAGTCTGCTCGAGGTTGGTGATGTGGAAGTGGACGGTGTCGCCCTTCGTGACATCCACCCGGTCGGGCTTGAAGTGGCTGCGCACCGCGGTCATGTAGACGTCCACGACCCTGCCATGCCGCTCCACCCGGGCCTGGTCCTCGGAGGTGATGGCATGGGGATCCGGCTGGTGGGTGACCTGATTCTCTCCAACGGGTGAGTACATCTGCGCCGCGTTGAGCTTGTCGGCGCTGATGATCTGCGCGTAGTGCGGCTCACCCAGGCCGATGGGCAGGTCGTAGAGCAGCTGCATCTGGGGCGTGCTCGTGTCGATGAGCTGCATGTTCTGCGGCATGAGCGGACCAACGTTGTTGAAGCGGTCGATGGACCACTTGTCCAGCGCCACCACGTAGTGGCCTTTGGGGTGCTCGCTGTCACCCTCGGGTGTCGCCAGGTGCCCGATGTTGTAGTGCACCGGGATCTTCTCCAGGACCTTCATGTCCTTGAGGGACCACTTCGCGATCTTCGACTCGATGAAGAGTGACGTGTACCCGTTGCCCTGGTCGTCCCACTGGGTATGCAGCGGTCCGAGGCCCAGCTCCACCTGTCCGTGGAGCGCCGTCTGGAAGCCGATGATGGGCACCCCGTAGGGGTCGTTGCCCTCGAAGTTCTTCACGTCAATGGCGGCCTTGATCTTCGACCAGTCGTAGACGGTCTCATGGGTGTCGAGCTTCCCCGAGACCGCCAGGTACCGGCCGTCGGGGGTGACGTCCACGCCGTGAGGGCTCTTGGGCTCGGGCACGAAGTAGAGGAGCCCCTCCTGCACCGCCGTGGCCAGAGGAATCACGCGCACGCCCTGGACGTTCCGGGTCTTGCCGGCCTGCGCCGCCACCTCCGCGGCCTTCTTCCAGTCGATGACGTGGAGGTAGTCCATGTCGTTCTGGGAGGCGCCGGACTCCAGGGGCGGTTGACCTTCCATGTCGCCGCCGTGGGAGCGCTCGGTGTCGAAGGAGTTGATGAAGGCCCACCCGTCGCTCACCAGCTTGCCCGCGTCGGAGAGGTCCTGCATGTAGGGGGGAAGCTCCATCGCGAACGACTGCGACGGGTCGATGGCTCCGTTGTCGCGGTCGAACTTCCAGAACATGACGGCGCCGCGGTACTTGTCGTCAAAGTCCGTGATCGGCTGGTAGCTGCCGTCCAGGGGCACCGGGTACTGGCCGCCCTCGATGATGTAGTCGGTGTTGGGCGTGACGAAGGAGCCGCCGTGGTCCGTGCCCAGGATCGGTGAGTGCACGATCTGGGTGGTGACGAAGTCCTTCAGGCTCACCACCGCGATGCGTGCGTTGGCCTTGTCGTTGATGAACAGGAATTGCCCGTCGTAGTCACCGTTGGTCTCCGACAGCGCTGGGTGGTGGCTATCACCCCAGGTCAGGTCCTTCCCCCTGGGGGAGCTGCTCGCCATGAGGGCCTTGGTCTGGTCGTCGAAGCCGTAGCCCTGCCAGGGCTCCGGCGTGAAGACGCCGATATACTTGAGGATGCGCATCGACGGGATGCCGATGACGATGACCTGACCGCTGTGGCCCCCCGACGCGAACATGACGAAGGGGTCGGTCCGGCCAGTGGGCGTGTAGGTCTTGAGGGCCGCCACCACGTCGGCCTCGCTCAGGTTGCGCGCCTGCATGAGCTCCTGCACCGACGCGCCAGCCGTTCCGCCTCCCGATCCACCGCACCCCGCTAGCACCGCAGCCGCGATCGCTCCTGTAAGCAGACGCCCCATCGGGCGCGTCCAACTCTTCCGTGGCATGAGGGTTCTCCTCTATTGATGGTTGGCCGCAGGGTGCGGCTACTTCTCTTTCCCGAAGTTCCGGACGATCTCCCGCAGCGCTGCCACGATGGCGGGTTTGCTCCCGAGGTCGGGGTTGGCCACCATGGCGGGGCTGCGGCCGACGGCGGCGCCGCCGTAGACGATGGCCTGCTCGATCTCTTTGTCGGTGACCGAGTCCTGCCAGGCCGTGTCGTGGTAGTTGCGCGGCCTGGGGTCGAGGCCCGCCCCACCGGGACCGTCCCCCCGCCCCTCGGCGCCATGGCACACGGCGCAGCGGGTCGAGAAGATCTGTTGGGCCTGCTGGTGGGCCTCGGGGGTGATCTCCGCCGATGCCACAGCCGCTCCGCTGGGGCTTTCCGCCGCAGCCTGGCTCGATCGGCCGGCGTCGGTCTTTGAGCCGCCGCAAGCGGAGAGAGCCCCCAGGGTGAGCAAGGCGCCCACCGCCAGTGACCGAGTCGTGCCATTCATTGTCCTACCTCCGGGGGTATCGTGGGTCTGAAAAACAGCATTGATCATGATTATATGATGTTTGTGTTCGTGACTCGGCAAGTTCAGCCTCCAGTGAGACCCTCCGGTAGGGCCGTGCCTTCCTGGGACAATCCCAGCACGGTGGTCTCACGGAAGAACGCTCTGACCGCTGTCGAAACGCTCTGCCAGCGTGCGTGCGCCGCGCAGGGGTTGTCGTCGCTGCACCGCTCCCTGCCCAGCAGGCACCCGGAGCCGCTGGCGACCTCGTCGAAGGGGTCCACCACCCGGTCCAGCGTCAGCTTCGCGGCGTCCACCCCGAGCCTGAAACCACCCCGGGGACCCCGTGTGGACGAGAGCACACCCGACCGGGCGAGGACGTGCAGGATCTTGGACAGGTAGTTGCGCGGCACGTCCAGCGCCTCGGCGATGTCGTCGACGCGGGCCAACTCGTCGCCCACGTGCTCCGCCAGGTACAGCACGGCTTTCAAGGCATAGATCGCCGTCCGCGACAGGATCACCGGATGGCCTCACCGCGTCGAATTCTCATATTGTTCATGATAATATGATAAATGGTAGATGCAAGGGGTTCCTTCCATGGTCGCTGAGATGGCGCTTGCAGAGCCCTGAGTGCCGCCTGACAAGCGTGCGGTCGGCAGTGCGAGTCTACCCGGGCCCATGCCTCAAAAGGCGACGTCCCGCCTGGTCCATCGACACCGGGCGGGGCGGTTTGAGTTGGCCAGTCCTTCTTCTCGCAGGCATGGCTCGTGAAGCGGGCTACGTTGAGACCGTGGACGTCGCCTGGGCGATCAGGCGCGCAGCCTGGCGGGCGCCGCCGTACCTGCGCAACTGACCCCTCAGGCGCTCAGCGTTGCGAGCATATTCCGGTTGGGAGAGGATGAGGCGCACCGCATCGCGCAACGGCTCGGGACGCAGGTGCTTCTTTGTACCGCTGGCGTTGCCTTCCGGCAGGACGACAATGCCGGCGCCCGCAGCGGCGACCCGGCGAGCATTGCTTTCGCGCTCCGAGTAGGTGGGCACGATCACCTGCGGGCGTCCGGCCCAGAGGCCGGTCTGACAGGAGCCGTAGCCACCGTGGTGGATCATCAGGGAGCAACGCTCGGCCAGTGACAGAGCCGGTAGGTACGGAGCGTAGCGGAAGTTGGCGGGCAGATGCCGGAATCGACGCGGCAGCGGCTGGTGACCGGTGGTGAGGACGACCTGGACCGGCTCTTCGCTCAGCGCCTCGATGCAGGCTTCCAGCACGACCAGTGAGTCGAAGGGCGTACTCGAGCCGCGCATGTACCGCATGTTGCCCGGGTACACCCAGACGAGCGGTTGCCCCTGCTCCGATCGAGGGACCCACTCGGGCAAGGCAGCGTTGGGTGGCTCCCACAGGATCGGACCGATGTGGGTGAGGGTCGGGTGCCCCGGCACCGGATCCGTTTCGGGTATCCCAAGGACGAGGGTCGGATCCCCCAGGAGGAGCTCGGCGGTCCGCTGTACGGACGGCAGCTCCAGCTCCGCCAGGACCTGGTTCAGGCCGGTTACTGCCGTGGGTAGACCCGCGGGTACCGGTCGCCACCAGATGAAGCCAGCGCTGTCGGGGTGCGTGTCGGCCTGAAGCACGCTCACGAGCCGTGTGCCGGTAGCCCGGGCGGCGATGCAGGCGAGGGGGTTCCAGAAGTCAACCACGGCATCGGCCCGGCAGTCGCGGATGAGCCGTATCAGACTGGCGACTGCCGCCCGGGCGAAATCGACGTCCCCCGTCCCCAGAAGGGCGAAGAAGTGGTCGACGGTCCACACCTCCGCCGTGGCGGATCGGCGCATCTGCCTCCACAACCGCATCATCACTCTGATCTCGTGCCACCGACCGCGACACAGCAGTCGCAGCATGGTAGCCTCGTCGCTGAGGCTGTAGAGCGGTTCGTCCGGGACACGGCCCTCGAAGCCAGCGTCCTCAACGAGCCTGCGGGGCGCCGCCCCCGGGCTGCAGAAGAGCACTTCGTGACCCAGGTCGCGTAGCTCCCGTGCGATGGGCAGCGAGCGCGTGAGGAGGCCGAGGTCGTTCGAGGGAAGCGTCGTGAAGAGAAAGGTGGACATGCCGACCCCCGCGCAGTGGATTGGCATACCGGGTGGCCCGTGGAGCCGCCCATGCAGAATCGGCAGGTGGATGATAGGTACGCTGGTTGCCCCGGACCGTCCAGATCCAGGCCGAATCAGCTCCGGTCGGAGCAAGAGCCTCCAATCCCCCGTTCAACAAGCCAGGAGAGGGTCAGCCCTCCAAAACGCACCCGCTCGCGTGTCTCCAGACAACCGGGGGTATCTTGCCGCCTGTCCTCCGGTCTCTGTGGTCGGCATATGTCGCTTGAACATGTATCATACGGCACGGCTGTGGTGCGTGATGGCAAGGCAGCGGGTGCGTGTCATGACAATCCCACCCCGACCACCACGATCGAGTTCTGACAGGGGCGCGCGATGACGTTGCGTTACGCCTTGTACGGGGCCATGACCGTTCTCTTGTTCGTTCCAAGCGCTGTCTTGGAGGTGGTCCCCGACCGCGACTACGCCATCCTCTTCTACTCCGGGAGAAACGGCAATCAGGATGTCTATCTCCTCCGGCCTGGCGAGCGGGAGCCGGCGAACCTGACCCGGCACCCCGCCAAGGACCTCTGTCCAGCGGCCTCCCCCGACGGAAGCAGGATCATCTTCCTGAGCGATCGCGGTGGCAACTTCGACATCTACGGGATGGACATCGACGGGACCGACGTACACCCACTCACGGGCACCCCCGAGAAGGAGGAGCACCCCGAGTTCACGCCCGATGGCAAACAGATCCTCTTCGTCCGGGATTTCGAGACGAGGTCCGAGATCTGGATCATGGACGCCGACGGGGCGCACGCTCGCCGTCTGACGACCAACGACGCCCGTGACGAACGGCCCTTCTTGTCTCCCGACGGCGCCCGCGTCCTGTTCATGTCCAATCGTGACGGCAACTACGAGATCTACACCATGGCGCTCGACGGTAGCCGGCAAACCCGAGTGACCCACACCACCGAATGGGAGATCTTCCCGACGTGGTCACCCGACGGCCGCCGCATCGCCTATTCTCGGAAGTACAGGACCGGAAGCCGGATGGAGGGGATGATCCGCGTCATGAACGCCGATGGCAGTGACGACCATCAGGTGACGGCTGTCGAGACGCGCGACGAGAACGCCATGTGGTCACCCGACGGCCGGTTCATGGTCTTCCAGAGCCTTCGTGACGGCAACTTCGAGGTCTATCGAATCGACGCGGACGGCAGCAATCCGGTGCGCCTTACCCACGACCCGGCTTGGGACGGCTGGGCGTCCTTTGTGTCGTGGCCGAGCCCGACGCCGTAGGACGAAGGCGGTTGGCGGTACACGTCGCCCACCCCCCCTGGCCGAGCAGATCGCCTAGCCGGTGGTACCCGATCGTGACCCCGGTGCGCATGAAGGCTGGATCCGGTGGCAGTGGCCGTCATTCCGTCGCCAGCACGTAGTTGCATCCTGCCTGCTGAGCGCGCAGCACCGCGAAGATCCCGGACGGCTGCAGGACGATGCCGGGGATGATGTGCTCCTTCGCTCTCGCCTCCGCCTCATCCGGCCCGAGCTTGTACTCCTTGCGGAACTTGGCGGTCACCATCTGAAACGCCATATGGCAGCCCAGCACGATCCCGCCGGTGGCCATGAAGCGCTCCAGATTGTAGTCGGCGTATTGCGGCGGTGTGTCGGGTGGGGTGGTCCGGATGGGATTGATGGTGGTCCACCTGTTGGTGGTCGGGTCCTTCAACTTCTGATCTCTGCCCACCTTGAAGTAGTCCCAATACCAGTCATCCATGATGAGCGGGATGCCCTTGTGCCGGATCACCAGGACGGCGCTGAGTGTCGACCTGTCGACACCGTAGACCTCTTGGTACTCGTCACGCCACATGCAGGCGCGCCAGAGTCCGGAACCCTCGTCGACCGCGGGCGCGTCGAACGCCGCCCGGTAATCGCCGGTGAGCCCGTCCACCCAGCTCATGTCCCAATCCGGGCTCACGGGGTCCGGATGGTCCGGGAGTGGCTCCCGGGCCCAGGGCCCGCGGGAGGTCGAAGGAACCAGCATGCCGGCGCCGAGCCAGCCGAGGAAGGAGCGGCGGGGGAGGGGCATGGGTGCTCCGGAATGAAGGGGAGGGCGACCGCGCAAAGAACATAAGGATAGGCATCATAGGGGCATGGCGTCCGCTACTGGGCCGGGCAAGCACCTGATCAGCGTGAAGGAGGAAGGGCGTTCACCTCTCGGAGTGGGAGCGCTTGCATCAGCGCGAGCGAGGTACCCACAGACCGAGGAGGAGAACGCCCATGGAGAGGTATATCGGGCTGGACGCGCATGCGTCAACCTGCACGCTGGCGGTGGTGGGCCCGAGCGGGAAGCGGTTGGGCTCGCATGTGGTGGAGACGAACGCGCGGGCGCTGATCGAGGTGTTGCGAGGGATCGGGCGGAACCGACACGTGTGCCTGGAGGAGGGAACGCTCTCGGAGTGGCTGCACGAGGTGCCGGAGCCGCACGTGGAGGAGCTGGTGGTGGCTGGGGTGCGCAAGAGCCGAGGTCCGAAGCGCGACAAGCCCGACGCGTTCGCGCTGGCGGGGCTGAAGGCGAGAGCCGAGAAGACGCTGCTGGCCGAAGCGCGCACGCAGCGGGAGTGGCGGCTGCTGAAGACGTGTCCGGGCTTGGGCCCGATCCGTACAGCCGAGCTCCTGCCGGTGGTGGTGACGCCGTACCGGTTCCGGAGCCGAAGCGGGTTCTGGGCCTACTGCGGCCTGGGGATCGTGATGCGGAGCTCGTCGGACTGGGTACGGGCCCCGAGCGGCGAGTGGGTGAAGACGGCGGTGCAGCGGACGCGGGGGTTGAACCAGAACTTCAACCACACGCTGAAGCGGATCTTCAAGGGCGCGACGACGACGGTGATCGGTCGAGCGGAGGACGATCGCATCTACCGGCACTACGAGCGGCTCCTGGAAGAAGGGACGAAGCCGAACCTGGCGAAGCTCACCCTGGCGCGTCAGATCGCGGCGATCACTCTGGCGCTGTGGCGCAGCGGCTGTGACCGTCTTCCCGACTGTGACGCGGAGCTTGAGCAACGCATCTGCCATCTCGCGCTGAGCAAGCGATCCGGCATCTCAAGCGACGCGGACGCCGGCGGCCAAGAACCGACCCGACGGCGTGTAGGGAGGGTGCATCTTGACCGCCAGCCCCATAGAAGGAAATCCACCCGCCGTGTCGACATGAGGAGCACGATGGGGTCTAGCGGGTGCCCCTCGCCGCCTCCACTCCCGGCAGCCAGTGGAGCATGATCTGGATCGGACGTCCGACCAGCGGGCCGCTCCTTACCATGAAGAGCCGCCTGTCCGGCAAGACGTCTCAGTCGTCGCTCTTGGAGAAATCGTACTCGCCCGAAAACAACGACACGAACTCCCCGAGGACGGTGAAATCAGGACGGGCACGCACGGATGCCGCGTAGATCGCGTCACCGCGCGGAGACGTCCTACTCGGACTGAAGCGCCCGAGCCGGGTCCACTCGGGTGGCGCGCCGGGCCGGAGCCCAGGCGGCGACGGTGGTGGCGGTCAGGATCACGCCCACCGCACCGGCGAAGGTCCATGGGCTCGTGGAGCTGACGCCGAAGATCAGGCTCCGGAGAACCCGTGTCGCGGAGTAGGCGCCCAACACGCCCACTGCCACGCCGGTGCCGGCCAGCGCCAGCCCCCTGCCCAGGACGTAGCGGAGCAGTCGTCCTCGGCCTGCGCCCAATGCCATCCGGACACCCAGCTCGTGGGTCTGATGGGCCACGAAATACGAGATGATCCCGTAGATCCCCACCATCGTCAGGACGAGCGCCAGAACCGCGAAGACACCGATGAGCGCCGTGGCGAACTCCCGTTGGTCCAGGTGGTCACTCACGAGCTGTCGGCCCGTCCGGATCTTCGTAAGCGGCAGGTTCGGGTCCAGGGCCAGCAAGGTGCGACGGACCTCTCCCACCAGGCGCTCCGGAGCTCCGTCGGTCTTCAATGCCAGGTACATGGTGCGCTGGGGGTAGAGCGGGTAGGCCCGATAGGCTTCGTTCAGCGTGCCCCATTCGAGGCCCCACTGGCTCACGTCCGCGGCCACGCCCACGACGGTGAGCCATCCGGGCTCGGCGTCGCCAAAGGTGAAGTGCTTGCCCAGCGGATCCTCGCCGGGCCATATCCGCTCGGCCATGCGTTGGTTGATGACCACCCCGCGGATCCCCGAGGCGTCGGCCACCTCCAGCGACCGACCCTCGTGGAGTGGAATCCCCATGACCGACAGGTAGTCGCCGACGGCGGTCTTTCGCTCCACCAGGGGCCGCTCGTTGGGGTCCGTCGGAACCGGCCGACCCTCCACCGTGATGCGCGCGTTTGTCCCCCCTTCGAAGGGTAGGCGGTTCACGGCGGCTGCCTGACGTACGCCGGGGAGGGCTTCCAGGCGAGCCAGCACCTCCTGGAAGAAGGCGAGTCGGGCCTCGTCGGTGTCGTAGCGCGAGGCGGCCAACGTCACACTGGCGGTGAGGATGTTATTCGGGTCGAAGCCCTGGTCACGCTGGCGGACCCTCATGTAGCTGCCCACCAACAGCACGGTCCCGTAGAGGAGGGCGAGGGTCAGGCCCAGTTGGGCCACGACGAAACCTCGCCGCACGCGACCTCGCCAACCACGATAGCCACCCTCGTTCCCCTCCTTCAGCGCCTCCACGTGGCTCGCGCGCGCCGCCTGCAGCGCCGGTGCCAGGCCGAAGACCAGGGAGGTGAGTAGCGAAAGTGCCAGGGCCGACCCGAGGACGGGCCCGTCCACGGCCACGTCCAACACCCGGGGGAGCGTAGAGGGGAGGAATCCGCGCAGCGCGGCGATCCCCGTCGTGACGAGGACCATGGCCACCCCACCCCCTGCGAGGGCCAGGAGCCCGCTCTCGGTCATCAGCTCCCGGATGATGCGAGCCCGACTGGCGCCCAGGGCGGCCCGGAGCGCCACCTCGCGCCGCCGGACCGCGCCCCGGGCGAGGAGCAACCCGGCCACGTTGCCACACGCGATGAGGAGCACCAGCAGAGCGGCGCCGAGCACCATGACCAGCGGACCGCTGGCGCCTGCGAAGAGCACGGCGTGGAGTGGCGAAACCATCACCCGTATCGTCCGGTTCGTCTCCGGGTAGGCGTCTGCGAGATGCAGGGCTACGCGCTCCATGTCGTCCCGGGCGGCCTGCAGGGACACGCCGTCCCGGAGGCGGGCGTAGATCGGGTAGGCATAGCTGTCCCGGAAGGCGGTGGTTACGTCGGTGGGGAAGGGCGTCCAGAACAGCATGCGGTCGTTGGCGTTCCACGGAGACGTCACGACGAAATCCTTCGGCATGACGCCCACCACCGCGTAGGCTTCTCCACTCAGTCGGAGCGTCTTCCCCAGGACCTCCGGGTCCCGTCCGAAGAGGCGGTTCCAGATGTCGTAGCTGAGCACCACGACGTGCGCACCGCTCGCGTCCTCCTCCGGCTGGATCGTTCGGCCCAGGGCCGGCTTCACCTCGAACACGTCGAAAAGGCTGGCGGTGGCCCTGGACCCTTGAACCTGCACCGGCACTCCTTCTTCGGTGATGCTGGCCAGCATGCCCTGGGCGGCCCCCATGGCCTGGAACGTCCGGTTGTCCCGACGCCAGTCGAGGTAGTCCGGGAACGATCCGGGGCCCCGGCCGTCTCGCTTCACGGTGGTGGACCAGAGGGTCACCACCTCTTCCGGCGCCGGGTAGGGCAGCGGCTTTATGAAGACCGCTTCCAGCACGCTGAGGATCGCGGCGTTGGCTCCCACACCCAGTCCCAGGAGGAGGACCACCGCGGTGGTGAACACCGGGGTCCTCGCCAGGGACCGGGCCGCCCGACGCACGTCCAACAAAACGTCGGCCATCCAGGTGGCCGGGCTCCCCCGTTCACGCAGCTGCCGGTCGGCCCACTCGGCGGCGCGGTGCGTCGCGCTCTCCCGCCGGGAGCGGCGAGCCCGCCCCAGGTCGGCGGCCAACGCGTCCCAGTCCTCAATGTGGGCTCGGGCCTCGGCGTCGGCCGCCTCCGGGGAGCGGCCCGTGGCCAGGGCCGCGCGGTACACCTCCTCCAGCAGCGAAGCCACCTCCTCCACCATCGCCCTCGCCGCCGGTGCCTCGAAGTCATGCAGGGGCAGGTGTTCCTTGACCCACTCGGTCCAGTTACGCATGGCTCCACCCCGTCAGCTCATCGATGACCCGGGCGTATGTGCGCCACGTCTCCTGCTTGCGGGCCAGGGCCGCCTTGCCCGGTGAGGTCAGGTGGTAGAAGCGCAGCCGCTGCTCCCCCTTTTCCACCCATCGGCCACGGACCCACCCGCGCTCCTCCATCCGCGCCAGCACCGGATAGAGCGACGAGACCCTGAAGGTCAGGAGCCCGCGCGATCGAGCCTCGATGAGCTTGCCGATCTGGTATCCGTGTCTCGGCGCTTCGGCCAGCAACGCCAGTACGAGGAGCTCCACGCTCCCCTTCTTCAGCTCAGGTGTGAACACGGTGCCTCCACTATACATCGATGATGTATAGTGTGACGGGGTATAGGCCCGGAAGGTTGTAGGGATCCCTTCACCTCCACGTCCTTCGCGCGACGAGGCGGCGGGTTTTCTGAGACGGGCCTTTGCCCAGGGCGCGGCGTTCGGTCTCTGGGTCCATGTCGATCCGGACCTGGAGCCGCTTCGGGGCTATCCTCCCTGCGAGGAGATCGTGCGGCCAAAGGGGTGAGCTACCGGTCGCCGCTGTCCTGGTTCGGCAAGGGTGGGCGGCAACGCTTCAGATGAACCGCTGCCCGCCGATGTGCTCATCCGAAGAGGATGTCCTTCTCGTCACCGGAGATGCTCGTGCCGGCCTCGTCCCGCACGATGCTCGGTAGGTCCGTCAGCGCCCCGATGGCGGCTCTTCGACCGGTGGCCTCCACGAACCGCCGTGCCGCATCCACCTTGGGGCGCATGGATCCCGCGGCGAAGTCGAAGCGCTCCATGGCCCGGGGAGATGCCCGGCGGATCCTCCGTTGCGTCGGCTGGCCCCAGTCGACGTAGACGCCGTCCGCGTCGGTCAGCATGACGAAGAGGTCTGCGGATAGCTCGCTGGCAAGGAGCCCCGAAGCCAGGTCCTTGTCGATGACGCACTCCGCGCCCACGAGCTTCCGCTCCTCGCCGGGCTGGTACATGGTCGGGATTCCGCCTCCCCCCGCCGCGATGACGATGGTGTCGTGGTCCAGGAGCCACCGCACGGGGCGGAGCTCGAAGATCCGTCTGGGATCGGGAGACGGCACTACGCGCCGCCAATGCTCTCCGTCCTTCTTCAGGACCCATCCCTTCTCCGCCCTGAGTGCCGTGGCGGCCTCTTGCCCATATCGTGGCCCGATGAACTTGGACGGGGCAGAGAAGGCAGGGTCCGCCGGGTCGACCTCGATCATGGTGAGCAGAGTCGCGATGGGGCGCTCGAAGGGCACCAGATTCCCCAACTCCTGCTCGATCATGTAGCCGATCATGCCCTCGGTCTCGGCGCCCAGTACGTCGAAGGGGAAGTGCGTGCTGGGCGCGTAGGCCGTCTGCCAGAGATCGAGAAGCCCCACCTGCGGACCGTTCCCGTGGGTCACGACGAGCTTGTTATCCGCTGCGATGGCGGCGAGGGCTTCACACGCCACGCGCACGTTGGCGCGTTGATTCTCGGCGGTCATCTCCTCGTCCCTGCGGAGGAGCGCGTTGCCGCCCAGCGCGGTCACGATGAGCATGGTGCCTTTGACGCGGTTGCTTGAACGAGGGCACGGTGTCCAGCCCGGGGAGTCTCGAATCTAGCGAATCCCGAGCGTTGGAACGCGCACGCGGACCTGCGCATGCCCGCGATTGTCGGCGAAGGTGGACAGTGCGGTCAGGGCCCGGTCCACCGGGCAGGCTCGCGGCCCGGCCAGGAGGTAGGCCGCAAGGTCTGCCGTCGCCGATTGCCGCAAACCGTCAAGAAACTGGCGCGGAATGTCATAACATGGCTTCCGCCCTTGTCGTAGGCAGAGGAGCCGGCGAAGCCGGGAAGGACGGACGGCCGAGCGGCGTTCGACATAAACGACTCAAGTGCGGGGGAAGCTCACATGAACCGCTTACTGCTCCGCGCCGCCGCGGCGGTCCTGCTCGTTGTCGCCACTCCGCTGGCGGGCGTCGGGCTCCTCGATGAGCTCCCGGGCGACGCCGGCCTTCCGCAAAACGTCGGCCGTGCGAACCCCACGCGCCTCGGCGGCGCGGACCATGGCCAGCGTGCTGGTCGCAGCGATGGAAGAAGGAGTACCCGCCATTTGAAGTGAACTGTTCAGACACTCGCGGGGCGGAGTCAAGGAAATCGATCCTCACCTGGGGTTTCCAACCCGAACCGATGTCAACCTTGTCTACATCGATACGAAGGCCCATCTATAGGTCGACGTAGACAACGTCGACATCGCGCGGGAGGTAGGGGAGGATGGGAAACAAGCCGATGGGTGAGGTGGAGCATCTGGTGCTCCTGGCGGTGCTCCGGCTGGGGGGAGGCGCGTTCGCCCTGGACGTGCTGCGGGAGTTGGATCGCGAAGCCGGCCACGTGGTCTCCCGGGGGTCGCTCTACAAGACCATGGAGCGCCTGGAGGCCAAAGGCCTGCTCACCTGGGAGGTCGAGAGAGGATCCCCCGAGCGGGGTGGACACCCCCGCCGGCGGTTCAGCGTCACCGAGGCGGGCGTAGCGGAGCTCTCCGAGGCACGCGCCCGACTCCTGAACATGTGGGACGGAGTGCGGGCTCTCCTGGAGACGGACCGATGACCCGCCGGGCGGAAGGACCGCGCCCCCCTCGTGCCGCAGAGCGCATCCTCCAGCTCCTGGTGGGTCGCGATCCCAGGGGACGGAGCATCCTCGGCGACGCCAGGGAGGAGATGGCCACCCGGTGGAGAGACCGGTCTCGGGTCCTGGCCGCCTTGTGGTACTGGGGCTACGTCGCCCGGTTCGCCTTCGCCTACCGCGGGGGCGGCGGCTCCTCGGGCCTGAGCCTCGGCGCCGGCATCCGACACGCAGTGCGGGGGCTGTCCCGCCGACCCGGATTCGGCCTGGTTGTCGTGGTCACCCTCGCCGTGGGCATCGGTGCCACGACCCTGGCGTTCGCCATGGTGGATGGGGTGCTTGTGCGTCCCCTCCCGTACCCCCACTCCGACGAGCTCGTCAACCTGTCCCGTGTGGATCCGGACTGGTTCTCGGCGCCGCCTGGCGCCGCGGACGCCAGCGGGTGGTTCGCCACGCCACCGGCCACCTTCTTCGACTGGGAGAAGGACGCCCACTCGTTCACCCACCTGGGCGCGTACGCCGGCTGGTCGGGGTCTCTGGAAGAAGGGGACGAGCCGGTGCGGGTCTACGGTGCCGTGGTGACTTCAGGCGTCTTCGCCGCCTTGGGCGTGCCCGCCGAGCGGGGACGTTACCTCGTGACTGGGGACGACGTCCTGGGCGCCGCTCCCGTGGTGGTCCTGAGCCATGGGCTGTGGATGAGACGCTTCGGGGGCGATCCCGGGGTGGTGGGGCGCGCCATCCGGTTGGACGACACCGAGTACACCGTGGTGGGCGTCATGCCCCAGTCGTTCGGATTTCCCGGCGAGTCCACCGACCTGTGGATCCACTTCGGCGACAGCCGCCTCCGCAATGAGACGCGGAGCGCGGGGTACCTGAACGCTGTCGGTCGATTGGCTCCCGGCGTCGGGCTGGAGGAGGCCCGCGCGGACCTGAGCCGCGTCACCGCGGAAATCTCAACCGTACACCCCGAGGAGCGGGACTTCGAGGTCCTGGTGTTCCCCCTCCGGGAGGTCACCGTCGCCGGCGCCCAGCTGGGGCTCCTGCTCCTCCTGGGTTCGGCGCTCATGGTACTCCTGGTGGGATGCGCCAACGTCACCAGCCTCCTGCTGACCCGATCCGCCGAGCGCCGCCGGGAGTTCGCCGTCCATGCCGCCCTCGGGGCAGGCTCGGGTCGGCTGGCGGGACTGGTCCTCGGGGAGAGCCTGGTCCTGGCGGGCCTCGGGGGGCTCCTGGGTGGCCTCCTGGCACGGGTCTCCCTCGCTCCGTTCATCGCCGCCCTCCCCATGACCGTGCCCCGGGCCGGTGAGATCGCTATCGACGGCCGGGTGGTCCTGGTGGTCGCGGCGCTCACCGTGGGCCTGGCCGCACTGGTGGCCTTGCTGCCGGCGCTTCAGACCGGCCGCTCCGAGCTCAACGCCACCCTGCGTGAAGGGGCACTGGGTGCGTCCGGGGGTCGGCGAGGGCTCCGCAGTCACGGCACCATCGTCGTTGTCGAGGTGGCCCTGGCGGTCCTCCTTCTGTCCGTATCCGGCATGTTCCTGGAGAGCTACCGGCTGTCCATGGCGCGCGATCCGGGATACCGCGTCGAGGGCGCCGTCTCGATGTACGTATCGGTTCCTCAGCTCCGGCGGGCCGACGGAGACGAAATTCACGCCTTCTTCGACAACCTCACAGGCCGACTCGCGTCGGTACCGGGAGCCGAAGGGGCGGCCCTTGCGTCACAAATGCCCCTCATGGGCTCGTACTCCATGCCCCCGGCCGCGGTGGAGACATCGGAAGGCGTGGAGGAGACCATCCTCCACAGCAGCGTGGTGAGCCCGAGCTACTTCGAGGTCATGGGCATTCCCGTCCTCGCCGGCCGCAGCTTCGACGCGACAGACGCGGGGGGGGAGGAAAGCGTCCCGGTCGCCGTTGTCAGCGAGGCGTTGGCGCAACGCTACTGGCCCGGGCAGAACCCGGTGGGCAAGCGCATCCGCATCGGCACCGAGGCCGACGGTGTCTGGCACCAGGTGGTGGGGATGGTGGGGAACGTCCGGTACGGCTTCGCCCGCTCGGAGGCCTTGGAGTACTACCGGGCAGCGGCGCAGTATCCCCAGCCCGCGTTCAACGTGGTTCTGAGAGCCAAAGGCGACCTCGGCGCCGTCGCAGCGGCGACGAGTGCCGTGATCCGGGGGATCCTTCCCAACGTGCCGGTTTCGGTGGAGCCCCTGCGGGACCGGGCCCGGAGCGACCGGAACTACCGGTGGGCCCGGCTCGCCTCCATCCTCCTGGGTGGGCTGGCCGGGGTGGCGGTCCTCCTGTCCGTCCTGGGGATCTACGGGGTGCTCTCGTACGCCGTGGTCCGGAGGACCCGGGAGATCGGCATCCGCATGTCTCTGGGCGGAACTGCCGGCGAGATCCTCCGGTCGGTCCTCGGCTTCTTCCTGGCGCTGTCCGGCGTGGGAATCGCTCTGGGGGTAGGGCTCGCCGTCGTCACCGGATCGCTCGTCCGGTCGGCGCTGGTGGGGGCCGTTCCCACGGGCCCGTGGATCCTCGGCGGGGTGGCGGTTCTGGTGCTGGCCACCGTCGTGGTGGCGAGCCTGGTCCCCGCGCTGCGCGCGTTGCGGGTGGACCCCGTGGTGGCCTTCAAGCTGGAGTGAGGGTGGCAGCGCCGACGACCGATCACTTCCATCACGGGTGAGGAGAAGAAGACAGTCGCGGGGTCCCGGCACCGGATCTTCCACTCGGCGAGGAAGCTGGTGAGGACCTCCTGCGTCAGGAGCCCAACGGGGTGTGACCCGACCCTCCGGGAATCAACCCCGGGGAAGCTCCGGCGGCCTCTCGGGTCCGCGAAGCGACTGCTCGGCAATGGCGGCGCCTGCCGCCTCGACGATTGCGTTCACCAGCGTGCCCACGGCGCGGTCCCGGCTTCGGACGATGCGACGATAGATTTCTCGACACCCCATCAGCGTCACTCCGGCCACCCCGAGGGGAAACGCGACGGCCAGGAGCGGGGAGCCGAGTACGGTGAGGGCGATGGGAAGGCCGGCGCCGAGACCAACGCCCGCGCCGACGCCCACAACGGTGCCGGCGAACAGCCCCGACGCCATCTGGTGGAGGCGCTCCACCGCCCGGATGTGGGTCTCGCCGGACCGGGAGGTCACGAAGAGCTGGATGGTGCGTGTCTTCCCGGCGGTCTCGGCCTGCCACGTCAGGGTCCGGCCCAACAGGCTGGCCTGACCGGTCTCGCGGGCATTCACCTGGATGGCCTCGGCGACTCGTTCGAACCCGTCCTGGTCGAGCTCACCGGGCACCACCGCCTCGCGTACCACGGTCAGGCGCTCCCCGGTGACCACCTCCCACCCCTCGGCGGCCCGGGACCCGGACGCCATCTCGGCCGCTGCCTGGCGAAGGAACCGGGGATCGATTCCCGCCTCGGCGGCCACCTCCTCCAGCTCGGTCAGGGAGAGGCCGCGCGACGCCGGAGTGCCCGCCGGGTCCTGGCGCTGGAGCTCCGTCGCCCGCTCCAGGAGCTTACCCACTTCCTTGTCGTCGTAGATGCGGGGCAGGTGATTCGGGTCGGTCATGCGGGAAGCGTAGCACCGCGACGGGACCGCCGGTAGGCTGGCATATCCCCACACGTAGCGGCGCGAGGCACGGCCTGGTGCTCTACCCCCTGGCCCATGAGACGTCTGCCGGGAGATGACTGCGCGGAAGTGGGACGCGCTGTCCCGGAACCGGCCACCAGTGGGCTGTTCCCGCACGCGGGCCCCTCCAGGCCCGCATCCCTTCTCTTCCTTCCGCGGCGCGGTCCCCCGGCGTCATCCAAATACAGTGCAGTCGCCTGGCATCGAGGTTGCCGGAGAGAGGATCCGAGCGCACCCTCCCGTCGCCCGGTCACAGGTGGAGGTGGGGTATGGAGGCGTTGGTACAGGATCTACGGTATTCCGTCAGAACCCTCGTTCGACGGCCCGGGCTGACCGTGGCCATCATCGCGACCCTAGCGCTCGGAATCGGCGCGAACACGGCCATCTTCACCGTGCTGCGCAGCGTCGTGCTTCGCCCCCTGCCGTTCCCGCACTCGGAGCGGGTCGTGCAGATCGCCGAGACCAACGAGCGTCTCGGCGCCACCGTTACCGCGTCGCCTCCAAACGTGGACGACTGGGCACGGATGAGCAGGTCGATCGAGGCGATGGGGCTCGCGCGCAGCGGGACCTTGGTCCTCTCCGACGTGCAAGGCACCCGGTCGATACGTGGAGGAGTAGCCACGCCGGGCTGGTTCACCGTGCAGGGAATCGAACCCGAGCTGGGGCGCCTGATGACATCGGACGACCTGCCGGCCGGGAGCAACGACGTGGCCCTCATCAGCCACCGGTTCTGGATGGACCACTTCGCCGGGGACCCGGCGGTTCTGGGCACCCGGATGACCTTGGACGGACAGAGCGTGCGGGTGATCGGCGTGCTACCGGCGGACGCCTGGATCTATCAGTTCGGGTTCGTCGACGTATGGCGCCCGCTCACGGCAATCGGGGAGGATTACGCGAACCGGAGTTGGCGCGGATTCTTCGTGCTTGGGCGGATGGCCGAGGGAGTCACCGTGCAGCAGGCGCGCGACGATATGGAGAGCATACGCGCATCCCTGGCCGAGGAATATCCCGACACCAACAGCGCATGGGGCATCCGTGTGGATCTGCTGCGAGACCAGGTGTCCGGGCCGATCCGCGCCACGCTCTGGATCTTCCTGGGAGCGGTGGGCTTCGTTCTGCTGATCGGGTGCGTCAACGTCGCCAACCTCCTGCTCGTGCGGGCCACGGATCGGACGGGTGAGTTCGCCCTGCGAGCCGCGCTGGGCGCGAGCGCCGGGCGCCGGGCGCGTCACCTCCTGACCGAGAGCGCCGTGGTCTCCGTGGTCGGAGGCGGCCTGGGTCTCCTCTTGGCCTGGTGGGGGACGGACGCGTTCCTCACCGTGGCGCCGAGCTCGATCCCGAGGCTCTCCGAGGTTCACGTCGATCCGCGCGTACTCCTGTTCACGATCGGCCTTTCGGCGTTGACCGCCCTTCTCTTCGGTCTGGCACCCGCCATCCAGGCCGGGCGAACCGACCTCGCGGGGAGCCTGCGATCGACACACACCGGGAGTTGGAGGAAGAGCCGCCTGCGGAACGCCCTCGTCGTGGGGGAGACCGCCCTGGCGCTCGTCCTGCTCATCGGGGCGGGTCTGATGACCAAGGGCTTCGTCGGGCTGACACGTTGGGACCCGGGGTTCGACAAGGCCGACATCGTGACCACCTGGGCCCTGGCGCCCAGAGACAAGTACCCGCAGGGCCCCCAGGCTGCGGCGCTCTTCGAGCGAGGGACGGAAGCGCTCCGATCGCTACCCGGTGTCGTGGGCGTAGGGACGACCTCGGCCGGACATCTCTTCGGGGGAGTGGAGACGGGCTCTTTCGAGATCGATGGAAGTCCCAATCCGTCGGCCGATCAGCGCCCCTCGACGCGCTGGTTCGACATCGGCCCCGGGTACTTTGCGGCCCTCGGGCTGCCCGTGGTGCAGGGACGCGAATTCACCTCGGCCGATGATGCCGGGAGCCTGCCGGTCGCCGTCGTGAACCGGAGCTTCGTGGATCGATACCTTGGGGACGGCCAGGCCCTCGGCCGGCGGGTGACGATGCACGATCGCACGATGGAGATCGTGGGTGTCGTTCCGGACGTACCCCCGCTCAGGAGCAGTGACGCCCTGAGGGCGGAGATCTACTGGCCCAAAGCCCAGGAGCCTCGGTGGGCGACGTACTACGTCATCCGTACCGCGAGCCCGGTAACCGCCGCCTCACTTGGATCCCTCCAGAGCGCGGCCGAGGAGCGCCTGAAGGCGGTGGACCCCGACGTGCAGATCTCCAGCTTCGTGCCTCTGACCCAATACGAGACGAGCAAGTTCGTGTCTCCGCGGTTCAATATGCTGCTCGTGGACGTATTCGCGCTCGTGGCGCTCGTCCTCACGGCCATCGGGATGTACGGTGTGATCGCGCACGCCGTGGCGCAGCGCGCCCGGGAAATGGCCATCCGGATCGCAGTCGGCGCGCAGCCCGGAGGGATGGTGAGGAACATCGTGCTGGACGGCATGCGGACCGCGCTGCTGGGCCTGGGCGTCGGGCTCGTCGCCGCACTCGCCCTTTCCCGGGTGCTGAGGGGGCTCCTGTTCGGCGTTCCGGCGACCGACCCGGCTACGTACCTGGCCGTCGCGACGGCGTACGCCGCCGTGGCCGCCCTGGCGTGTATCCTGCCTGCTCGCAGAGCGGCCAGGCTGGACCCGGTGGAGGTGTTGCGGTCCGAGTAGTCCTTCACTTTTTGCCCCCGGCTCCCGGGAATCGACCCCGCCGGTAGGGGCTATTCGGCTCTCAACGCCTCCATGGGATCCACCCGGGACGCGCGGCGGGCGGGGAGCCACGTGGCGGTCACTGTCACGGCCACCAGGAGCACCGGCGCCGCCACGAAGGAGACGGGGTCGGTGGCGCTCACGTCGAAGAGGACCGCGCCCATCAGGCGGGTGAGGCCGTACGCCGCCACGAGGCCCAGGGCCACCCCTGCCACCGCCACGCCGGCGCTCTCGCGGAAGACCATGCGGCGGATGTCCTCCCGGCGGGCTCCAAGAGCTGCGCGTACGCCGATCTCACGGGTGCGCTGGCTCACCACGTAGGAAATGACACCGAAGAGGCCCACCGCGCCCAGGAAGAGAGCCACCCCCGTGGCGATGGCCAGCAGGACCATGGTGAAGGACGTCTCCGCCATGGAGCGGGCCATCACCTGATCCATGGTACGCACGGTGGTGAGGGGCACCGAGGCGTTCAGACGGCCGACGATGTCCCGGATGGCCGTGACCGGGGGTGCCGTCCCCGGGTCCGAGCGGATGAAGAGGTACATGCGGCTCAGGTGGGGATAGGCCCAGCCCGCCTCCACCATGGGGAGGTAAGCCCAGGGCCGGACGTCTTCCTGAAGCCCCTGCTCCCGGACGTTGCCCACGACCCCCACCACCCGGGCGAATGCGCCCGCCGTGTCCCACCGGACGCCGCGCCCCACGGCCTTGCCGTCCAGGAACTGGTCCTCGAAGGCCTTGTTCACCAGAGCCACCGGCTCGCCGCCGTTCCAGTCCGTCCGGGTCAGGTCCCGTCCTTCCAGGAGGGGAAGCCGGAGGGCCGCCAGGTAGTCGGCTCCCACCGCCTTGTACATGGCCACCGGGGGCAGCTGGCTCTCGTCCCGGGGCTTGTCGTCGATGTAGAAGGAGCCGCCGTTGTGGTTGCCCCCGCCAACGGGGATGGCGGAGGAGAGGCCCACCTTCTGCACCCCCGGGAGCGCCGCAACCTCGTCGGCCACGCGCTGGTAGAAGGCAGCGGCCTCGGTGTTTTCGACACCGTCACCCAGGCTCATCCCCACGGTAAGGACGTCGTGGGGGTCGAATCCCGGATCCACGGAGCGTAGCCGGTCGAAGCTGCGCAGCATGAGGCCCGAGCCCACCAACAGGACCAGGGCCAGGGCCAGTTGGGCCGTCACCAGGACGGAGCGGGTCCGGTGCCGCTCCCTGCCGTCGGTGGAGGCGCGCCCGCCGTCCCGGAGGATGGAGGCCAGGCGAACACCCGAGTACCGGACGAGAGGGATGGCTCCCAGGGCGAGGCTCGACACGAGGGACACCAGGCCGGCGAAGAGGAGCGACGTGCCGTCCACGGAGATCTCATGAAGGCGGGGGAGCGCCGCGGGGCCGTTGCTCACCAGAAGGTGGATGCCGCCCCAGGCCAGGAGGAGACCCAGGGCGCCGCCCACGCCCCCGAGGAGCAGGGCCTCCCCCAGGAAGCCCGAGGCGATGTGGCCCCGGCCGGCCCCCATGGCCGCGCGCAGGGCCAGCTCCTTCTGGCGGGACTCCGCCCGCACCAGGAACAGGTTGGCCACGTTGGCACAGGCGATGAGGAGGACGAAGCCCACGGTGGCCAGGACGATCCACAGCGCCGAGGCGATCTTCGCGCCCACCACTTTGTCCTGGAGGCGTTCGACTGTGGCGCCCCACCCCGCCTGCTTCAGGAAGTCCGGCGTGATGTCCGGGAACATCTCGGAGATTCCCGACTGGAGCTGCTGGATTCGGGCCTGGGCCTGCTCCAGGGTGACGCCGGGAGCCAGGCGGGCCACCGCCGCGGTGCCGAAGGTGCCGAAGGTGCCGTTGGGATCCACGTACAGGGGTGTCAGCAGCGCCGCGTCGGGGTCCGGGAACGCGAAGCCTTCGGGCATGACCCCCACGATCTCCGTGGTCGCGTCGTCCACCTGGACGGTGCGCCCCACCACACCCGGGTCGGCGCCGAAGCGAGTCACCCACGCGGCGTGGGTGAGGATCCCCACCGGGGCCGCACCCTGGGCGGCGTCGTCGGCGGTGAAGGCCCGCCCCACGGACGGGTGCGCCCCCAGCACCTGGAAGAGCTGGGGCGTCACGGCCACCACCTCTACGCGATCGGGGTGGGGGCCTCCCAGGAGGTTGCGCTGCTGCTGGTCGTACGCCGCCAGCGACTGGAGAAAGTCAGCGCGCTTCCAGTAGAGGTTCAGGGTACCGGCGGAGTTCTCCAGGTTGGGCAGGCTGAGGCCCGGCGCGTGATGCTCGATGACCACCACGCGGTCGGCGTCGGGGTAGGGCAGGGACCGGATGACCACGTCGTTGACCACGGTGAAGATGGCCACCGTGGCGCCGATTCCCAGGGCAAGGGTCACCAGGGCCGCCATGGCATAGGCGGGTCTGCGGGCCAGGGCCCGGGCGGCGATCCGGAGGTCGTTCCACAGCGTCATCATCCACTCTCCCGTTCCGGGGTGCCCGCTACGGCCCCTGTTCTCACCAGTGCCCCGAAGGGCCTTCCACCACTCCACCGGAATGCGGCGCATCATGTCCGCCAGCGCTGCCGTCCCCGCCGTCACCACGCCGGGCCACCCCCGGCGCGCGTGTCCGGCACGCAGGGTATCCCGGAGGTCCCGGACGGCGTCGTCGAGAAAGCGGCTCCGGAAGTCACCCGGCAGGAAGCGGCCCAGGGCGGCGTACGCGGCCACCACCCACCCCACGGAGGCGGGGAGCCCGTCACCGGCTCCTCGACGAGGGGGGCCTTCGGGCCCCCGGGAGGCGTGGCTCACGTTCGGCCCAGGGCGGCGCTTCCCCGCGCCGCGTCCACGAGGGACTGGAGGCGGTCGGCTTCGGCGCGCAGCACCTCGCGCCCCAGAGATGTGAGGCGATAATACCGGCGGCGCTGGTCGTCGTCGGGGTCTTCCTCCCCCTCCAGAGCCTCCACGAGTCCCTCGTCGGACATGTCCCTCACCGCCCCGTACAGCGTGGCGGGCCAGAGCTTCACCGCTCCCTCCGTCCGCGCCTCCACCACCTCCCGGATGGAGAAGCCGTGACGCGCTCCGTCGGCCAGAGCCAGGAGGATGTGGAAGCGGGCGGGCTTCAGGGGGATGAACGAGGCGGGAGCGGGTGTCCGGGAGGTCACGGCGCCGTCCTGTGAAGGGGTCGGTCTAGTTCAGTACGAAATCATACCGATATGGTTTCATACTGTTACGAGGCCGCGCGGGACGAAACCTCCCCCACCCGGTGCTTCCGGGTGCGGTCCAACCGTGAAGAACGTGAAGACCGCCTTCGGCCCAGGCCGAAGAGATACCGCCCGCGTGGCGCACGGCCCCGACCCGTGGCACATTGAATCGGCGCGATCGCCGCACGCAGGAACCCAACACCGCGGGGCCCCGGATGAAAGACATCCTGGGAGATCTCCGAACCGCCCTGGCCGACCGCTACGCCGTCGAGGATGTCCTCGGCGCGGGCGGGATGGCCACGGTCTATCTGGCCGAGGACCTCCGGCACCACCGCCAGGTGGCAGTGAAGGTGCTGGATCCCGATCTGGCCGCCGCCGTGGGGGAGGAGCGGTTTCTCCGAGAGGTGGAGGTCACGGCCACCCTGCGCCATCCCCACATCCTGCCTCTCCTCGACTCCGGCGAGGCGGATGGATTCCTCTACTACGTGATGCCGTTCGTGGAGGGGCCGTCTCTGCGGGAGCGGATTACCCGCGAGCGGCAGATTCCCGTCGACGAGGCGGTGCGGATCGCCCGCGAGGTGGCGGATGCGCTGGCACACGCCCACGCGCACGACGTGGTCCACCGGGACGTTAAGCCGGAGAACATCCTCCTCGAGTCCGGGCACGCGGTCGTGGCGGACTTCGGGATCGCCCGGGCGGCTGCGGTGGCGGGAGGCGATCGGCTGACCCGGACTGGGATGATGGTGGGGACCCCCGCCTACGCGAGCCCCGAGCAGATGGCGGGCGACCACGAGGTGGACGGCCGGAGCGACATCCACGGCCTGGGCTGCGTCCTCTACGAGATGCTCATCGGCGAGCCGCCTTACTCCGGTGCGACCTTGCCGGTGATCCTCGCGCGCAAGACCGCCGGCCTCCGCACCTCCGTCCGGGAGCTCCGTCCCGCGGTTCCCCAGGTGCTCGAGCAGACGATCACCCGCGCGCTGGCCGTGCTGCCCGCCGATCGCCAGCAGAGCGCGGAGGAGCTGGAACGGGAGCTCTCGGGGGTCCTCGAGAGCGGGCTCCTCCGGTCTACGACGGCCGCACCCGCCGCCCGGGCTCCGGCACGCAGGGTACCCGGGTGGGCGCTGGTCATGGCGGGTGTGCTGGCGGTGGCCACCTCGGTGCTGTGGTGGAAGATCGGGCGGAGCGGCGCAAGCCGTGACCCCCTGGCCAACCGAGTGGTGGTGCTGCCCTACGAGAACGTGACGGGCGACGCGTCGCTGGACCCGGTCGGGAGGATGGTGGCCGACTGGATTACCGAGGGGCTGGCGCAGACGCCGGGTGTCCTCGTGGTGCCGACCTCGACCGTGCTCGAGGCGATGACGATGGTGGACGGGGAGAGGAACGGGTCGGGGACGGCGGAGGTGGCCAGGTTGGCTCACGCCGGCGTTGCGGTCACGGGGTCCTACTACCGACGTGGCGACGACCTCGAGTTCCACTCGGAGGTGGCGGACGTGACGTCGGGGACGCGCTTGGCCGCGGTTCAGCCGATCCGGGGACCGGTCTCGGACTTCCAGGCCGCCGTGGACTCGGTCCGGATGCAGGTGATGGGTGCTCTGGCGACCCGCCTCAGCGAGTTGACCGCGTGGGAGATCCCCCCGACGGTCCAGCCCCCCACGTACGACGCCTTCCTGGAGTACTCCCGGGGTCTGGAGTCGTGGGCGAAGGGAGACTACGCGTCGGCCGCCGACGCGCTCATGCACGCGTACGCTCTGGACACCACGTACGTTCGGAGCCTGATGTTGGCCATGTCGGCTGCGTCGAACGCCGGAGACGCCGGAAGGGTGGCCTCGATTCGCGCCATGCTCCAGTCGCGGCGCGAAGGGCTCTCCCCCTACGATCGGTACCGCTTCGACTGGTCGGAGGCCCGACGCCGCGGCGATCGGAACGCGGCCCTCGCCGCCGCTCGGGAGGGCGCGAGGCTCGTGCCGTACGGGACGGCCCACAGCGCCCTCTTGCTCTCTCTGATTGACCTAAATCGCCCCCGGGAAGCGCTGGCGAATGCAGAGGAAATCGCCTCCAACAACCCCATGGCCCTGCGGTGGTACGCGCTTCCCGAGGTGCGGGCCGAGCTCCTGCACGCCCTCGGGGAGCACGAGCGCGAGCTGGCGGTCGTGCGGGAAGCGTACGATCACATCTCCGCGGACCGACGCTTCCTGATGGAGTCCGAGGGACGAGCGCTGGCGGCTCTCGGACGGGAGAGCGAGCTCGCGGGCATCGTCGACGAGATCGCCGCAACACCCCCCGGCCTGGGTATCGACCCCGGGGAGGTGCTCCTGACGATCGCCGGAGAGGCCCGTGCCCACGGGCTCCCGGGGACCCGAGATCGGGCCCTGGAGCAAGCACTCGCCTGGTGGGGGGAGCAGCCGAACGCCTATCGGAAATCCGAAAGGGGTCGGGCGCTGGAGGGGAGGCTGCTCTGCCTGGCGGAGCGCTGGGACGAGGCGAGCGAGGTCTTTCGGGCGCTTCCCGGCGACTCGACCCACGTCGACGTCCTCGGATACCGGGGCGTGATCGCAGCCCACCTCGGCGACCCGGCGGCGGCGCGGTCCTGGGCCGACGTCCTCGCCGGACTCGGGCCCGAGCGGGGGCGAGCCGCGCTCTGGCGTGCCAGGATCGCGGCCTCGATGGGTGAGCGCGACGAGGCGGTGGATCTTCTGAGACGGGCCTTCGCCCAGGGCGCGGCGTTCGGTCTCTGGGTCCATGTCGATCCGGACCTGGAGCCGCTTCGGGGCTATCCTCCCTACGAGGAGATTGTGCGGCCGAAGGGGTGAGCTAACGGTCCTTGGAATGACCGTTCCCTGCGTCTCCCATCCGGAGATCCGGGAGCAGGGCCGTCATCTCGCCTTCTCCTCTCGACAGTGGGAGGGGCACCAGAGCCGCGGCCGTGGGGCCCGCGAAGCAGTACCAATACCCCGCCGTCATCTCCGGAAACGGGAAAGGGCGGGGAGAATGATAATCCGGCCACGCGCCCGGTAGAAGTGAGCTGTCACGACGCCCGCCTTTGGAAGTGGAACAGGACCCTCCTTGCTGCTCCCAGCGCGGCGACCTAGTCTGCGAAACCGCAATCAGACCTTCGCACGCATCACCCACCGGGTGGGCCTGGCACCTATGGACCGTCGCGACTTCCTGAGACTCGGAGCGGGGGCCTGGGCCGTAGGCGCCCTGGATCGATCCTGGCCCGGACACCTGCCGGCCGCGCCCACGCCCAACGTGGTCGTCATCTACGCCGACGATCTGGGATACGGCGACGTGAGCTGCTACGGCGCGACGAAGATCGCGACCCCGAACATCGACCGCCTGGCGTCCCAGGGCCGTCGCTTCACCAATGCACACGCACCGGCCGCCACGTGCACGCCCTCGAGGTACGCCCTGCTGACGGGAGCGTACGCGTGGCGCAAGAAGGGCACGGGCGTCCTGCCGGGGGACGCGCGCCTGATCATCGACACGAGTCGCACCACGCTGCCCTCGATGATGCAACACGCGGGCTACACCACCGGCGTCGTGGGCAAGTGGCACCTGGGGCTAGGCGCCGGCGATCTGGACTGGAACGGCCCCATCGCGCCGGGACCGAAGGAGGTCGGCTTCGACTACTCCTTCATCATTCCGGCCACGGGAGACCGCGTGCCCTGCGTCTTCGTGGAGAATGGGCGCGTGGTGGGTCTCGACCCGGCGGATCCCATCGAGGTGAGCTACTCCCACCCGGTGGGAACCGACCCCACGGGCGCGGAGCATCCCGAGATGCTCCGCATGGGCCTCACCCAGGGGCACGACAAGACGATCGTCAACGGCATCAGCCGCATTGGGTACATGAGCGGTGGCATGAAGGCACGCTGGGTGGACGAAGACATCGCCGACACGCTCACTGGCAAAGCCGTCTCCTTCATCGAGCGCCATCGCGACGGGCCTTTCTTCCTGTACGTCGCGACGCACGACATCCACGTGCCACGCGTGCCTCACCCTCGCTTCGTCGGCAAGAGCGGGCTGGGGCCCCGCGGCGACGCGATCCTCCAGTTCGACTGGACCGTCGGCGAGATAACGAAAACCCTCGATCGGTTGAACCTCGCGGACAACACCGTCGTGGTCTTCACCAGCGACAACGGCCCCGTGCTGGACGACGGCTACGCCGACCAGGCGGTGGAGAAGCTCAACGGACACACGCCCGCCGGGCCCCTGCGTGGGGGCAAATACAGCGCCTTCGACGGCGGCACGCGTGTGCCCTTCGTGGTGCGCTGGCCGGGGTGGGTGGAGACCGGAAGGTCGGACGCGCTGGTGAGCCAGATCGACTTCCTTGCCTCGTTCGCGTCTCTGACCGGGCAGTCGCTGACCGCCGCCGAGGCCGGGGACAGCGTGAACGCGTGGCCTGCGATGACGGGCTCGGCGGGGCTCTCTCGCGCCTTCGTCGTCGAGCAGGCCGGCGCCCTCGGCATCATCGTCGGCGACTGGAAGTACATCGAGCCGCACGCGGGTCCCAAGATCGACCCCGGAACCAACATGGAGCTGGGCAACGATCCCGACGGCCAGCTGTACGACCTGGCCAAGGACCTGGGCGAGCGGGACAACGTGATCGCCCAATTCCCGGAGGTCGCGGCGGACCTCGCCGCCAGGCTCCAGCGGATCCGCGACGGCGCGCGGTCCTGACAGGCCGCTGACCTGCCGGGTCCTCCAGCCAGCTAGCCCTCCCTCAGCGGAAAGAGCTCGGAGTCGGTGTGGGCGGATGTCATGATGCCCTCGATGGCCGCCACGATCTCCGGGTTGGCGGCGGCGACGTCCGTGGTCTCGCCGACGTCCGTGCCCAGGTTGTAGAGCTCCAGAGCGTCTTTGCCGGCGGGCAGCACGCCCTTCCACTCGCCCATGCGCACCACGACGGAGTTCTCGAACTCCCAGTAGAGGTATTCGTGCACGTCTTGCCCCGAGCGGCCCAGCAGCGTGGCGACGATGGACACGCCGTCAATGCCTTCCGGAGCGCCGGCGCCGGCGAGCTCGGCGAACGTGGGCATCATGTCCCAGAACCCGACGGGGAGGCTCGACGTGGTCCCGGCCGCGACGCGTCCGGGCCAGCGCGCCACCATGGGCACCCGGATCCCACCCTCCCAGATCTGCGCCTTGCGGCCGCGCAGGGGGCCGCGGCTCCGGAAGAAGTCGGGATCGACACCCCCCACCCAGCTCGGCCCGTTGTCGCTGGTGAAGAAGACGATGGTGTCGTCGTCCAGGCCCAGCTCCTTGATGAGGGCGGCGATGCGCCCCACGTCCCGGTCCATGCGGGTGATCATGCCCGCGTAGGCGGCGTGCGGGGTGCGGTTGGGCAGGTAGCCTTGGTCCCCCACGTAGGGGGTGTCCGGAAGCTCACCTTCGTACTCCTCCACGGAGTCCTCGGGGACCTGCAAGGCCACGTGTGGAATGGTGAAGGGCAGGTACAGGAAGAAGGGACGAGCCTGGTTGTCACGGATGAACTGCAACGCCTCGGCGACCAGCAGATCGTGCGAGTACTCCTTCCCTTCGTAGGGCGCGTACGACGCGGGGTCTTGCGGATCGGCGCCTGGCGGAAGTGGCTGATGTGGGAAGACCCACTCGTTCTCCAGCGGGATCTTCTGCTGGTCACGCCAGAGGTAGGGCGGATAGTAGCTGTGCGCGATCCGCTGGCAGAGATAGCCGAAGAAGTGGTCGAAGCCCTGGGCGTTGGGCGCACCGGTGGTGTTGGGGCCGCCCAGGCCCCACTTGCCGATGGCTGCCGTGCGGTAGCCCCCCTGCTGCAGCACCGTCCCCGCCGTCACCGTCCCCGCGAGAATCGGGCGCTGGCCCTCCAGGGAGAGGTCGTGCCAGATGTCGCCCCCGGTGATGTTGTACTCGTCGTTGTCACGGATGTAGGCGTGGCCCGTGTGGTAGCCGGTGAGCAACACGCACCGAGACGGCGCGCACACGGGACTGCCCGCATAGGCGTCCGTGAAGCGCATGCCCTCGGCCGCCATCCGGTCGATGTTCGGCGTGCGGATCTTCTCCTGACCGTAGCAGCCCAGCTCGCCCCAGCCCAGGTCGTCGGCCATGATGAAGACGATGTTCGGGCGGCGCGCCTCCCGGGTCGGGGTATGGCAGCCGGACAACTCCGGGAGCGCGGCGGCCGCGGCGGCCACTCCGGCGGTTCTCACGAACTCGCGTCGGTTCATCATGTCGACATTCTACGGACGGAGCCGCTTCCAGTCACCGTCCATGGGACCCGCCTTGCCGCGCCCCCGAACGGTCCCTACCCTCTCCTCCCGCCCCGCCGGGGCGGCCGAACGCCTCCGGGACGGACCCACCAACGACAAAACGCCCATGACCACCTGCGACCTCCTCCACCCCTCCGGCCCCCGTTCTCCCGCCGCGCTTCGCGGCCTCGCCTCGGCGCTCCTCGCGACCGGTCTCGCGGCCCTCGGGGTCCGATCCGCGGCGGCCCAACAGCCCGTGGACATGACCAAGCTCCAGGACGAGGCGGTGTCGCGGATCGAGCAGTACATCCAGATCAACACGACGAACCCACCCGGCAACGAGGACCAGACGATGAAGTTCTTCGCCCGGATCTTCACCGCCGAGGGGATTCCCTTCGACACGGCTTCGTCGGCACCCGGGCGCGGCAACGTGTGGGCACGATTGAAGGGTGGCTCGAAGCCGGCGCTCCTGCTGCTGAGCCACATGGACGTGGTGCCCGCGGACCCGCAGTACTGGAGCGTCGACCCCTTCGCCGCAACGGTGAAAGACGGCTACCTGTGGGGCCGCGGCACTCTGGACACCAAGACGCTGGGCATCGTGGAGCTCGAGGCATTCCTGGCTTTGCACCGGGCCAAGGTGCCGCTGGATCGCGACGTGATCTTCATGGCCACCGCCGACGAAGAGGCGGGGGCGGCGTACGGCGCCGGATGGGTGGTGGAGCACCATCCGGAAGCATTCCAGGGCGCCGGATTCGTCATCAACGAGGGTGGTGGGGGCGATGTGAACCAGGGGCGGCAGAGCTTCGGCATCGAGGTCACGCAGAAGGTGCCGTATTGGTTCAAGCTCACCTCCAACGGAACGCCGCGACACGGCTCGACCCCCCCGGTGGCGTCTGCCGTGAACCGGCTCATCCGAGCGCTGTACCGGCTCCAAACCTACGAGTTCGCGCCGCGCATCATCCCGGCGGTGGATACCTACTTCAAGGGACTCTCGCCGACCGCAGCACCCGAATGGAAGGACGCTTTCACCGACATGGGCGCGACCGTGAAAGACCGGGACAAGCTGCTGCGCCTCCAGGCCCAGTTCCCGGAGCTGGCTGCGCTGACGCGCAACACGTGCTCCATCACCGTCCTCGAAGGGAGCCCGAAGATCAACGTCATCCCGCCGGAGGCGGAAGCCCAGCTCGACTGCCGGCTGCTGCCCGATCAGGACGTCGCCGAGTTCAAGCGTGAGCTCCGCGACGCCCTCAACGACCCCGGGATCACCATCGATCAGCTGCTGGGCTTCACCCCGGCCGTGTCCTCCACCGACAACCTGCTCTACAAGACCATCGTCCGGGTGACCAAGGCCCACTACCCCGACGCGGCCATCGTCCCGGCGGTGTCCACCGGCTTCACGGACAGCCACTTCTTCCGGGATCGGGGCGTCTCCGCGTACGGCTACTCGCCCTTCCTGATCCCCGAAGCCGACGAGTCCGGCGTGCACGGCAACAACGAGCGGATCTCCATCGAGAACGTGCGTACCGGAACGCAGATGATGTACGAGATCGTCAGGTCGATGGTGGGGAACTGATCTTCGAGTGGCCGGGAATAGGCCCCGACCCCGATTGGTGGTGTCCGTCGATCAGTCGACTACCGAGATCTTGTTGAGCGGCGGAGGACGCACCGCCACCACTGTCCAGGACTGCCTACACTCGGCTGCGAGAATTCGGCCTGGTCATCCCGCTCCCGGCAGATGGCACGGCCCGTAGACAGGGATAACGGCACGAGATCGGGTTCTCAGGGCTTGGTCTTTCGAGACTAGGCCGGGCGTCTTGCGTCGCCCTGTAGATGTTCTCTCTCCCCCTCTGGGGTTCCGCTCCCCGGGGGCTGGCGATGCGGCGCAAGGCGCGAAGACCACCGCATGTTCGGTAGGCCAGCCGCTGCCCTGCCGGTCCAGGCATGGCCGGCGTCGTCATTCTGCGGGGCTGGGGTGCGGATACGCTTCACCCGTCCGCCGTGCACGTGCGCGCCGAGGCTCGGATCGGTATAGATAGTCCCGATCCTGCCCCTGACCGCAGGCCGGGACTCGATGCCCTCCGCCGGAGGCGCCGAGCGCGGCCCCCCGTCCCACCCCAGCGACCTGCGAGAGCCATGGCATCCAACGAGGTCACCTTCGCCCGGGATCTGGGCCTCTTCGAGGCCACCATGATCGGGGTGGGTGCCATGATCGGCGCCGGCATCTTCGTCCTGACGGGAATCGCCGCCGGCGTCTCGGGGCCAGCGTCCATCTTGGCCTTCGCGCTCAACGGCGCCGTCACGCTGCTCACGGCTTTCGCGTACGCCGAGCTGGCGTCGGCCATTCCGCGGGCCGGGGGAGGCTATTCCTTCGTGCGCATGGCCTTCCCCGGCGCGCTGGGCTTCACGGCCGGCTGGATGCTCTGGTTCGCCTACACGGTGGCGTGCTCCCTCTACGCCCTCGGCTTCGCGGGCTACTTCTGGGAGTTCTTCCACAAGTATTTCCCGGGTCTGACAGCCCCGGTGTTCGGGCTCATGGGCCAGCATGCCCCGGTCCTGGTGGTCACCCTCCTGGTGGCGGCGGCATTCATCCGCCTCAACGCCCGGGGGGCCGAGGTCACCGGAAAGGCGGAGAACTGGCTCACCCTCACCAAGCTCGCGGTGCTGGGCATCTTCGTGCTCTACGGGCTCAAGAAGGTCTTTGGCGCGCCGGACGCGGCGATGGATCACTTCACGCCTTTCTTCCCCATGGGAGGGGGCGGCGTCATCGTCGCCATGGGACTCACCTTCATCGCCTTCGAAGGGTACGACCTCATCGCCACGGTGGCCGAGGAGATCAAGGAGCCCGAGAAGAACATCCCTCGGGCCACCTTCATCGCCCTGGCCGTCACGGTGGTCATGTACCTCCTCATCCTCTTCGTGTCCCTCGGGGCTCTGACGCCCGCGCACGGCACGTCGTGGCAGTTCCTGGGTGAGTACGGCGAGACGGCCATCGTGCGGGCCGCGGAGGACTTCATGCCCGCCTTCGGCGTGGCACTCATCGTCTTCGGAGGGCTGCTCTCCACCACGTCGGCATTGAACGCCACGGTCATGGCCTCGTCCCGGGTGGCGTTTTCCATGGCCCGGGACAACTGGTTGCCCCGGGAGATGGCGACCATCCACCCCCAGCGGCGGACGCCCCACGTGGCCATCGTCGTGACGGGCGTGCTTCTCCTGGCGATGGCGCTGACCCTGCCCATCGAGGCCGTGGGCTCCGCGGCGAGCCTCATCTTCCTCCTCACCTTCGCCCTGGTGAACCTCTCGGTCATCGCCCTGAGGAGGAAGGCGCCGGAGATCCCCCGACGATACCGGGTGCCGTTCTATCCCTTCACCCCCATCCTGGGGATCGTCCTCAACGTCTTCCTTGCCCTCTACCAGTTCACGTTCCAGCCCCTGGCCTGGTACGTGACCGCGGGGTGGATCGTCCTGGGCCTGTTGGTCTACTTCGCCCACTTCGAGAAGCTGGCGGCCGGCGCCGAGCCTCAGGTGCTCATACCCAGCGAGCGCCCCCTGGAGGAGGCGCCGGGGCTGTCGGTGGTGGTGCCCCTACACAACCCCGACAACGTCGAGACCCTCCTGGACTTCGCCTGGCCCATCGCGCGGCTCAGGGGCCGACGCCTGGTGGCGGTGACGGTGGTCGAGGTACCCAGGCAGCTCCCCATCTACCAGGGTATGCGCTTCGTTCAGCACCGGGAGGGGCTCCTTCGACGGGCCCGCGAGTGGGCGGCGGATCGTGGGGTGGAGCTGGCTACCGATATCGCCCTGGCTCACAACGTCCAACAGGGTGTCCTGAGTGTCGCCGAGCGCCAGCAGGCGGACGTGCTGCTCATGGGGTGGAAAGGCTTCACCAACACCCGTGAGCGCATCTTCGGGGAGGTCACCGACCAGGTGATCCGGCACGCGCCCTGCGACCTCATGGTCCTCAAGATCGCCGAGCAGAAGCAGTTCCGACGGGTCCTCTTCCCCACGGCGGGCGGACCCCACGCGCGCCTGGCCGCCGAGCTGCTGAACGCCCTTGCCGAGGCGTGGGGGATGACCGTGACGGCGACGTACGTGGTGCCTCTCGGAGCTTCGGTACAGCAGCGCAGGGAAGCGGAGCAGTGGATCGACAAGACGTTGACGTTGGTGGATCCGACGCTGCCGGTGGAGCGGAAGCTCGTGGAGGGCAACACCGCCGCCGGGGGAATCACCCGGGCCAGCCTCGACGCGGACCTGGTCATCATCGGCGCAGCCAAGGAGCCCCTCTTCCACAAAATGCTCCTGGGCGAAATTCCCGAGAAGGTGGCCCGCTACTCCCCCGCCTCGGTGCTGGTGGTGAAGCGGTACGAGGGCATCGCCCGGTCACTGATCAAGGAGCTGATGGGGTAGCGGCCGCGCGCCGCGCCGGGCGGGGTGGCGGCAGAGCCGACCCCGCCCGGCGTTGCCTAGGGTGCCCGTGGTTACCGGTGCCACCTCGGGATGCGCCCGCTGGTCCACGGCGCGCCAGCTGCCTCGGCCGCGTCCTCGACCTTCTTGAGATCCACGTCCACGAGTTGGCGCAGACGCTCGAGGATCGGCCCGAAGCTGCTCGAGAGGATCTCATACTGGTGCTCCTGCTCGCCGCCCGGTCCCTCGAGCGTGGACGACCAGGCCCCGCCGGTGATGCTGCGCAGCCGGCTCATGAGCGACGGCGGTGTCGGCTCGCTATAGCGTGCAAGGGTCCGGTCTCCGTTCATCGCCACCTGGATCGCCTGCAGGCTGTCCTGGAGGGCGCTCAGATCCTCTCCGATCTGCGGATCCGCGCCCGGCGTCTGAATGAGCGCACGCTTCAGCTGGTCTGCCCGGGTCGTCGCCTCGCCCAGCGCCGCGTTGGCGCCGAGCATCGCCCGCTGCAGCTCCTGGGCCTTCTTCTGGAAGGCCAGCGCCGCCGGCGTGCGGTTCACCCTACCGTCGTCCAGCATGTAGACCTCGAACTTCTGCGGCTCTCCGATGGGTGTCGTCACGCCGTCCACGCGCTCCGCGAGCGACGCGGTGTAGGTGCCCGGCACCACGTAGGGCCCGGCGCCACCGCCGAAGAAGAACCCCCCGCCGCCACCGCCGCCGGTGATCGGGCTCATCGACGGGTAGCGCAGATCCCACGTCACGTGCTGGACGCCGGACCCCGTGGGCCCGGTGAGCTGGCGGACCACACGTCCCTCGGGATCGGTGATCGTGAGCACCATCTCCGGTCTTTGCTCCTGCGCTTCGGCCCGGAGCGTGTCCCAGGAGGGGTAGTAGACGTCCCTGCCTGCTCGCTCGGCGCGCAGATCAGCCGCCTCCCGCTGGCTCTGCCGGGTCCGGATGGCATCCTTGAGCCAGTACCGGATCTGGGCCCCGCGCGGCGGGTTCTCGGCCGTCCAGAACCGCTCGCCCTGCCAGTCCGGGTCGGGTGTGGACTGAATGAACATCGGCGTGCGCGTGACCGGTAGGAGCGCGGCGTCGCTCGCGAGCGAGCTCGCGTTGAGCGCACGCAGCTCCGACAGGTGGTCGAGCACGTAGAACCCGCGCCCGAAGGTCGCGAGCACCAACGCGTCGTCGCGCTTCTGGATCACGATGTCGCGCACCTGGATCGTCGGAAGGCCACCTTTCAGTTGCGTCCAGTGCTGCCCGGCGTCCCTCGTGACGAAGAGACCGAACTCGGTGCCCGCATAGAGGATGCTCGGGTCCTTGGTGTCTTCGACGACCACGTAGACGCTGCCGCGATCGGGCAGGTCGCCCGAGATCATCTGCCACGAGCGGCCCAGGTCGGTGCTCTTCGCGATGTAGGGGCGGTAGTCGCCGTCCTTGTGGTTGTCGAAGGACGCGTAGATGGTGGCGGTGTCGAACGCCGACGGCGTCACGCGGGACACGAAGGTGGTGTCCGGCACCCCCGGGATGTGCGGGATGGCGCGCCAGCTCTGGCCGCCGTCCTCGCTCACCTGGACCATGCCGTCGTCCGTGCCCACCCAGAGGAGTCCCTCCTTCAAGGGCGACTCCGCGACGCTCACGATGCTGTTCCACGGCGAGGTCGACGTGTTCTTGCGCAGCGCGTCCGGGCCCCAGACGCGGCCCATGATCTTCAGCCTGTTCCGGTCGATCTGGCGGGAGAGGTCCGGGCTGACGGGCCGCCAGGAATCGCCACGGTCGTCGCTCCGATAGAGCCTCTGCGCGGCGAAGTAGAGCCGCGTGTGCGAGAACGGGCTGATGATCAGCGGCGCGTCCCAGTGCCAGCGAAGGGCGGGCTCACCCGGCTCGGGCGCGGGCCCGATGTCGGTGCTCTCGCCCGTGGCGAGGTTGAAGCGGGCCAGGGCGCCGTACTGCGCCTCCGAGTACACGATGTTCGGGTCTTCCGGATCGATCTGCGAGTAGAATCCGTCACCGCCCTGCGTAAGGTGCCAGTCGCCGTTGATCGCGCCCAGGCGCGTGTGCGTCTGGGAGGGTCCCCCGATCGAGCTGTTGTCCTGCGTGCCTCCGTAGACGTTGAAGAAGGGCTCGGCGTTGTCGACCGCCACCCTGTAGAACTGCCCGAGCGGGAGGTTCTGGAACCAGTCGTACGTCTCGCCCCCGTCGAAGGACTGGTAGAGCCCACCGTCACAGCCCACGATCAGGTGTTCCGTATTGCTCGGGTCGATCCAGACGACGTGGTTGTCGACGTGCTTCTTGCCGTTGGCGATCGAGTGGAAGGTGCGGCCTCCGTCGTCCGTGACCATCAGGCGCACGTCGACCGCGTAGACGCGGTTCACGTCGGTCGGGTCCGCGAAGATCTCCGAGTAGTAGTTGCCCGAGGTCGACTCGTTGCTCATGCGGTGCCAGCTCGCGCCGTTGTCCTGCGAGCGGTAGAAGCCACCGCCCGGCTCCCCACCGGCCTCGACGATCGCGTAGACGACGTCGTGGTTGACCGGAGAGATGGCGAGCCCGATGCGCCCGAGCCGGCCGCCCGGCAGGCCTCGCTGCACCTTCGTCCAGGTCTTGCCACCGTCCGTGGTGCGCTGCAGGCTCGACTCCGGCCCGCCGGCGACGTAACCCCACTGCTTCCGACCGCGCTGCCAGAGCGAGACGATGAGCACGTCGGGGTTGTCCGGGTCCATCACCGCGTCCCCCGCGCCGGCCCACTCACCGCCGTCTAGGACCTTGCCCCAGGTCTTGCCACCGTCCGTGGTCTTGTAGAGGCCCCGGTCGCCTCCGCCCCCGAACACCGGGCCCTGGGCCGCAACGTAGACGACGTCGGAGTTACGCGGATCGATGAGGATCTTGCCGACGTGCTCGGAGCTCTCGAGGCCCATGTTCTGCCAGCTTCGGCCGCCGTCGATGGACTTGTAGACCCCGTCGCCGTACGCGACGGCGCGCTGGGCGTTGTTCTCGCCCGTGCCCACCCACACGACGTCGGAGTTGTTCGGATCGATCACCACCGTGCCGATCGAAAACGAGCCTTCGTGGTCGAAGATCGGCGTGAAGCTGGAGCCGGCGTTGGTGGTCTTCCAGAGCCCGCCCGCCGCCGTGCCGACGTACCAGGTGCTGGCGTCGTTCGGATCGACGGCCAGATCGATGATGCGTCCCGAGATGACTGCGGGACCGATGGAGCGGAAGTGGAGCGCCCCGGCCGCCCTGGCGAAGGGATCGGAGGGTCCGGAGTCGTTGGAGGAGCCCCCACCACGGCGCTGCGCGACCGCGGCATCGAACGGTGCCGCCGCCACCAGGAGCGTCGTGGTCAGAGCCAGGATCGTGAGTGTGGCTTTGCGTGTCAGCATGAGAGATTCCCACCTCGTTCGCGGGTCAAGGTCCGATGATCGAAACGCGTCACAGGGCCGAAGGGCACGGTAGAACGTGGATCAGCGAGGGGCAAGCTGGGGTGGTCGCCGGTGGAGGAGGCGAGGGTGAGGGCCCGGGAGGCACGACTGCGGGAGTCTCGGCGGGGCTCGGTTGCGATTTGCGGATTTGCGCATCCGGGTGCGGTCCAACCGTGACGAACGCGAGCGCCTGAGGCATGGAACGCGAAGGACGTGAAGGGCCTCGGACGGGCCACTCCGTTCATAGGCTGCTACTACCCACTCCACCAAGGAACGCGGCCCCCGGCCGCCCCGCAGACCTCCATGGTAGGACGGGTCAGGTGCAGGCGGGCTGTTGGCGCATCAATGCTGGTTGACATAGCTTCGCGGCCATGTCGAGTGGGCTTCGGCATCACCTCCGAAGTGGTGGCCTCTGAAGCG
>JAJDNI010000080.1 GCA_022340755.1 Gemmatimonadota bacterium
GTTGGTGCACGGCTCCTGGGTGTAGGTTCGTGATCATGCGAAGCCCCCTGAGCCGGAGTCGTCATCGTTGAAGTATCCGAAGCGGAGCCAGTACAAGTACGCGAAGTCTCGGTATCGGGTACGGAATTGGGCTGAGTACGAAGCCGGCCTCCAGCGGCGGGGCGATCTAACCGTCTGGCTTTCCGATGCCGCGCTCGATGCTTGGAGGGCGCCGCCCAGTGGCAAACCCGGTGGCCAGCGCATCTACGCGGATATCGCGATCGAAGCCGCGCTGGCCATTCGCATGGTGTTCAACCTCCCGCTTCGGCAGACCGAGGGCTTCCTGCGTTCGCTGGTCGACTTGCTCGACCTCGAGCTTCCGATCCCCGATCACACGACGCTGTCCCGGCGTCTACAGAAGCTCGAAGAGATCCAGTTCCAGAGACTCGCTACCGATCGACCGATCCACCTGCTGATCGATAGCACAGGACTCAGGGTCCACGTTGGCCATCTACGGAGGCCGCCCAAGAACAGGGCTTGGAAGAAGCTGCACCTTGCGGTTGACGCCCACACCGGAGAGATCATCGCCTCGGACCTGACCGGTCGTCGGACGCATGACTGCACCCGAGTACCCGCTCTACTTAGTCAGATCGAGCATCGAGTGATAGCCGTCTCGGCCGATGGTGCCTACGATGCGGCGAGCGTCTACGAGGCGGTCCAATCAAGGGGCTCCGGACCACCGGCGAGGGTCCTTATTCCACCAGGCCGGGACGCCTTGCCCAGGCCGTCCCCGGCTTTGAAGGAGAAAAATCGGAACGTCCGCTCGATTCGAGCGCTCGGTCGCCGGGAGTGGTACGCACGTTCGGGATACAGCAGGCGCGGCATGGTGGAGAATGCCGTTTGCAGGTACAAGACGATCATCGGCCGACAGATGAGAAGTCGCGGCGTGGCGGGCCAACGAGTCGAGGTGAAGCTGGCGTGCGGGATCCTCAACACCATGGCCGAGGTCGGCATGCCGGAGAGCTACCGGGTTGAGTGACTCCAACTTCGGAGGCGGGGCAATCCAGTCTCAGCTCCGAGCCATGCGCCAACGCCTCGCGCGGGCAGGCTGAAGCCCCTACCCTCGCGCCATCAGCCGCACCTGATCCACGATGCGGAACGAGGCCGCTCCACGGCAGCGCAGGGTAGAGCCGTCCACGTTCACGGGGAACGGGCGCCTGCCCGTGGGCGCCAGGGTCAGGGTGCCGTCGACCCGGTGGCCCTCGAAGCCCCATCGCTCCGGGTCGTCCTGGATGGAGCCGTCGAAGGCCCGTTTGAACTGAGCCGGGAGCTTGAGGACTCCGAGGTCCCGGAAGGCGAACAGGTAGAAATCGCCGGAGCCCAGGGGCACGCCGTGGGCGAAGGGGAGATCCTTGCCCAGGTCTCCGTTCACGAGGACCATCAGCTGATACCGGCCCCGGGCCCGCTCCACGCCGTCGACGGACACGGTCCACTCCCGCCGCTTGCCCACCAGCCCGCGCACCACCTTGTCGGTGGCCGCCAGGGCGGCGCCGACGGTGAAGGGCCCCAGGTCACCGAAGAGCTGGCTCAGCACGCCCTTGTAGTACTTCATGAGCCGGTTCTCGGTAAAGTGGGGCACCCGCCCGAAGATCTCGGCTCCGCCGTAGCCGACGAAGTAGCGCGGCGCGGCGTCGCCTTCCTCGCTCCAGGCGCGGATCACGTCGCACCCGACGGTGGCGCCGGCGGCGAGGGAGTGGACGAACACCCGGATGGCCTCCTCGATGTCGTCGGGCATGCCCAGGACCTTGCCGATGAGGTCCGCGGAGCCCTTCCGGAGGAAGCCGAGGCTCAGGTCGCCCAGGGGGACGCCGGCGTCGATACACCCCACCAGGACGGCGTTGAAGGTTCCAGATCCCCCGGCGGAGATCACCCTGCGGCACCCGCCGGCTACCAGTTCCCGGGCCCTCTCCCGTGCGGCGGCGTGGCTGTCCACCACGTGCAGCTCCACGTCGTCCCTGCCGTGCTCACGGAAGAGGGGCACGATGCGCTCGACCTTGCTCCAGTCCTTGATGGAGCCGGAGATGGTGGTGGCGATGACGTGGACGCCCGGATCCTCAGCCATGGGAATCGACCTCCGTGAGACCCGTGAGATGTGCGAATGCGGGCAGCTCCAGACGCCGGAGCTCCTCCATGGCCCTGTCCGCGACATCTTCGGCGCCGAGGGCTCCGTCCAAGGTGCGGGCGGCGATGCCCAGCTCCCCCTCCACGACGCGGCATACCAGGCGGTAGCCGTCCCTGAGCCTGTCGAGCTTGTCCGCCGTCTCGTGGGCCTGCCGCTCTTCGCCTCTCGAGCGGATCCTCTCCATGGAGACCCCCGGGTCCACGTCCAGGAAGAGGACCGCGTCGGGTACCCCCAGGTGGGCGAGGCGGAGGCGCTCCACCGTGCCCAGCTCCGGGAACGTCCGGTACACGGGATCATCCGCCGGGAGGGACATGCCCTGCCCGGACAAGACGCGGAGCACCGAGAGGCACATCGCCTGGCTCAGGGCTTCCCGGCGGTACAGTCCCGTCCAGGCCGTGATGTTCAGCAGGGGCGATCCGTCCAGGACGATGACGTCCGGCGCGTACCAGTCGCGGAGCCCGTCCACGACGTGATCCCGGAGGAGGAGCTCGGCGAGCTTGGGGATCTTGTAGCTCTTCAGCGACCCGGCAACCTTGGTGCGCCGTCCCAGAGTCGTCCGCACCTTCTCCGTCAGGAGGGGCGGCGCCTGCACCGCCGCGCCTCCCTCGAACAGCTCCACGCCGTCGCTCACCAGGCAGGCTCGCCCGTCGGCGGACAGGCGCCGCGCCAGGGCGCGGGAGAGCGTGCTCTTGCCCGACCCGTCGATGCCCAGAACCGCCAGGGTCGGGGGCCTCCGGGTCCGCTTCCGACGCCGGTGGCTGGGGACGACGCCGGCGGCCAGCTCCCGGACGGCACCCTCCAGCTCGGCGGTGAACTCACCTGCGGATCCGTGGAAGAAGCACGGCGGCCCCACGCTGACCTGGTTCCAGATGGGAATCAGGAGGGACCGCGTCTTGGGGAGCGCCTTCTCTGGACCCGTGAGGAACACCGGAACGACAGGCACGTCGGGGAATTCGGCGGCCAGCCTCCCCACCCCGGTCTTGAACCGCGCCATCTCACCGGCGCGTCCCCGGGTCCCCTCGGGGAAGATGATGATGCTACGGCCCCGGGAGAGCCGTGCCCTCATCCCCGCCAGCGGATCCTCGTCGCCGCCCCCGCGCACGATCCACACCGGCTGCACCAGGAACTCGGCCAGCCATCGCCCGAACCGGGACCTGGAGAAGTACTCGAAAGCCGCCACCGGGTGCGTGCGCCGGAGGTGTCGCAGGGGGAGGACCTGGAAGAGAAGGAGGGTATCGAGGTGACTGTTGTGGTTGGCCACCACGATGAAGCGATCCAGGTCGGCGAGGTGCTCCCGCCCCTCCACGTGGACCCCGAAGAGGAGCTTGAGGACCGGCCGGATGAAGAGCAGGTGGACCAGGGCAGGAATCGACGGCAGGCGCCACGCCCGGTCCATGTCAGTACGTGTCCAGGAAGTACCTAAGGTAGTGGAACACCACCGGACCCACGTACACGAAGGACTTCAGCGTGTTGATGACCTCCCCCCGGCCGGGCTGGAGGCGGCGCCGGTCGATGCCCAGATCCGCCTCTAGGTGGTCGATGGTGTGGCACCCGAGGGCCACCAGCCCGGGAATGCCCACGGCCAGCACCAGGGAGTGGACCAGGGGGAGGCCCGTCCAGGGGCGCACCGCCAGGGCCAGGACGGCGATGACCGGCGCCGGGGCGAGGATCTCCAGGGCGACGCCCGGCACGGGGGCCCGATCCCGGGCCTTGAGGAGCCAGGCGAACAGGTCACAGACCGCCACCGCGGCCACCACCAGGATGGCGGTCCACGTGGAGTAGAGCGCCAAGTAGCCGATGTGCCCGATGCAGTAGACCAGGAAGAACAGGCCCAAGTCCAGTGCGCCGATGGACAGCACCGACCCTTCCACCTCCCGGCCACTCAGGGCGATGACCGCAGGGATCACCAGGAAGGCGTAGACCGGAATCGAGATGATGAACATCCCGTACCAGTCGCCCTGGATGAACCAGAACATGAAGGGGATGGCCAGGTAGGCGGCCAGGATCCCCCACCGGTCCTGGATGCGGAGGTCCACGAGGGTGAAGAACTCGCGGAGGGCCAGGAAGCTGAGGGCCGCCAGGACCCAGATGCCCACGGCGAACGAGACGAACTCCGAGAGCACGAAGAAGAGGAAGAACGCCCACAGGTAGGGCACGTAGGTGAGCACCGCGCTCGCAACGCCCAGCCTGCGGCCGATGAGGGCGAGGAGCGTGAGAACCGCAAACAGCGCGGCGACGGTGATCTGCGGGGCTTCGAAAGGCATGGACCCGCGCCCTGGGTGATGCCGCATGCCGCTGGAAGATCCTGCCGCATGGGATACCTAAGCTCATGCTAGGCCGAAGATGTGTGGGCGGCAAGAAAGGGGTGGGGGGGCAGCGCCCCCCACCTGTGGGTGGCGAAGATCTCATCGGCCGCGAGATTCCTGGCTTTTTGCGGTCAGGTGAAGGCGCGTGTCGACGAGGTTCTCGCGATCCGTATCAACTCAGTGGCATGTCTTGCGGCATCAAATGATGTATATTGTCGTGCATAGGCTCGGCCTCAGGAGGCTCTCAATGCGCACGACGATAAACCTGGATGATCGACTTCTCGAGGAGGCACGGCGCCTCACGGGCACCCGGGAACGCACGGCACTGATCCGCGAGGGGTTACGGGCGCTCATCGAACGGGAGTCGGCTCGTCGGCTCGCCCGGCTCGGCGGGACCGAACCCGATGTAGCTGCACCTCCCCGGCGCCGGACCTCGTCGAAGTGATTCTGGTCGATACATCCATTTGGGTGGACCACCTCCGAGCGGGCGACGATGGTCTTGCGACTGCCCTGGAACGGGGCCTTGTGTTTACGCACCCGTTCATCGTGGGAGAGCTGGCCTGCGGGCGGATACGAAACCGGGGCGAGGTCTTGGGTCTCCTTGGGAGCCTGCCTGTCGGCCCTGTCGCGACGGACGATGAGGCACTTCAATACATCGACTTCCACCAGCTCATGGGCCGGGGAATCGGGTACGTCGACGTCCATCTCCTGGCGTCGACTGCTCTCGCGGATGGATTGCGTCTATGGACCCGCGATCGTCGGCTTGAAGAGGTGGCCGCCGAGCTCGGCATGGCCCACACGCCCGCGAAGTGAGGTCGTGGCGGAGATAACACGGCGACACGCGGACCGCCCGCGCGACATCCTCGTCGGCAACCCCGAGGCCGACGGCTGCTCGCAATTGTGCTCGCAACAGTGCCTGCGCAACCTGCACATCGCTTCCCAGGAAGGACGCCAAGGGGGTGTGCAGCCTGCCCGTGCCGTCCTTGGTGATTGCTTGATTTCCCTGTGCAGGTTGTCCGAAAACGCCGTGATTCTCGATGCCTCCGGAGCATGAGGTCACAGGTTCGAGCCGAGCGGCCGGACGTGGTGGTCGAAGAGCTTTCCAGTCTTCCGCGAGACGAGCGAGGATGCGCGGAGCGCACCGCAGCTCCATCCTGTCGGGCGCACTGGTTCAAGGCGTTGCCCCGGTTGGTCTTTCGGGATCGGGCGGGGCTTTCCTTCGAACCCTATGTCTCTGTGTCCCTGAAGTAGAGGGAAAGACCACCGGCGCCATCGTGGTCTCCTGGGCGGAGATCGCCCAGTCGTACATCGCCCAGGGCCGCAGTTGGGGACGGTGCAACCCGAGTTGGGCCCGCCAGCCAGTGGCAGTGCGCGGCGGTGCTTCTGCAGCGGGAGCAGGGGTCAAGGCTTGCGAGGGCCTACGGGGCTGCGGGTAGGCACACCGCTCTTTCCTTGGACACCGAAACTCCGTCGGCGCATCCATCGTCCGGAATATGATAGGGGGCATGGTTCTGGCGCTCGAAAGCATCCCGTTCGGGGGAGGGGGCGATGGGTGCGTTCCTGCGTGATCTCAGGCTCGGCATCCGGATGCTGGTGAAGCGCCCGGGTCTCTCTCTCGCCGTCGTTGCCACCTTCGGCCTCGGCATCGGGCTCACCACGACGGTCTTCAGCATCGTCAACGGCGCGCTCTTCAAGGGGCTCCCGTTCCCCGACGCGCAAGACGTGGTCCTCGTGGGTCGCACAGACCCCGCGCGGGGCATTGAGTTCGTGGGCGTCGAGGTGCACGACTTCCTCGACTTCCGGGAGCAACAGACAGCCTTCTCCGGATTCGGAGCGCTCGGGCTCGGGGCGGTCAACTTCGCCGAGGGAAAGGGCGCGCCGGAGCGCCTCACTGGTGGCTTCTTCACGTGCGACGTCTTCGACATCCTCGGCGTCCGGCCCCTCATCGGGAGACTCTTCCTCGAGGAGGAGTGCCGGCCCGGCGGCGACGCCGTGATCCTCATCGGATACGACCTGTGGCAGCAGCGCTTCGACGGCTCGCCGGACATCCTGGGCAGAACCGTGGTCGCCCACGGCGAGCCGCGCACCATCGTTGGCGTCATGCCCGAAGGCTTCATGTTCCCCGACCGCGAAGAGGTCTGGCTCCCGTTGGCTCTCGACCCCGGAGCCACGCCTCGGGGGCAGGGGCCTCAGTACTACGTCGTGGGGCGTCTGGCCGACCGCGTCTCCCTGCGGGACGCCCGAGCGCGCATGACCGCGTTATCCTCGCGCCTGGAGCAGGCCTACCCTGAGAGTGACGCGGGGCTAGGTGTCACCGTCCGGACCTTTGCGCAGCAGCTGGCTGGCGGAGGCATCATGGCCGTGCTCCTGGCCATGCTGGGTGCCGTGCTGGGCGTTCTCTTCATCGCCTGCGCCAACGTCGCGAACCTGCTTCTCGCCCGGGCGGCAGTACGCACGCGTGAGGTCGCGGTGCGTCGCGCCCTGGGAGCCGGGCGCGCCGTGGTGGTACGACAGCTGATGGGGGAGGTCCTGGTCCTCGCCCTCGTAGGAGGGACCCTGGGCTTCGGTCTGGGCATGCTCGGTGTCGAGTGGTTCAAGTTCGCCATCCAGGTGAGCCCGCCGCCCTTCTGGATCCGCTTCGACCTGGACCATCGGGTGTTTCTCTTCGTCCTCGCCGCCACGCTCTTCGCCAGCGGGGCGTCGTCCCTCTTCCCCGCGCTGCAGGCCTCGCGCACCGACGTGGTGGGGACCCTGAAGGACGAGGGCCGGAGTGGGTCGGGTCTGCGCCTGGGTCGCTTCACTGCGGTGCTGGTCGTCGCCGAAGTCGCCATCTCGTGCGCGCTCCTCATCGCCTCGGGCCTGATGGTCCGGAGCGTGGTTCAGCTCAGGACGGTGCCCATGCCCTTCACGACGAGCAACATCCTGACCGCAGCCATCAACCTGCCGGCCAGCGAGTACCCCGACACCGCGTCCCGGGCCGGTTTCTTCGACCTACTCCTTCCCCGCCTGGCGGCCATCCCCGGGGTCGAGGCCGCGACCCTCTCCGACGGACTCCCCGCGGCGGGGAATGGCTCACGGGTCTTCGAGGTGGAGGGAACCACGTACGGCTCAGACGACGACTACCCGGTGGCCCGAGAGGGTATCGTCACCGACGGGTACTTCGAAACCTTCCAGGTGCGAGTATTACGCGGGCGGGCCTTCACGCGCTCGGATCGGCGCGAGTCCCAGCCCGTAGTCGTCGTCAACGAGTCCTTCGTGCGTCGCTTCTTCCCCGACGAGGATCCGGTGGAGCGGCGCATCCGTATGGGCGTACGGGACACCGCGGCGCACTGGCTCACGGTAGTGGGGGTGGTCCCGGATCTCTACATGCAGGGTATCGGCAACAACAACGCGAGCCCCGCCGGCTTCTACATCCCCATTTCGCAGAGCGGAGTGGGAGGCTTCGTGAACATCGCCCTACGCACGCGAGGGGTCCCGGCGCGCTTTACCGACGACATCCGCGCCGCAGTGGCAACCATCGACCCGAAGCTCCCCATCTTCAGGGTGGCGACCCTGAAGGAAGTCATCGAGTTGCAGACTTTCTTCTATCATCTCTTCGGGACGCTCTTCATGGGGCTGGGCCTGGCTGCGCTCTTCCTGGCTGCGGTGGGGCTATACGGGGTCATGTCGTTCTCGGTGTCCCGGCGCTCCCACGAGATGGGCGTGCGCATGGCCATGGGTGCCGAAGGCCGACAGCTTGTGCGCCTCGTCCTTCGGAGAGGGATGTTCCATCTGGGGGTGGGCCTCGGGATCGGCCTGCTCGCCGCCGGCCTGGCCACGAAGCCGCTGCGGGTCGTGCTCTACGACGTGGACGCCCGTGACCCGGTAGTGTTCGGTGTAGTGGTGGCGACCCTCGCCCTGGTGGGGATCGCCGCGAGCCTGGTGCCCGCATTTCGGGTGACCCGGGTGGATCCCGTGGTCGCTCTGAACGTCGAGTAGAGGTCCTGTCCAACCCGTGACGCGATGCCGAGGAGGACCATGAAGCACGCACTGGCGAAGATCGGCCCGACTCTTCTTCTCGTCCTCATCGTACCCGCAGCCGCCGCCTCCCAGGCCGACGGCGATCCCGTCACGCTGGGGACGTACCGCGTCCTCCACTCGGACGCGCTGGGAGAGGATCGCCTTCTCCAGGTCCACCTCCCCAGGGGGTACGATTCGGGGGACCTCTCCTACCCGGTGGTCTACGTCTTCTACTCAGATTGGGTGGAGGGATACTTCGCCCAGCTCGTGAACGACCTCGACCTGCTGTCCGAGGACAGGATACCCGAATCGATCCTCGTGGGGGTCCCCAACGTCCAACGCTACCGAGATCTGCTCCCGTGGGCCCGCGCCCCGGATCGCCCGGGAGAGGGACACGCGGACGTCTTCCTTCGCTTCGTCCGCGAGGAGCTCATCGCCTGGGTGGACGCCGAGTACCGGACGAAGCGGTACCGCGTGATGGTCGGCCCCCAGACTGCAGGGGTGTTCGGCGTCTATACCCTTCTCGAGGCACCCGGCACCTTTCAGGCGTTCATCGTCAACGACCCGTGCGTGCTCGACCATCCCGGGAGGTCTCTGTGCCACGAGCTGGTGGCGTTCTCGAAGGCGCCCGCAGCCCGAGGCACGTTCTTCGCCGTGAGCGACGCCATCGGCGAGAACGCTCGGGATGCCGAGCGACTGGAGGAGCTACGCGCCGGCCTGGAGGTCCAGGCGGGGGAGGGGTTCCACTGGCGCATGGACCTGGACCCTGCGTGGCCCTTCTTCCTGGCTCCCGTGGAAGCCCGGGCGGCCCTTCTCGATCTTTTTGCCGACTACTTCTTCCCGTCCCCGGGTGGGGTCGAAGGGCTTGACGAGATCGAGGCGCACTACGACTCCGTATCGGCGAGCCACGGCTTTCCCGTGGAGCCATCGAATCTGGTCCTCACACTGGCCGGCAACGGCCTGATGGAACGCGGTGGGCACGCAGCCGCCTTGGAGGTCTTCACCAGGCTCACCGAGATCTATCCGTCGTCGCTCAACGGACCCTGGGGGTTGGCGAACCTGCACCGCGTCATGGGCGACACCGCCGCGGCCATCCGATACTACGAGGATTGCGTGAGGCGAGACCCGAACCTGACGCCGGCCCTGGAGTGGTTGCGGAGGCTACGGGGTGGCACGGGCGGCTAGCGGATCACCTCCCAGGCGATGGCGGAGATCTCCTTTGGCGCCTGACCCGCCAACGTCGCGGGGTCCGGCACGTCCGCAGGTCGTCGCGGACTGCAACTCACCTCGGCTCTGCGCGTACGAAGAGGAGGGTATCCCGTGCCCGATCCGTCGATCATGGTTCCTCGCCTCCGTGAGGCTGCCCATGCGTGCACGTAGGCTGTCTTCTTCCGTGGCGGTGCTCACGGCTGCACTGCTCTCCACCGGGGTCACTCGAGCGCAGGCCCAGGTGATCCGCGGACACGTCGTCGACGGCGCCACCCAGGCGCCGATTTCCGGGGCCTTCATTGTCCTTGTCGACTCCGCGGGAAGTCGACGCGCCAGCGTGCTCAGCGGAGAGGATGGCGCCTACGTCGTTCAAGTTCCGGGGGGCGGCCGGTATACGCTTCAGGCCGAGCGGATCGGCTACGCCACCACGACCTCGGATACGCTGGAGGTGGGAGAGGATGGGGCGCTGGTCTACCGATTCGAGATCAGCATCCAGCCCATCGACCTCATGGGGCTGGAGGTGAAGGGGCGGAGCCGGTGCCGTGCGTCCGAGGAAATGGGAGAGCAGACGAGCTTGCTCTGGGAGGAGGTGCGCAAGGCGCTGAGTGTCGCGGCGTGGAGCGAGGCGGAGGGCGGGATCCCCTACCAGGCGGCGCTCTGGTCCCGTTCCCGCAGCATGGTCTCCCTGGAGATCTCGGCCGACACGGTGCGCTTGAAGTCCGGATACGGCCGGACGCCCTTCGCCAGCGAATCGGCGCGCAGCCTGGGAGCCAAGGGGTACATCAGGGCCTTGGCGGATGGCTCCTACGCCTTCCACGGCGTGGATGCCCGGACGCTGCTGTCGGACGACTTCCTGGACCAGCACTGCTTTCGTACGGTGGAGCCCCGCGGGGGTGAGGAAGGGCTGGTGGGCCTTGGTTTCGCGCCTCTGCATCGGCGGGGCCCCCCCGACATCGTCGGCACGCTGTGGGTGGACCGGAAGAGCGCCGAGCTCCGGTATCTGGAGTTCAAGTACACGCGGATTCCCATGGCGGGGAACATCGCCACGGAGCCCTTCGGCGGTCGCGTCTACTTCCGCCGCCTGGGCAATGGCGACTGGGTAGTGCAGCGCTGGTGGCTGCGAATGCCGCAGGCGGTGAGCGGCGTCACGTCTACGGCCGACCGGGCCTCCTGGGGGCGAACGCACCTCATCGACAGCGAGATTCGCGCCGCGGCCCAGAGCCGGGGCCTCCGTGTCCACGAAGAGGGTGGAGAGCTCCGTTTCATCGGCGCCGCGGGGACGCCGACGACGGGGGAGGGGGCCACCCTCCGTGGTGCCGTGTACGACAGTACGCGCTCGGTGCCCCTGGCGCGCGCCAACGTCTTCCTGACGGACATCAACCGGGCAACCACCACTGACTACTTCGGCCGATTCCAGCTCACCGACATCCCGCCAGGGCGCCACCAGGTGGCGTTCACGCACCCCCGCACGGACTCGCTGGGTCTCGCGGTGTCCCCGATGGCCGTGAACCTGGGCCCGGGTCGCTCCGTGTCCGTGCGGCTCACCGTCCCCCGCAGCGCCGCGTGCGCCCCTGACACCGGTGCGCTCGTGGGCTTCGTGGAAGACAGGGACTCGGGTGACCCCCTGGCCGGAGTGGAGGTGCACGCGGCCTGGTGGGTGAAGGGCGTGGACAAGCCCTCGCCCACCCGGGACAGGGCCGTGGAGATCGCCGACACCACCGACGCCCACGGCCGGTATCTCTTTTGCGACCTCCCCGTCAACACCGAAGTGGAGGTGAAGGCGGTTGGGGGAGTCCTCTTGAAGGTCCAGCTCGACGGGCCGGGAATGGCCTCGCAGGAGCTTCTGATCCCCAGGCGAGGGGGGTAACGGCGGCCTGACTGGTGGAGGGATCCGTGGGAGCCCTGGAGGTCATGGCCACGGATCGTCCGCCGTCATCGTCGAGGAGCCGCGCGCGGTCCGGCGTGGCCGGACGTTCCCCGCGCGGACGAACTAGCTGTGATTGCTAAAGAGGTTGTTCACTGAGGGTCCCATCGAACAGGCTGGTGGTGTCTAGGCACTTACCAGTCCGATGGGAGGTCCTCAGTGAACGTCCACAAGAATACGAAGTTGACGCCCGCGGGTCGAGCGGGACTCGTGAAGCGAGTGCTGTTTGAAGGTCAATCGGTGGTGGGAGTCAGCCGTTCGCTGGGGGTGAGCCCGGCAACGGTACGGAAGTGGGTAAAGCGATATGAGACAGGTGGTT
>JAJDNI010000085.1 GCA_022340755.1 Gemmatimonadota bacterium
GGACGGCAACAAGCTGGGCACGGTGACGGTGCGGAACCACCTGGCCATCGTGTCCGCAGCCACCCGCCTCCTGGGCCACCTGGACGCAGGCGTGAACTTCAAGGTGGTCCAGTTCCGCCTGTCGTGTCGCGGGCTGTGCCAGGACGCGGGTACCACCGCCACGACGTACGCGGTGGACGCAGGCATCCAGCTGGAGCCCACCCGGGCGCTCCCCCTCCGCATCGGGGCCATGGTGGCCCATCTCGGGCCGCGCCTCCAGGTCGTCAACGCGGCCCAGGCGGACCCGCTTCCCACCCGCGCCCGTTTCGCCGTGGCCTACGACGTTCTGGGTGCGCTCGCCCGCCGGCCCGACCTGCGTGGGTGGGTGACCGTGGAGGTCCAGGACCGCGTGCGCGAGCCGGGCTCCACGTCCCTCTACATCGGATCGGAGTTGACGGCAGGGGTTCAGGACGCGCTGTTCCTCCGGGCGGGCTACGTGGTGAACGACCTGGACGCGGAGAGTGGAGCGCGGGTCGGGCTCGGACTGCGCTACGAGCGGTTCGATCTCTCCATCGCCAAATCCCTCGCGGTCTCGACGCTCACGGGAGAAACCGAGCCGGTGCACGTGACCTTCTCGGTCATCTTTTGATGCGGTCCCCGCGCCGCGCGGGGTGGGGCCCCGTCCTCGTCCTGCTCCTCTGGTCGGGTGTGCCGGCTCCGGCAGGGGGACAGGTGTCGGTCCCGCTGTCTCCCACTGCCTCCGCCGCCGGTCGATCGCTTCTGGTACCGGGATGGGGACAGTGGCACCTCGGACAGCGGAGAGGTTGGGGATATGCGCTCCTGGAGGCAGGCCTGTGGGTGGCCCATCTGGAGCTTCGGGCTTCGGGTCGCGACTACCGGAACCAGTACCGGGATGTGGCCTGGTCCAGCGCGCGCATCCCTTCGGGAGACCGAGTGGAAGGGCCCTGGGCCTATTACGAGGCCATGACGGAGTGGGTGCGCTCCGGGGCGTTCGACGCGGACCCGGCGCACGCCGGGGTCCAGCCCGAGGCGAACCCCTCAACGTTCAACGGCGCGAAATGGGCCCTGGCCAGAGGAATCTACTTTCCCCCCGGCTCGACCCCCACCGAGACCGACCCCGCCTACCAGAAGGCTCTGGCCTACTACGAGGCGCACGCCTACGGCCCCCCGTATCTCTGGGATTGGACGGGCAAGGACGCCGCCCTGCAGCAGTACCGCCGTCTGATCGACCGGAGTGACCAGCGATTCCGGGAGGCTTCCACCGCCCTGGGTGCGGTGCTGGCCAACCATGTCCTCAGCGCCATCGACGCGTACCTCTCCGCGCGTGGGAAACCGGAAGCGCGGCTGCGCGTCGCGCCGGAGGCGACCCCGGGGGGCGGCGTACGGTGGACCCTCTCCGCCCGGCTGGGAGGCCGTCCATGAACGAGCGGTCGAAGGAGCTCGAGGAACAGGTCCTGCGGACGCTGTCCGCGTCGTCGCGAGGACCTCTGAAGCCCAAGGAGCTCGCGCGGGAGCTCGGGATTCCGACGGATCGATATCGTCACTTCAAGCGGTCCCTGACGGGGATGGAGCGCGCCGGGAAGATCTACCGCGTCAAGGGCAGCCGATACGGTGTCCCCGGAAAGATGGATCTTCGGGTCGGGACGCTCAGTCTGACCCGGAATGGTGACGGCTTTGTACGTCCCGAGGGTTCCGGCGGCGACGTCTTCGTGCCCTCGGTCAACCTCGCGTCGGCCCTGGACGGCGACCGGGTCGTCGTACGCATCGAGGGGCGGCCGCCAGGCCGTAGCCCGGTGGGGCGCGTCATCAAGGTGTTGGAGCGGGCCCGCCACACGGTGGTGGGCACGTTCCACCGGTCCCGGCGATTCTCCTACGTCGTGCCCCTGGATCGCCGGATGTCGCGGCACGTGCTGGTCCCCAGCGGCGAGGAGAGCACGGCCGACGAAGGCGACGTGGTGGCGGTGCGCATCGATGCCTTCGGCGACGGCAACGGCAACCCCATCGGGGCCGTGGAGCACGTCCTGGGAAGCCTGGCCGATCCGGGGGTGGACGTGCTCGCGGTGGCACACAGCTACGGCCTGGCCCTCGAGTTCCCGCCCGAGGTGCTGGCAGCCGCGCAGCGCTCCGCCGGCGAAGCCGGCAGGGATCCCGGGGCCGACCGCGTGGACCGGACGGACCTTGTGGTCTTCACCATCGATCCGGCGGACGCGAAAGACCACGACGACGCTCTATCCGTCCGGGAGCTTCCGAACGGACACCTGGAGGTTGGAGTCCACATCGCCGACGTGTCTCACTACGTCGTCGAGGGTGGTCCGGTGGACCTGGAGGCCAGATCCCGGGGAACCAGCGTCTACCTGGTGGACCGGGTCATCCCCATGCTGCCCGAGATCCTCTCCGGGGACGTGTGCTCGCTGCGCCCGGACGTCGACAGACAGGCGGTGTCCCTCTTCCTGGAGCTCGACCCGCGGGGTCACGTCCACGCGGAGCGCTTCGAGCGCACGACGGTACGCAGCCGCCGACGGCTCTCCTACGAGGAAGCGCAGCAGGTGCTCGACGGAACCGGGTCGCTGGGGGCCGACCTGGACGAGGCCCTCAGGCGTCTGGACGACCTCGCCCGGCAGGTGCGCGCTCAGCGGGTGGCACGGGGGGCCTTGGACCTCGGTCTGCCGGAGTCTCGCGTCATCCTCGACCAGGACGGGGTTCCCGTGGACATACAGAAGGTCGAGCGCCTCGAGACCCACCGGCTGATCGAGGACTTCATGATCCTGGCCAACGAGGCCGTGGCGCGAGCGACGGAGGCCCGAGGCCTTCCTGTGCTCTACCGCGTCCACGAGCCGCCCGTGCGTGAGAAGGCCGAGGAGCTGGAGCAGTTCCTGCACGGGCTCGGGCACCGGCTTCCGAGGAGGAAGGTGCTCACCCCCTTGGACGTCCAGAAGCTCCTGGATGCGGTGCGGGGGCGCCCCGAGGAAGAGCTGGTCTCCACGGTGGTCCTGCGCTCGCTGCAGCGGGCACGCTACGATCCCGCGAACCTCGGCCACTTCGGCCTCGCGTCGAAAGCCTACTTGCACTTCACCTCCCCCATCCGTCGCTACCCCGACCTCGTGGTCCACCGCGAGGTGGTCCGCTCCTTGATCGTGGGCGAGCCCGCCAGGGAGAGGGACCCGGACGAGATGCGGGCGATCGCCGACGCGACCAGCGCACGGGAGGAGGCCGCTGAGGAAGCGGAGCGCGACTCCGTGGCGCTCAAGAAGGTGGAGTTCATGGAGCGGCACCTCGGCGACGAGCTCGACGGGCGTATCTCCGGCGTGACCGCGTTCGGGTTCTTCGTCACCCTGGACGCGTACTACGTCGACGGGCTCGTCCACGTGAACAGCCTGGGAGACGACTTCTACCGGCTACAGGAGGGCTCGTACACGCTGGTAGGAGACCGGGGCCGACGCCGATTCCGACTGGGCGACCGGGTCCGGGTCCAGGTCGCTCGCGTCGACAAAGAGGCGCGTCACGTGGATTTTCTACTGGTGCGCAAGCTCGACCGGACGAAGGTTTGACAGTGGTGACGGGTTCTCGGTAACCTCCTCACCGGTCCTCCCCGCGAGAGGTTGAATGGCAACGGAAAGAACGGTCCTCTATTTCGGGCCGGGCCACTCTGAAGCTTCCCCCCTGGTGTCCCGTTTCGGAGAGCAGAACGCCCTCGGCGTCGTCGCCGTGGCGCAGCCCGGCGACGTGCGCGCGATGCTGAACCGCACGTTCCCGGCGTGCGTCGTCATGGAGCCCACGCGGGACGCAGAGGATGTTCTCGACCTCTGCCGGACCCTCAAGCAGGATGCCTTCACGGCCATCGTGCCTCTGGTGGTGCTCGTCCCCGCCGGGGACGATGAGCTCGCGGCCGAGTGTCTGCAGGCCGGAGCGGACGAGGTGCTGCTCGAGGGGGTCGCACATCGGGAGAAGCTCCTCAGGCTCCACCAGGTGCTCCGCCGCGCCGATCGCGATGTCAGTGTACACCCGACGACCCGCCTCCCCGGCACGAACCACATCGCCCGGGACATGGTCCAGCGCCTCGAGGCGGGAGAGAAGTTCGCGGTCTGCTACGCCGATCTGGACCACTTCAAGGAGTTCAACGACCGCTACAGCTACACGTATGGCGACAAGGTCATCCGGCTACTCTCCATCATCCTCCGGGACATGGTCCGGGGCCTGGCTCCGGGGGGCTTCGTTGGGCATATCGGAGGGGACGACTTCATCTTCAACGTTCCCCTGGAGTACCTGGAGCACACCTGCGACGAGATCATCCGGCTCTTCGACGAGCTCATCCCGTACCAATACACGGACGAGGACCGGCGGGCAGGCTATTTCCTGGGCAAGGACCGACGGGGACACGTTCACCGCATCCCGCTCATGACGCTCTCCATCGGCGTGGTCACGAACCAGTTCCAGACATTCGAGCACACCGGGCAGATCTCCGAGCTGGCAGCCGAGATGAAGTCCTATGCGAAGTCTCTGCCCGGCTCCCTGTACGTGGTCGACCGGCGGCAGCAGTTGCCCACCCTCGAGACCGCGTCCGCCCAGGAGGCGGACCGCCTGGCTTCACCCAACGTCGACGCCGCCGCCGAGGCCGTTCCCTGAAACCCCACGCCGCAAGATCCGACACCATGGTCATCACCGTTCAATGCCCCGAGTGCGCCACGTCCTTTCCGGTGGATCCCGCGAAGGTCCCCCCGGGTGGAGTGAAGGCCCGTTGCTCGTCGTGCGCCGCCATCTTCAGCGTGGAGCGACCCGACGAGGCGGTCCTGTCAGCCCCAGCCCCGGCTCCCCCCGTTCGGGCGGAGCCCGAGGAGGCGCCCCCGTCGGCTGAGGATCTCGAGGTCGAAGATCAGTTGGCCGGCGACGCATCGGCCGAAGAGCCGGTAGGGCCTTCCGAACCGGCCGGCTGGGAAATCCAAGCGCCGGTGTCCGTCGAGACACCCGAGGTGCCGGTGGCTCCCGAGTCCACGGACGACTGGGTATTCGAAACCGAGGAGGACATCGATCAGGCCAGCCTCCAGATCGATCCCGTGGGCACCCTGGAGGAGTCCCTGGAAAGCGCCAAGGACGAGGTTCCCTCTTTCGGCTCGGACCTGACGCTGGAGGCCGACGTCGAGATCGTCGATACAGAAGAGAGTGCTCCCCTCCACACCGATTTCAGCTTCGAAGAGGCGGGCGAGAGCAGGGCGGAGGAGGCCCGGTCCGAGGGTGTCCTCCCTTCGTCCGAGGCGGCGGAAGTCGAAGAACGATACGCCTTCGACATGGGCCCTTCGCCGGAGGTCGACGCAGAGGTCATGGAGCCGGAAGCGACTGAGGAGGTCGTGGAGCCGGAACCGGTTGAAGAGATCCTCGCGGAGCCGGTCTCGGAGTCGATACCACGTCCCGTGGCCGGGCCCGAGTCCCAAAGCGAGGAACCGGCGATGCCCGCCGCGGAGCCCGCACCGGCGGTCACCGGGTTCACCTTCGGAAGGCGCGATCCGCACGACAAGGCGCGGCGGCTGGCCCGAGTGCTGGTCTCGGACATCATCACGTACAATCCCGACCGGCACCATCGGGCCCTGTCCGCCGGGAGCCTGAAGGAGGATTTCGAGGAGGAGATCGAGAAATCCTGGAAGGAGTACGTGGAGCAGGTGGGGCCCGACATCGCCCGTAACACACCGTACTGGTCGCAGGCCTTGAACGACGTCCTCGCGAAGGGCCAACAGATTTTCTGATCCGCGGCGGTGGTGGGAGCTCCCCTCGCCGTTGATGGCCTCCCGGCCCCCCGGTATATTCCGGGGCGTTGGGCCTGGAGAGGGGCCGTCCCGACGGGCGGCCCCTCTCGCACGTCCGCGGACGACACACAAGGCTACGAGCAACCATGACCAAGGAGCAGCAGGAGCACCTCGCCGAGCTCGAGGCCACGGTGGACGAGCTCAGGGGGTACCTTTGACCTCGACCGGCGCAGGGAGCGACTGAAGGCGCTGGACGAAGCCATGGCGAGCCCGGGCTTCTGGGACAACCAGGAGAAGGCGCGGGAGACCATCGCGGAATCCAATCGGAACAAGGCCTGGGTCGACCCCTGGGACGAGCTGCACGGAAAGGTCGAGGATCTCAAGGCCCTCGCGGAGCTACTCGAGGAGGCGGACGACGCGGACCTCGAGGCCGAGTGGAGCCGCGACCTCGAGGGTCTGGGAGCTGCGGTGGACGCCCTGGAGGTGCGCACCATGCTTCAGGGGGAGGACGACCACCGCGAAGCCATGGTGACGATCCATCCCGGCGCCGGCGGCACGGAGTCACAGGACTGGGCCGAGATGTTGATGCGGATGTATTCGCGTTGGGCCGAGCGCCACGACTTCGAGGTCGCCGTCCTCGACCTGCAGCCGGGCGAGGAAGCCGGCATCAAGAGCGCGACGCTGGAGATCAAGGGGGAGAGCGCCTACGGCTACCTCAAGGCCGAGGCAGGAGTCCACAGGCTCGTGCGCATCTCTCCCTTCGACGCGCAGTCGCGCCGACATACCTCCTTCGCCAGCGTGTTCGTCTATCCGCTCGTCGAGGACGACATCGAGGTCGACATCGACGATGGAGACCTGCGGGTCGACACGTACAGGGCTTCGGGCGCCGGGGGGCAGCACATCAACAAGACAGACTCGGCGGTGCGGATCACGCACCTCCCCACCGGCATCGTAGTGGCGTGTCAGCAGGAGCGCTCTCAATACAAGAACAAGTCCACCGCGATGAAGATGCTCCGCGCCGCCCTCTACCAGCACGCTCTGGATGAGCGCGAGAAGGAGCGCGCGGCCCTGGAAGCGACGAAGACGGACATCGCCTGGGGCAATCAGATCCGCTCCTACGTGTTCCAACCGTACACGATGGTCAACGACCACCGAACGGAGCTCAAGGTGGCGGACGTGCACCGCGTCATGGACGGCGATCTCGATCCGTTCATCGAGTCATACCTCAAGCGCTTCGGCGCCGACTCGGCATCGTAGCCGGACCAAGCATGGACGATCTCAACCAGGTGCTGCGGGCGCGGAGGGAGAAGCTCGCCGCGTTGAAGGCGCGGGGCATCGAGCCCTTCGCGTACAATTTCGACTGCACCCATCGGGCCGCGGAGGCGTCGGCGATCTTCGAGCAGGCGGACGCGGCAGGCACGCTGGGTGAGGACGGAGAGGGTGAGGCCACCCGGATCGGAGGACGCATCGTCGCGTGGCGCTCCCACGGGAAGAGCGCCTTCGCGCATGTAGAAGACGCGTCCGGGCGGATCCAGCTCTACTTCAAGAAAGACATGCTCGGGGACGAGTCCTTCGCGGACCTCGACCTGCTGGACCTCGGGGACTGGATCGGCGTGGAAGGACCCCTCTTCCGGACCCGCACGGGCGAGGTGACCGTTCGCGTGCGCACGTGGACGCTCCTGGCCAAGTCCCTCCGGCCGCTTCCCTTCGGCAAGGTGGAGACGGACCCGGAGACCGGCGAGCGGCGTGTACACTCCGGCTTCGCGGACACCGAATCGCGCTATCGACAGCGGTACGCCGATCTCGCGGTGAACCCGGACGTTCGTGAGGTCTTCCGCACGAGGGCCCGCATCATCTCGGAGCTGAGGAGCTTCATGGACGGCGAGGGCTTCCTCGAGGTCGAGACGCCGGTGCTCCAGCCGCTCTATGGTGGCGCGTCGGCACGCCCGTTCATGACCACGCACAACGCGCTGGAGCGGACGATGTTCCTGCGCATCGCCGACGAGTTGTACCTGAAGCGCCTCATCGTCGGTGGCATGGATCGTGTATACGAGATCTCCAAGGACTTCCGGAACGAAGGGATCGACCGCTTCCACAATCCCGAGTTCACGATGCTCGAGTGGTACCAGGCCTTCGCCGACTACGAGGACCAGATGGACCTCGTGGAGCGGCTTCTGGTGCACGTGGTGCGCAGCGTCAAGGGAACGGACTCGTTCGTCTTCGGTGACCATGAGATCGCCATCCGGAGCCCGTTCCCCAGGATCAAGCTGGTGGACGCGCTCTCGGAGGCCCTGAGCGAAGACGTGAGCGACATGCCCGAAGGAGAGCTGAGGAGGCGAGCGGAGAAGCTGTCGATTCCGGAGCTGGCGGGAGCGGGGCGGGGGAAGCTCGTCGACAAGCTCTTCGGGGAGCTGGTGGAGCCGTCGCTCATCCAGCCGACGTTCGTGCTGGACCACCCCCGCGAGCTGTCCCCGCTGGCGAAGCCCAAGCGGGGAGAGCCGCGGCTCACGGAGCGCTTCGAGATGTACATGGCGGGCGTCGAGATCTTCAACGCGTTCTCCGAGCTCAACGACCCGCTGGATCAGCGCGAGCGATTCGAGGCACAGGGTCGACTGCGCGCCGAGGGGGACGAGGAGGCACAACAGGTCGACGAGGACTACATTCGCGCCATGGAATACGGCATGCCTCCCACGGGAGGTGTGGGGATGGGGGTGGATCGGCTCGTCATGCTTCTCACCAATCAGGCCTCGATCCGGGACGTCATTCTCTTCCCGGTGCTGCGGGGTGACGAGTGAGCGCCTACTTGCCCGCCGCGCCTCCGGGCATCGCGTATCATGACTAGCGGATTCACACGCCTCCACTGGTTCATCGCGCGTCACTACCTCGGTGGCGGGCGCCGGCGGGGGTTGCTCTCCCTCATCACCTGGATCGCGCTGGGTGGTGTGACCGTGGGCGTGACGGCGCTGGTGGTGGTCATCGCCGTCATGACGGGGATGCAGAAGGACCTCAGGGCGAAGATCCTCGAGTCCACACCCCACGTCATGATCCTGCAACAGGGCACCTCCCTCCGCATGGACAACTGGAAGCAGGTGGTCGACTCCGTGCTCAGGGTGCCCGGCGTCGTGGGAGCGGCGCCGTTCCTCCTCACCGACGTGTCGCTGGTGCACGAAGGCTCCGACGGGCCGTACGCCCTGGCGGCGCACCTCTACGGCGTCAGTGTCGACACGGCCCGCGCCGCCGCCACCGACATGGAGCGCAAGATCATCCAGGGCGTGCTCAACCTGAAGCCGCCGCCGTCGGGGCTGCCGCCCATGCTGCTCGGCAGCACGCTCGCCGACCGCATGCAGATCTTCGAGGGGGACACGCTCGTCGTCGTGGCCTACGAAAACCTGAAGCGCGACATCATGGGCGGGTTGACCCCCACCATCCGGCAGTTCGAGGTCACCGGGACGTTCACCACGGGGATGTACGAGTACGACACCCAGAACGTCTACACGCGGCTCGAGGACGCCCAGGAGCTCCTCGGCATCGCCGGAACGAACCAGGTTTCCGGCGTGGGGGTGCGCACCGTCGATCCGGCCATGGCGACGCAGGTGGGGGACTCCATCCAGAAGATGCTCGGATACCCCTACTACGTTGAGAGTTGGATCGTCACGAATCGGGCTCTTTTCAGCGCACTGAAGCTGGAGAAGCTCGCCATGGGCCTCATCCTCGGCCTCATCGTGCTCGTGGCCGCCTTCAACATCGTGAGCACGCTGGTGATGGTCGTCTCGGACCGGACCCGGGAGATCGGCATCCTCAAGGCCATGGGCATGACACGGAGCGGCATCCTGAGGGTCTTCGTCCTCCAGGGAGCCTGGATCGGGGTGGTGGGCACGGTTGCCGGCACCCTCCTCGGCCTGGCCCTCTGTGTGATCCTCAAGCGCTACGAGATCATCCCCATTCCACCGGACGTCTACTTCGTCGATCACCTGCCGGTGGCGGTGCAGATCAGCGACGTCGCCAAGATCGTCGGCGCGAGCATCCTCATCTCCTTCGTGGCCACCATCTACCCGGCCTTGCAGGCTTCCCGCCTGGAGCCGGTGGACGCGATCCGCCATGAGTGAGACCTCGAGCGCTCCAACGCTGTCTCTGGCCCTCCCGGTGGAGGCCCGCGCCGTGGAGAAGAGCTACGTGTCGGGGGACGGGAGCGAGCTGCGCGTTCTCACGGGGGTGGACCTTACGGTCCAGACGGGAGAGGCGGTGGCGATCCTCGGGGCGAGCGGGGCCGGCAAGTCCACCCTTCTGCACCTGCTGGGAGCCCTGGATCGGCCGAGCGCGGGAGACGTCTTCCTCGGGGGCAAGCCCGTGGCCGGGCTGAACGAGGAGTCACTCGCGGCGATGCGCAACCGGCACGTCGGCTTCGTCTTTCAGTTTCACCACCTCCTTCGCGAGTTCGACGCCCTGGAGAACGTGATGATGCCGGCGCTGTTGGCGGGAACGTCTATGGCCGAAGCCCGTGCCAGGGCCCGGGAGCTCCTGACCGCCGTCGGAGTCGAGCACCGCGAGACCCACAAGCCGCGGCAGCTGTCCGGGGGGGAGCAGCAACGGGTCGCGGTCGCCCGGGCTCTGGTGAACCGCCCTCTGGTGCTCCTGGCCGACGAGCCGTCGGGAAACCTGGACAATCACACCAGCGCCCGCCTGCACGACCTGCTCTTCGAGCTCAAGGAAGATCGCCGGCTCTCCATGGTGATCGTGACCCACAACCACGATCTCGCGGATCGGGCAGACCGGTCGCTTCTCCTGGCGGATGGGCGGCTCCATCCGGCTCCTCAGGTGTAACGGGTCCTGGACGGACCCCCTGCGGGAATCGGAGCGAGATGGGAGACATGGTCTGTGACAACTGCGGATCGGGCGACGCCGTCGTGCACCTGACGCAGATCGTGAACAACGAGATGTCCACGTATCACCTCTGTGAGAAGTGCGCCGCCGCGAAGGGACTGGAGACCTCGCCGGACCCGGTGAACATCCCCCTGACCGATTTTCTGGCCCAGATGGGTCAGAGCGCCACCCCCCACGGGGAGGAGACCGACGGAGCCTGCGACTTCTGTGGACTCACGTTCGCCGACTTCCGCGAGACGGGACGTCTGGGGTGCCCGCACTGCTATTCGGTGTTCGAGGTGCAGCTGCGGGGACTCCTCCGGCGGATCCACGGAGGGACGCAGCACGTCGGGAAGGTCTACCTGCCGCCCGACCCGAGCATCACCGAGATGGAGAAGCGACTGGAAGGACTTCGCCGGAAGCTCCAGCGGGCCGTGGACGCGGAGGATTTCGAGCGGGCGGCCGAGCTGCGGGACAAGATCCGCGAGATGGAGCCGGCGGGGTAGCCAGATGGACGATTTGACACCCATCCCCGAGCACGGCCTCTCCTGGCTGGAGGCCAGTGGAGATCACGCGGACATCGTTCTCTCCACCCGTGTTCGCCTCGCCCGCAACATCCAGGGCTATGCCTTCGGCCCACGGGCCCAGGGCAACGACCGCGAATCGGTACTGAGGCGGTTCCGGGACTCGGCCGCGCGGACGGAGGGCCTTCGCAGTGGCTCGCTCCTCGAGCTCTCCGAGCTGGATCTCCGCTCCCGGCGCCTCCTCCTGGAGCGCCGCCTGGTCACGCGTGAGCTGATGGGGGAGGGGGGCAACGGCCCTCCCAGGGGGGCCGCGGTCCTCCTGTCAGAGCACGATCCCCTGAGCGTGCTGGTCAACGAGGAAGACCACCTGCGCATGCAGAGCCTGGTGTCGGGCCTTCGGCTCTCCGAAGCGTGGCGTTCCGTGGACCGATTGGACGAAGAGCTCGGGCAGGAGCTCCCCTTCGCGTACCATCACGAATTCGGCTACCTGACGAGCTGTCCCACCAACGTGGGAACGGGCCTGAGGGCCTCTGTGTTCGTGCACCTTCCGGGCCTGGTCCTGACCAAGGAGATCGGCAAGGTGCTCCAGGGTCTGGGACAGGTCGGGCTCACCTTCCGTGGCCTCTACGGTGAAGGCTCCGAGGTGGTGGGCAACTTCTTCCAGGTGTCGAACCAGACCACCCTCGGTCAGACCGAGGAGGACCTGGTGGATCACCTGGACAAGGTCGTCCGACAGGTCATCCAGTACGAGAATCAGGCCCGGCACGTGCTGCTCCGGGACGCCCGGGCGGTGACCGAGGACAAGATATGGAGGGCGTACGGTCTGTTGCGGTACGCCAGGTCGCTATCTTTCGAAGAATTGATGAATCTGCTGTCGGGAGTCCGCCTGGGCGCGAGCCTGAAACTCCTTCCGGGGCTTCGGGTATACACGCTCAACAAGCTCATGATCTTCACGCAGCCTGCACACCTCGAGCAGGCAGCGGGCCGTGACCTCCCTCCTGCAGAAGACGACGTGCATCGGGCGTCGTACGTCCGACGTGTGCTCGCAACCGAAGGTGATGTCCCCCCCGGCAGTGCAGGGGAGGACGAGTTTCCCGAACGCTCCTGAGGAGGGTCGGCTCCGCCGAGAGGGGAGATGAACTACAATTTCACCGACAGGGTTCGGAAGGTGCTGGCGATGGCCCGCGAAGAGGCCATCAGGCTCCAACACGACTATGTGGGAACGGAGCACATCCTTCTCGGCCTCATACGCGAGGGTGAGGGCGTGGCCGCCGCCGTGCTCACGAATCTCAGTGTGGATCTGGACCAGATCCACGAGCGAGTCGAAGAGTCGGTGCGCAAGGGCAAGGCCACCATCGCGCTGGGCGAGCTGCCCTACACGTCGCGGGCCAAGAAGGTGTTGGAGTTCGCCATGGCCGAAGCCCGCGACTTCAGCCACTCCTACGTCGGCACGGAACACCTCCTCCTGGGCTTGCTGAGGGAGGAGAAGGGTATCGCGGCCAATGTGCTCAACTCCCTGGGAGTGACGCTGGAAGAGGCACGGGCCGAGACCCTCAAGGTCCTCGGCTCCGACGTGACCCCCTCGGAGCCGGCGGGCATCGGCGCGTCAGCGGGGCCGGGAACGGCCCCCAAGCCCGGGGACAAGAAGTCCAAGACCCCGGCCCTGGATCACTTCTGCCGCGATCTGACCGAGCTCGCGCGCCAGAACAAGCTCGACCCGACAATCGGCCGCATCAGCGAGATCGAGCGTGTGGTGGAGATCCTCTGCCGCCGCAAGAAGAACAATCCCGTGCTCATCGGCGAGCCCGGAGTCGGGAAGACCGCCATCGTCGAGGGACTGGCGCAGCTCATCGCCCGCTCCGAGGTCACGGAAGCGCTCAAGGACCACCGGGTGCTGGCGCTGGACATGGCCGCCGTCATCGCGGGCACGAAATATCGCGGCCAGTTCGAGGAGCGGCTCAAAGCCGTCATGAACGAGATCCAGCAGAGCCAGACCGTGATCCTGTTCATCGACGAGCTGCATACGCTGGTGGGTGCCGGTGCCGCGGAGGGAGCCATCGATGCGTCCAACATGCTCAAGCCGGCGCTGGCGCGCGGCGAGCTGCAGTGCATCGGTGCGTCGACCTTGAACGAATACCGCAAGTACATCGAGAAGGACGGTGCCCTGGAACGGCGCTTCCAGCCGGTCATCGTGGATCCGCCGGCGGTGGATGAGACGGTGAACATCCTCAGGGGCCTGCGCAGCCACTACGAGGATCACCACCGCGTCATCATCCCCGACGATGCCCTCGAGCAGGCCGCAAAGCTCTCGGACCGGTACATCACCGATCGGTTCCTGCCGGACAAGGCCATCGACGTCATCGACGAGGCCGGCGCGCGGGCGCGCATCGCCAGCCAGGTTCCCCCGCCCGAGGTCGAGGAGCTCAAGGAGCGGCTGGCCGAGATCGCCCGGAAGAAGGAAGAGGCGATCGGTGACCAGGACTTCGAGCGCGCTGCGGAGCTGCGCGACGAGGAGCGCGAGCTCGGGCAGCAGATCCGCCATCGCCAGGAGACATGGGAGGAGGAGCGCAGAAAGCACCGTCCGGAGATCAGCGCCGAGGAAGTCGCGTTCATCGTGAGCCGGTGGACGGGCATACCCGTGACACGGATCCGCCAGACCGAGTCGGATCGACTCGTCCACATGGAGGACGAGCTCCACAAGCGCGTCGTGGGCCAGCAGGATGCCATCGGGGCCATCAGCCGCGCCATCCGTCGCAGCCGGGCGGGCCTCAAGGATCCCAATCGGCCCATCGGCTCGTTCATCTTCTCCGGGCCCACGGGCGTGGGGAAGACCGAGTTGGCCCGGGCACTGGCGGAGTTCCTGTTCGCCGACCGCGAAGCCCTCATCCGGGTGGACATGAGCGAGTACATGGAGAAGTTCTCCGTGAGCCGGCTCATCGGCGCGCCTCCGGGCTACGTCGGATACGAGGACTCCGGAGCACTCACCAAAGCAGTCCGGCGGCGTCCTTACTCGGTGGTCCTCCTGGACGAGATCGAGAAGGCGCACCCGGACGTGTTCAACATCCTGCTCCAGGTGTTGGACGAAGGGCACCTCACGGACAACTACGGCCGCGTCATCGACTTCAAGAACACGGTGCTCATCATGACGTCCAACCTGGGCGCCCGGGACATCTCGAAGGGTGCGGGCCTCGGGTTCCAGATGGCGGACGCCAAGACGAGCTACGACATCATGAAGGACAAGGTCCGCCAGGAGATCGAGCGGGCCTTCAACCCGGAGTTCCTCAACCGGGTCGATGACATCATCGTATTCCACTCGCTGTCCCGCGACGAGATCGCCGAGATCGTTCACATCCTCCTTGCCGACGTGCGCAAGCGGCTTGAGGGCGAGGAGATCACGATCCGACTCACGGACGAGGCCGTGGAGTTTCTCGTGGAGAAGGGGTATGACGAGAAGTTCGGCGCCCGTCCTCTCAAGAGAGCGATACAACGGTATCTCGAAGATCCGCTATCTGAGAAGATACTGGTATCCGAGTTCTCCGCCGGGGACGAGATCGAGGTCGGCGCCGACCCCGAAGGGGACGGACTAACCCTACACGCGGGATCGACGACGAAGACGTGAGGATGCGGGAAAGCGAACCACTCCACTCAGCGGCGGGGAGAGCCATCGCTGTCGCAGCGGCTCTTTTCGTGCTCGCGACCGTCTGGTCGCCGACCCTGCTCGGCGCCCAGGAGACCGGTACGAGATCCACTCCGCAGCGCGTCGACTCGGTGCTGGTGGAGGGCAATCAGCGGGTCCCGACGTCTGTCGTGACCACCACGTTCGGAATCCAGGTCGGGTCGGAAGTCACGTTCCGCGACATCCAGCGCGGCATCAAGAACCTCGCCGCCACAGGCCAGTTCAAGAATGTGACGGTTCGGGCCCGCGGACGTGCGAACGCCGCGGTCCTCATCGTGCAGGTGGAAGAGGAGCCCCTCATCCGCCGTGTCGAGCTCAACGGGCTGGAACACGTCTCGGCGAAGACGGTTCGTGACACCACCGGCGTCAAGCCGGGCGTGCCGTACAACGCCCAGCATGTCATGGATGCCAAGGCCTTCATCCGGGCGGAGCTGGCCAAAGACGGTATCGCCTTCGCTTCCATCGACGACCACCTCGTTCCCGTCGAAGGGCAGAACAACGAAGTGGACTTCGTGATGGACGTCACCGAAGGGAACCGGGTGACGGTGGCGCAGGTCGACTTCACGGGAAACCAAAAGCTCCCGGACGGAGCCCTCGAGGACGCCATGGACACCAAGCCCGAGGGCTTCTGGTGGTTCCGGTCGGGGTCCTACTCGGACAGCAGGTTCAAGGAGGATCTCTCGGATCGGCTTCCGGCCCTCTACCGCTCTCGGGGCTACCTCGACTTCAAGGTCCTCAACGATACCGTCATCGTCGACCCCCAGACGGGGAAGGCCGACGTCCAGGTGTCGGTAGACGAGGGGCCCCAATACCGGCTCCGTAGCTTCAGCGTCCGGGGCAACAGCCGTTTCTCCACGGACGAGCTCGAGGCCTACTACCAGCGCGGCCAGGGTGGGCTCCTGCAGTCCCTGGGACTACGAGGGAGCGGCAGCTCCGGCCAGGAGGGCGAGGTCTTCGACGAGGACGCCTTCCAGAAAGCACTCTCCGAGGTACAGCAGAAGTACGCGAACGAGGGCTACCTCTACGCCCAGGTGAACCCCGTCATCCAGCGCCATCCCGCGACGGACAGCACGCCTCCCACGGTGGATGCCTCGTGGCAGATCCAGGAGGGCGCGCCGGCCATCATCAACCGGGTTTCCATCGTCGGAAACGACTACACCTACGACTGGGTGATCCGAGACCGGCTCACGGTTCTCCCGGGGGACGTCTACAGTCAGGATCGCGTGATACGCAGCTGGCAGAGCATCTCTTCGCTCGGATTCTTCGAGACCCCCATGTCTCCTCCGGACATCCATCCGTTGGACAACGGGGACGTGGACATCACGTTCCACGTGAAGGAGAAGCAGACCGGCTCGCTCAACTTCGGAACCTCCGTGGGCGGCGGCGTGGGCCTGTCGGGCTTCATCGGCTACGATCAGCCGAACCTCTTCGGGCAAGCCAAGTCGGGAAGCCTCCGTTGGGACTACGGCCGCTACCTGAACAGCTTCGAGATGAGCTACTCGGATCCCGCGCTCTTCCAGAGCCTCATCTCGGGTACCGTGTCCTTGTTCAACTCGAGGGACAGGTTCTACCAGTTCACCACGGGATACCGAAAGCGGATCGGAGCCAGCGTCCGGTTCGGCGTACCCTGGCCCAACTCCCGGTGGACCCGGCTGTTCGTCGGGTACAGCCTCTCCCGCACCAGGTACCTCGAGTTCGCGGATGCCACCGACACTTCGCTCTTCGGACGGCCGCCGGGGGTCCAGAGCCAGGTGTCCGTGGGCGTGACACGCCAGACGCTCGACCACCCCATCTTCCCGACGACGGGATCCAAACAGAGCGTCAACGTCGAGTTCAACGGGGGCCTCCTGGGAGGGAACGGCAACTTCACGCGGGTCCTCACGGAGGCTACCTGGTGGGTTCCCGTGGGTCAGCTGGGAGGTTCCCAGGGAGGCCATCCGGTGCGCTTGGCGCTCGGTCTCTCCACCAAGGCGGGCGCGGTCTTCGGCAACGCCGATGCCTTCCCGTTCGATCGGTTCTGGATGGGCGGCGTCCAGTTCGGTCAGCCCCTGCGCGGCTACGACGAGACGTCCATCACCCCGTACGGGTACTTCCCCCAGAAGTCGAGCGGAATCGCGGACATCAACCGTATCGGGAACGCGTACTTCAGCATGACGGCCGAATACGCCATGCGGCTCACGGATCAGATCTCCATCTCGGCGTTCTACGACGCGGGCAACGTCTGGCGCAAGCCGGCCGAGATTGACCCGACGCGGCTCTACCGGGGCGCCGGCTTCGGACTCCAGCTCGTCACGCCCTTCGGCCCAATCGGACTCGACTACGCCTATGGCTTCGACAAGACAGTGCCGGGGTGGCAGCTCCACTTCCGCATGGGGCCGGGATACTAGAAGAGCTTCATTCGAGTGTGATCCCTCCCGTTTTTGGCCCGGCGTTGCCAAATTGTATGGCTGAATCCGCGTCCGGGACGCGGAACTCTGGAACCTGGACGGGGCTTCCGGCCTAGGATATCGCGAGAGCCCATGTGCTCCCCGGGGGCGGCAAGCGGGCTGGCCGCCGGGGAGATCGTGCAAACATTGAGACCGACCCCCAACGGAGTGGAGAACATGCGACGCACCCCGTTCGCCGCACTGGCGCTCACAATCGCGCTGGCCGCCGGCACCGCGGAGGCGCAGACGCTCAAGATCGCCTACATCAACTCCCAGGAGATCCTGTCGAGCTACGACGCGGCCAAACAGGCCCAGGCGCAATACGACAAGGATCTGCAGAGCTACAACGCGGAGGCTCAGCAGCTCCGCGACGAGCTCGATCGGATGCAGCAGCAGCTCCAGCAACAAGAGCTGACGCTCTCCACGGAGGCCAAGGCGAATCGTCAGCAGCAGATCCAGCAGAAGGCCCAAGCGGCCCAGCAGCGCATGCAGGCGCTCGACCAGCAGGCGGCACAGCGCCGGCAGGAGCTGGTTCAGCCGGTCATGGACAAGATCAACGCGGTGATCGACAAGATCCGCGCAGAAGGCAACTACGCCCTCATCCTCGACGCGGCGGCCGGTTCGATCTTGGCGGCGGATCCCAGTCTGGATCTCACGCAGGAGGTCATTCGCCGTCTCAAGGCCGAGGCGGACACGACCAAGGGTCCGAAGGGTCCCGGACGCTGACCCAGGCGGCTACCACGCCCTACGTACACGGGCCCACGGGCGCTGAATACGGCGCTCGTGGGCTCTTTTCGTCTATTGGAGCCTGTAATGGGTGCACCCACTGAATCGAAGAAAGCCCTGACCCTGGCCGAGATCTCGGCGCTGGTTCGTGGACGGGTCGTAGGGGATGAGGCCCTCACGGTCGTGGACGTCCGTCCTGTGGACGAGGCGAGTTCCGAGGAGCTGGGCTTCCTGGCTTCCCGGAGGTACGTGCGCTACGTGGATGACAGCCGCGCCCGAGCGCTCCTGGTGGCCGCGGATCTCGAGGGTCAGGTGGGGGAGGGTCGATCGCTGGTGGTCGTCGAAGACGCTCACCGCGCACTCTACGAGCTCCTCCGCACACTGCACCCGGACGCACCGGCCCCCGCGGACATCCACCCCACCGCCGTACTGGGCAGGGGAGTGGAGCTGGGAGAGGACGTGGGGATCGGCCCGTACGCCGTGTTGGAGGACGGTGTGCGCGTCGGCTCCGGAACACGTATCGGCGCCCACGTCGTCATCGGCCGCGACGCGGTGGTGGGCCAGGACTGTCTCCTGCACCCCCAGGTAGTCCTCTACCCACGGACGGTGGTGGGTCACCGGGCGATCCTCCACTCCGGAGCACGAATCGGGGTGGATGGCTTCGGGTGGGCCTTCGTCGACGGCGCCCCGCGCAAGATGCCTCACGTGGGGCGGGCCATCCTGGAAGACGATGTTGAGGTCGGAGCCAACAGCACGGTGGATCGCGGCTCCATCGGGGATACCGTGGTGGGCCGTTCCGCGAAGCTGGACAACCTCGTCCACCTGGCCCACAACGTGCGCCTGGGTGCCATGTCCCTTCTGGCCGCCCTGGTCGGGATCGCGGGCTCCACCCGGGTGGGCCGAGGGGTTCTCATGGGAGGGCAGGCCGGCGTCATCAACCACCTGGAGATCGGTGACGGCGCCCAGATCGCCGCCGCCGGCAAGGTCATGCGCGACGTGCCGGCAGGCGCCGTGGTCTCGGGCTACCCCGCGCGACCGAACAGGGAGTATCTGCGGAAGGAGGCCCACCTGGAGCGGCTGCCCAAGCTGGCGGAACGCGTCAAGGCCCTGGAGTCTCTCGTCGGGAATCGCGGCGCGGCAGCCCCGGAGGAATGAGCGCGCCCCACGGGATCCGTTACGCCCGACCCGACCGGTGTTAGATCCGTGACCCCGTTGTGATTAGGTTTCTTTGTTTTGGTTACGGCTCTGGTAGACCCTGCACCCCGGAACCGCATGAACCGTGGTAGACAGTGGACGGTGGCGAAGGACATCACCCTCGAGGGGACGGGCGTCCACTCGGGTGAGGCGGCCACGCTCACCTTCCGCCCGGCGGATGCGGGTTCGGGAATCCGCTTCCGCCGCACGGACCTTCCCGGGGAGCCGCAGATCCCGGCGAGCCTCGACTATGTGGTGAAGACCGACCTCGGCACGACGCTGGGGCAGGGCGAAGCCCATGTGCTCACGGTGGAGCACGTCCTGGCGGCCCTCTACAGCCAGGGTGTGGACAACGCCATCGTGGAGCTGTCCGGCCCGGAGGTCCCCATTCGAGACGGGAGCTTCCGCGACTACGTGGCGGCCCTGGCCGACGCGGGTATCCGCGAGCAGGAGGCGGAGGTCCGCGTGGTCAGAGTGGACGCTCCGCTGTCCGTCGAGGGTGGCGACGGCGAATCGTACGTGGTGACGCCGTCGGCCGGACTGCGCATCTCCGCCACCATTGATTTCGAGCATCCTCTCATCGGGCGGCAGTTCGGATCGTTCCACGTCGATCCGGATACCTTCGGGAATGAGCTGGCTCCAGCCCGCACGTTCGGCTTCCGGGCAGACGCCGAGGCCTTGCATGCGCGCGGCCTGGCGCTGGGGGCGTCCCTGGACAACACCGTGGTCCTGGATGACGAAGGCATCATGAACGATGGCCTCCGATTCCCGGACGAGTTCCTCCGCCACAAGGTGGGAGACATCGTGGGGGATCTCTCGCTCCTGGGAGCCCACCTCGAAGCCCACGTTGTGGCGGAACGCCCCAGCCACGCGGGGAACGTGGCCCTGGCCAAAGCCCTCGCCCAGGCGTCGAGGCGCTCGGGCCGGGAGCCCATCATCGACGTGGGCAAGCTCATGCAGTACCTGCCCCACCGCTATCCGATGCTGCTGGTGGACCGGGTCACGGAATTCGAGCACGGAAAGCGGATCGTCGGGATCAAGAACGTCACCATCAACGAGCCGTTCTTCCAGGGGCACTATCCGGGGCACCCCATCATGCCCGGCGTGCTGATCATCGAAGCGATGGCGCAGGTAGGTGGGCTCCTCCTCATGGAGGAGGTGGAGAACCCCGACGAGAAGGTCGTCTACTTCATGACGATGGACAACGTGAAGTGGCGGCGCCCCGTGGTGCCCGGGGATACCCTCGTCTTCGAGCTGGAGATGGTCCAGTTCCGCAGACACACGTGCAAAATGCGCGGCCAGGGCTTCGTGGACGGACAACTGGTCGCTGAGGCCGACTTCATGGCGAGGATCGTGGATCGATGAGTGAGACCACCGTTGGGGTTCGCGGCGAGACGATCATCCACCCCAGTGCGCTGGTGGACCCGGAGGCGGAGCTCGGCCAGGGAGTCATCATCGGTCCCTGGGCCATCGTCGGTCCCCGCGTCCGTATCGGGGATGGCACCGAGGTCGGGCCCCGGGCCCTCATCGAGCGGGACACGAGTCTGGGGGAGGACTGCCGCATATCCAATGGAGCCGTGCTCGGGACCGACCCCCAGGACCTGAAGTACAAAGGCGAGCACACGACGCTGGAGGTGGGCGATCGCGCCATCATTCGGGAGTTTGCCACGCTCAATCGCGGCACGGTGGCGCGCGGCAAGACCGTGGTGGGAAGCGACTGCATGCTCATGGCGTACACGCACGTGGCCCACGACTGCGAGCTCGGCAATCACGTGATCCTGTCGAATGCCGTGAACATGGCGGGTCATGTCACCATCGAGGATTGGGTGATCGTCGGGGGAATCACCCCGATCCATCAGTTCGTGCGCATCGGCGCCCATGCTTTCGTCGGCGGCGGCTCCAGGATCTCCCAGGACGTTCCGCCCTACTGCCGGGTGGCAGGCAACCCCTCGGCGCTGTACGGACTGAACTCGGTAGGACTCGAGCGAAGGGGCTTCTCGGAAGACGTAAGACGAGCCCTCAAGAAAACTTACCGCATTCTCTTCCAGTCGAAGATGAACCTCTCGCAGGCCATGGCCCGTGCGGAGGCCGAAGCACCTGCCATTCCGGAGGTGCGTCACTTCCTGGGCTTCATCAAGGCGAGCGAGCGCGGCATCACGGTGTAGGGATCCTCTGACAAACCACCTCCGAGGCGACTTGCCATGAGCCCGGTGGATCTACCTCGAATCGGCGTGGTCGGCGTGGGGGCACTCGGCTTCCACCACGCGCGCATCCTGGCGACCCTGGATCACGTGGAGATGGTCGGCGTCTTCGACGCCCGTGCCGAGCGCACGGCAGAAGTCGCGCAGCAGCTCGGGGTGCCGCCCCACGAGACCTTGGAATCCCTTCTGGACCACGCGGATGCCTTGGTGGTGGCCGTGCCGACGACGTCCCACGAGGACGTGGCCGTTGCCGCCCTCGGCCGGGGGATCCCGGTCATGGTCGAGAAGCCGCTGGCCCCGGGACTGGAGGAGGCAGATCGGATACTGGCGGTAGCCCGCGCTGAGGATGCCTTCGTGCAGACCGGACATGTCGAGCGCTTCAACCAGGCTGTCCTGGCGGCGGAGCCGTATCTCGACGGGCCGCTCTTCGTGGAGTCGCACCGTATGGCTCCGTTCACGCCCCGCAGCACGGACGTTGCGGTGGTCCTCGACCTCATGATCCACGACGTGGACCTGGTGATGAGCCTGGTGGGTACCCCTCTTCGTGAGCTGGCGGCGTCGGGCGTGCCCGTGTTGACACCGAACGTGGACATTGCCAACGCGCGCCTCGGTTTCGAGGGAGGGGCCGTGGCGAACCTGACTGCCAGCCGGGTGTCGCTGGAGCGGATGCGCAAGCTGCGGCTCTTCCAGCGCTCCGGGTACGTGAGTCTGAATCTGGCGGACGGTACCGGGGAGTTCCTCCGGCTCAGGAGCGAGTTGAGCACGCTGCAGGCCCAGGCGGCCGAGGGAATCGGGGCCACTGACCTGGCCCAGATCGTCGAGCGCATCCCGCTTCGGGGAGACGGTGTGGAGCCCCTACGACGCGAGCTGGAGAACTTCCGGGACGCCGTGCGAGGCCTGTCTCCGCCGGCCGTGTCCGGCGCGGACGGCCGCGCGGCCCTGGCCGTCGCCCTCTCCATCCAGGAACGGATCGAAGCCCATGTCGCTGATACGCGTCCGGCGTAGACGGAAGAAGGACTGGATCGACGCCCGGAAGGGGATGTCCGTCGGCAAGCTGCTGCTGCTCCTCGCCCTGGTGATCGTGATCATCTGGTATCTGGGCCGATTCTGACCAGCCCGCTTCCCGCCGGCATGTCCCGCCCTCCCACGGTCCTCGTCCTCGCCGGTGAGGCATCCGGCGACGACCACGGAGCCGCCGTCGCCCGAGCGCTGAACCGGCGGATCCCGGGCGTACGCCTCAAGGGCCTTGGCGGTTCTCGTATGGAGGCGGCCGGCGTCGAGCTTCTGGCAGGCCTCGACGATCTGGCGGTGATGGGGTTCGTCGAGGTCGTGCGCCATCTGGGATTCTTCCGACGCTTGATGGCGCGGGTGGTGGCCCTGCTGGACACGGGAGAGGTGGATCTCGTGGTCCCTGTGGACTATCCGGGATTCAACCTCCGGGTCGCACGCGCCGCCCACGAGCGGGGGATCCCGGTCCTGTACTACATCTCGCCCCAGGTATGGGCCTGGAAGCCACGCCGCGCGCGAAGGCTGGCCGAGCACGCCGCACACGTCGCGGTGATCCTCCCCTTCGAGGTCGAGATCCTGGCGGCTGCCGGCGCGAGGGTGAGCTTCGTCGGCCACCCACTCCTCGAGCGTAGCGGCTTCGTCGTGGATCGCGAGGCCTTCTGCGCGCGGGCGGGGGTGGACCCGGGCCGTCCCGTCCTCGCCCTGCTGCCGGGCTCGCGCCGCCAGGAGATCCAACGGCACCTGGAGCTGTTCGCTGGAGCCGCGCGGCGGGTGCGCGAACGCAACCCCGAGGTGCAGCCGGTGCTGGCCCGAGCGTCGACGGTGCCCACGTCGGCCCTGGAGGGAGTGGGCTTCCCGGTGGTGGACGACGGCCGCGCGCTGCTACATCACGCACGGGCCGCCCTGGTGAAGTCGGGAACGTCCACGTTGGAGACCGCCCTCGAGGGGACGCCGTTCGTCGTGGCCTACCGGACGCACCCGGTCACGTTCTGGCTGGCGCGCCGGCTCGTCCGCGTGGAGCACGTGGCGCTGGCGAATCTCGTCGCGGGAAAACGTGTGGTGCCGGAGGTGCTCCAGGGGGAAGCCACTCCGGACAGGTTGGCGGAGCTCGTGCTCCCTCTCCTGGACGAGGGCTCGCCCGAGCGGGCCCGCCAGATCGAGGGACTCGCCCGGGTGAAGGGAGCGTTGGGCACGCCCGGAGCGTCCGAGCGGGTAGCCGAGATAGCCGCGGAGCTGTTGGAGGCGTCCGCGTGAAGGACATCAAGTTCGATGTCGCCGGCGTTCTGGGAATGGGCTTCATCGGCGCCCTTTTCGCCACCATCCGCGTGCGACGCTCGGGCGCCGACCACTACGAGAGGTTCCGTCGGGAAGGGAAGCCGGTGGTCTTCGTCGTCTGGCACGGCCAGATGCTCCCGCTGGTGCACGCCCATCGGAACGAAGGCATCGTCGTCCTGGTGAGCGAGCACGCCGACGGCGAGTACATCACGCGGGTCCTGCACCGACACGGCTTTGGCACCGCCCGCGGATCCAGCACCCGTGGCGCCACGCGGGGACTGAAGGGGCTCATCCGCGAAGCGCGTGCGGGTCGGGATCTGGCCCTGACCCCCGACGGACCCAAGGGACCGGCCAGGGAGTTCAAGCCCGGCGCCCTCGCCGTGGCCCAGGTCACCGGCCTTCCCGTGATTCCGTTGGCCGTGGGGGCCTCCTCGGCCTGGCGCCTCACCAGCTGGGACGGGTTCCTCGTACCGCGGCCGTTCTCGCGGGTCCACGTCGCGTACGGAGAGCCCCTGTGGGTTCCCAGGGAAGCCGGACGCGATGAGTTGGACGGTATGGCCATCGATGTCGGTAGGGAGCTCGACCGCCTCACGGCACTGGTGGAGGGCGAGGAGTCGTGAACCCGGGGGGAGGGTGCCCACGGTGAGGAAGAGCGTTGAGGCCCTGGCGCGCCGCTGGTGGCGTGGGGATCTGGGCACCGCGGGGATCGCCCTGTCCCTCGCGACGGCGCCTCTGGAGTGGGCCTACGCCGCGGAGGTCCGACGTCGTGACCGCCGTTTTCTGGCGAGCGGGGGAGCCCGAGTGGAGGGACTCGCGGTCGTCTCGGTGGGCAACCTGGTGGTGGGTGGAACCGGGAAGACGCCCGTGGCGGCCTGGATGATCCGCGTGTTGGCGGACGCCGGCGCCCGACCCGCGCTGCTGTCCCGCGGCTACGGCGACGACGAGCTTCGCCTGCATCGGCGGTGGAACCCGGCCGCAGCGGTGGAGGCCGACCCCGACCGTCTGGCCGCCGCGCACCGCGCGCGGAGGCACGGAGCGAACGTCGCGGTGCTGGACGACGGTTTCCAGCACAGAAGGCTCGCGCGCGCCGTGGACGTCGTCCTGCTGGCCGCGGAGGACCCGTTCCCGGGCCGGATGCTCCCCCGGGGCCCTTACCGGGAGCCCGCCGAAGCCCTGCAGCGGGCCGACGTCGTGATCGTGACGCGCAGAACCGCTACGCCCGAATCCGCCTCGGCGGTGGCGGAGACCACCGCACGGCGGCACCCCGCCGCCACCGTGGCCGTGTTGGCGTTGCTCCCGGGGTCCTGGCTCACCTTGGAAGGGCGTCCCGCGGCACCCCCTGAGGGCGCGATCCTCGCCGTCGCGGGTATCGCCAGGCCGGAGGCGTTCCGGACGCAGGTCGCGGAGGCGACCGACGCGGACCCGGAGCTCGTCGCGTTCTCCGACCATCACGCATACACGGCCGCGGAGGCCGGGGTATTGCGCAGAAGAGCCGGAAAGCGGACGCTCGTGGTCACGGAGAAGGACGCGGTGAAGCTCGAGCGGCACGCCACCGAGTTGGGGGACGTGCGCGTCCTCGGAATACGTCTGGCGTGGGAATCTGGAGAAACGGAAGTGCGGAACCTGGTGGCGGCCCTGGCGCCGCGGGAGGCGTGAGGTTGGATCGGTCCACCGACGTCCTGGTCATCGGCAGCGGCATCGCCGGTCTGACGTTCGCACTGAAGCTGGCGCCCCGTGCTCGCGTGCTGCTCGTAACCAAGAAGGAGCGGGCCGATTCGTCGACGAACTACGCCCGGGGCGGCATCGCCTCGGTGCTCGGCGACGACGACCGCTTCGAGCTCCACATTCAGGACACCCTGGTGGCCGGTGCGGGGCTCTGCCATCCCAGAGCGGTGGAGGTCCTGGTCACCGAGGGTCCGGCGCGTGTGTACGAGCTCATCGAGTGGGGAGCGCAGTTCGACCGTGACCCCGGCGCGCAGCTCTCCCTCGGGCGCGAGGGCGGGCACTCCAGGCGGCGCATCGCGCATGCCGGCGATCACACGGGCCACGAGATCGAGACCGCGCTCCTGGCGGCCGTGGAGGCGGAGCCGAACATCGAGGTCCTCGAGGATCACCTGGCTCTCGATCTCCTGGTCACCCCGGACCCTGCTGGCAGGCCCGTGTGCACGGGTGCCCTCGTCCTCGACCATCGGGTGGGGGAGACGTCCGTCGTCCGTGCGCGATTCACCATGCTGGCTTCAGGCGGGTGTGGGCAGGTGTACCGGCACACGACGAACCCGGACATCGCCACGGGAGACGGCATTGCCATGGCGTACCGGGCCGGCGCGCGCATCGCCAACATGGAGTTCATCCAGTTCCACCCCACAGCACTCTTCCCCACCGAAGATCCCGCCTTCCTCATGACGGAAGCGCTACGAGGAGAAGGAGCCGAGCTGCGAACATTGGACGGCAGGGCATTCATGCCGGAGTACCATCCCCTGGGCTCCCTGGCTCCCCGGGACGTCGTCGCCCGCGCCATCGACCACGAGATCAAGGAGCGCGGAGAGACGCACGTCATTCTGGACGTCTCGCGCATCGCTGGCGAGAAGCTGGAGAGTCACTTTCCGGCGGCCGTCGAGGCCTGCCGCGATCGGGGGTTCGAGCCGGCCGAGGGGATTCCTGTGGTTCCTGCCGCCCACTACGTGTGCGGGGGGGTCCTCACCGACAGCATGGGGCATACGAGCCTGGCGGGGCTCTACGCCACCGGTGAGGTGGCCTGCTCGGGTGTGCACGGGGCGAACCGACTGGCATCGAACTCCCTGCTCGAAGCCGTGGTCTTCGCCGACCGTGCCGCGCGCCTCGTGTCCTACCGCCTACAGACCGACGCGGCGTATGTGGCTCCTCCCCTCCGTCGGGAGCTGCCCAAGCCGGGGCCGGAGGATCCGGGGCTCCCGGGTATCGCTGCCAGGCGCGCGGAGCTCCGCGGGCTCATGTGGGACCTGGTCGGCATCGTCCGCTCCGACGAACGCCTGGAGCGAGCGGAGGCGGACGTGGCACGCCTTGCCGCCGCCGAGGCGGTCCGGTGGCTGAGCACGCGATGGACGGCGGACGGAGCCGAGCTTCGGAATCTCCTGCAGGTGGCCGAGCTCATCGTCCGCTGCGCACGCCTTCGCCGAGAGAGCAGGGGATTGCACTACACGCTCGACCACCCTCACCGCGACAACGAACGCTTTCTCAGGGACACCGTCATCAGCCGGGCCGGCGGACTCCCCTGGTGAGGATCCAGGTGGTGGTCGTGGGGCGTGTGCGGGGGTCGCTGGAGGGACCGGTCTCGGAGTATGAGGAGCGCGCGCGCCGCTACTGGAAGCTCGAGGTCACCGAGGTGGACGCCGGGGCTCCGGGCAGAAACCCGGAGCCCCGGCGCGTCATGGCCGCCGAGGGCGAGCGCATCCTCGGAAAGGTCGCGACCGGACTCGAGCTGGTGGCCCTGACCCGCGTGGGTACGGGAATGGACTCCCGCACGTTCACCGGCTGGCTGGAAGGTCAGGCCGTGTCCGCCGCACCCGGCGTCGCGTTCGTGCTGGGCGGAGCGTTCGGCCTGGATCCGGCCGTCTTGAGTCGCGCGTCCCGACGGTTCTCGCTTTCGCCCATGACCCTCCCCCATGAACTGGCACGCCTGGTCCTGGCAGAGCAGCTCTACCGGGCCGGGACGATTCTCCGGGGTGAACCGTACCACAAAGGAGATTGACCGCGTGGCCGAGCCGCTCAACCTGGAAATCAACGTCGCGTGGCCGTCGGGAGGTCCTCTCGCCATGGACTATCTGGCCGGGGCACCCAAGGCGCTGTCCTTCTATGCCAGCCACTTCGCCGATCCCGACGCGTACCACGCGAAAGCCGTGGAGGTGGATTCACGGTTCGACCGCGACGCACGCCGCCGTGCCGCGGAAGCCATCCGGATCCCGGCGGATGTCGGTGGATCCCGCCTGGACCGTTTCGTGGACGAAGGCGGGTACATGGTCACAACCGGTCAACAGCCGGGGCTGTTCAGCGGACCTCTGTACAGCGTCTACAAGGCCGTCACGGCGCTGCGCCTGGCGAATCACCTGGAGGAGCGGCTAGGAAAGCCGGTGCTGCCCGTCTTCTGGGTCGGCTCGGAGGATCACGACTGGCAGGAGGTCAATCACGCGTACGTGGTGGGCACGGACAACGACCTCCTGCTTTCGAGCCTTGGAGACAGGCCGGGCGACGTGCATCCCTCCGTGTCCCGGATCCCCTTGGGAGAGAGCGTCGCCGACGTCCGGGACACGTTCGTCGCCGCGCTCCCTCGCACGGACTTCAGCGAGCCCTACGCCGCGCTACTGGAAGAGGCCGTGACGCCCGGTGTCACACTGCCGGAGAGCTTCCACCGGATCCTCGAAGAGCTTCTCGGTCCCGCCGGGCTGTGCTTCACCGACGCCGCCGACCCGGTCCTGAAGTCCGCGTCGGCGGGCATACTGGATCAGGAGCTCACCCGCTCCTCCGAGACCGAGTCGATCCTCGCCGCCACGGCGCATCGCCTCGAGGCGGCCGGATACGGCCTCCAGGTAGCCCTCATGGAGGGGGGGGTCAACCTCTTCCTCGAGGGCGCCGCGGGACGCGAACGCCTCTACCGCGACTCCGGCGGCTTCCGCTTGCACGCGTCCGGCGAGGTCCTGGACCTCGATGGCATCCGGGCCCGTGTCACCGAGGACCCCGGTTCGCTCAGCCCCAACGTGCTCCTTCGGCCCGTGGTCGAGAGCGCCGTGTTCCCCACGCTCTCCTACGTCGCGGGGCCGGGGGAGATCGCCTACTTCGCACAGATCCGGGAGTTCTTCGAGGCCTTCTCGATCCGGATGCCGGTCGTACATCCACGCCACGGCGCCACCGTCGTGGAGTCCAAGGTCCGTAAGGTGCTCGACAAGTTCGGGCTGCAGCCGGACGCGCTGGCGCGGCCCTTCCACGAGGTGGCCGGAGAGATCGCGAGGGAGGAGATCCCGGAGGATGTCCGCCGGGCTCTGGGCGCCCTTCGTGGTGCCGTTGGCAAAGGCGTAGGAGATCTGCAGAGCGCGGTGAAGGCCCTCGACCCCACGCTCAAAGGCCCCGTTCAGCATGTGCGGGCACAGGCGTTCGCGGCGCTGGACGAGCTGGAGCGGAAGGTGGTCCAGGCGGTCAAGCGGGAGAGCGAGATCGCGCTGGCGCAGCTCGAGAAGGCCCAACTCCACCTGTATCCGGGCGGCAAGCCTCAGGAGCGAGTCCTCAACGTCTTCTATTACCTGTTCCGATACGGTGGCGCATTTCTTGATGCGCTTCATGATCGCTTCGCGCTGAATCTCGATCGCCTTCCGGACGTATGAGAAGGGACCCATGGGCGCACCCCGGACTCCGCAACCCGGATCCGGGTTGTGTGCCGTTGATCTTCGGCCACGCGGGGGCGTAACTTCGGCCCATGTTCTTGCTTCCGTACATCCTCGTCCTGGTGCTCCTCATCCCCATCCTGGCGATCGTTCTCGATTCCCAGCTGGGGCGGGCGCTGGCCTCGCGTCTCGAGCGCCGGACCCTGGATTCGTCGCCGGATCTGGTGGCCGAGCGCATCGCGTTCCTCGAGGGGGAAGTAGAGCGACTGGGGAGCGAGCTCTTGCGCCTGGACGAGGAGAGCCAGTTCCTGCAGAAGCTCCTCGCCGAGCGGCACCCCGAGGAAGGGGCCGCTCTGCCGCCGGGTGACGACGTCGACTGAGTCGACCCCGCGGCGCGGAAGCCGGGCGGCCGGAAAGGTCGCCGCCGGCATCTTTCTGAGCCGGGTTCTCGGGTACCTGCGGGACCGCGCCATCGCGTACTACTTCGGCGCTTCCGACCTCGCCGATGCGTTCCGCGCCGCACTGCGGCTACCCAACGTTCTACAGAATCTCCTCGGGGAAGGTACGCTCTCCGCGTCGCTCATCCCGGTGTACGCCGAGTTCCTGGAGCAGGGCAGGGAGGAGGAAGCAGGCCGCTTCGCGGGCGCCGCCCTGGGCATTCTCACCGTGGTGGCGGCGGCGATGGCTTTGCTGGGCATCGTGCTCGCCCCGGTCCTGGTGAGCGTCTTCTTCGGAGCGTGGGATCCGTCGAAGCAGGCCATCACCGTGACCCTCGTGCGCATCATGTTCCCCATGACGGGGATCCTCGTGGTGAGCGCCTGGGCCCTGGGTATCCTCAACAGCCACCGTCGCTTCTTCGTTTCGTACGTCGCCCCGGCGTTCTGGAACATCGCGATGATCACGGCGGTGGTGGGTGGCGCCACCCTGCTGATGCTGGGCCCGAGGCGCCTCGTGGTGGCCCTCGCCTGGGGCGCTCTGGCCGGCGGCTTCCTCCAGCTCGCGGTCCAGCTTCCCTTCGTTGTCCCTCTGCTGAAGGGGTTCCGTCTGTCTCTGGGACGCGGGGTCGCCGGCGTGGCCGAGGCGGTGCACAACTTCTGGCCGGTGGTGGCCGCGCGTGGGGTGGTGAACCTCGTGGGCTGGGTCGACATCATCCTGGCGGCCCGCCTTGCGGGGGGCGCTGTGGCGGTCCTGGCGTACGCCCAGTCGATCTACATGCTGCCGATCTCCCTCTTCGGGATGTCGGTGGCAGCCTCGGAGCTGCCGGAGCTGTCCCGCATGCGCGGCGAGGCGGTGGAGGATCTCGCCTCACGGGTGTCCGCCGCCCTTCGGGGGACGGCCTACTTCGTGATCCCGTCCGCGGTCGTCTACTTCTTCCTGGGCGACGTCGTCGTAGGCGCCATCTACCAGACCGGCGCGTTCGACGCCTCCGACACCCTGGCGACCTGGGCGGTCCTGGCGGCGTTTTCCCTCGGGATCGCCGCCACGTCGAGCAGCCGGGTGCTGTCTTCCGCGTTCTACGCCCTGCGCGATACCCGCACGCCCGCGCGGATCGCGTACCTCCGGGTCACCGTGGCGACCCTGACCGGGTTCCTGATGATGTTCCCTTTGGACCGCTTCGCGGTGGGGCCGCGCCACCTGGGCGCGACGGGGCTGGCCTTCGGTGCCTCGCTCGGAGCGTGGCTCGAGTACGTGCTGCTGCGTCGCGCCCTACGAAAGCGCCTCGGCCGCTACGGCGCCGGCGCGGCGACGCTCGGGCGCATCTGGCTGGCCTCCGCCGTGGCCGCGGCGGTGGGTGTGCGGGTGCAGGCGCTCGTCCCCGGCGGGAACCCCGTCGTGGTAGGCCTGGAAACGCTCCTTCCCGCGGGGGTAGTCTACCTTGCGGTCACGGCCGCGCTGGGTGTCGGAATCCCCATGCTGCGGTCTCGCGCCCGATAGACGGCGACTCGCACGGCCCCGTGACCCCGAGAAGCCCGCACACCGCAGGCACATGAGCGTTACTCCGGATCTCCTGGGGAGGCTTTCCACGCGACCGGGCGTCTATCTGTTCCGAGATGCCCGGAGCACTGTGCTGTACGTAGGCAAGGCCAAGTCCCTCCGCCCCCGCGTGAGAAGCTACTTCCGCTCCGAGGCCGACCACTCACCCAAGACACGCGAGCTCATGCGGCGGGTGGAGTCTCTGGAGACCATGGTGGTGGGATCGGAGGCCGAGGCCCTCATCCTCGAGGCCAATCTCATCAAGGAGCATCGGCCGCGCTTCAACATCCTCCTCAGGGACGACAAGCGGTACCCCTACATCAAGGTCACCGTGCAGGAGCCCTTTCCTCGCGTCTACGTGACCCGGCGCGTCCTCAACGACGGCGCGCGTTACTTCGGCCCCTACACGTCGGTCGGACCCATGCGCGAGGCGCTGGAAGTCGTGAAGCGGCTCCACACCGTGCGATCATGCCGATACGACCTCCCCCGGGAGGCACCCGAGCGCCCCTGCCTGGACTACCACATCGGCCGGTGCAAGGCACCCTGCGTCGGACTGCAGACCGAGGACTCCTACCGGGCCATGATCGACGAGATCCTCGGCATCCTCGAGGGGGACACCGAAGAGCTCCGACGCGATGTCGAGGACAGGATGCGCGCGGCCGCCGCGGCGCTGGATTTCGAGCAGGCTGCCCGGCTGCGGGACGTGGCCCACGGGATCGATACCCTCGCGAGGGAACAGCGCGTCCATCGGGCCCAGGGTGGAGACCTGGACGTCGTGGGCCTCGCCCGAGACGGAGAACTGGCGGCGGGGGTGGTCATGCGCGTGCGGAGTGGGCTGCTGCTGGGTCGGGAGTCGGTGCGTTTCGCCGATGTGGGCGAGGAAGCCGATGCCGAGCTCCTGGCGTCTCTCCTCTCGCGCTACTACCTGGGCAGCGGATCGGCGCGGATGGCGGATCTTCCCAGAGAGGTGCTGCTCCCGGCGCAGGTTCCCGACCAGCACCTCTTCGAGGAGGTTCTCGGTGAAGCGGCCGGCCGCCGAGTGCACCTCACGGCGCCGCAGAGAGGCGAAAAGGTGCGGCTGGTGGACCTGGCGGGCCAGAACGCCCGTCACGTGCTCGAGGACCGCGTCGCCGCGGCGGCGTGGTCGGCCGACCGGGCCGAGGACGCCCTCTACGGGCTGCAGGAGGAGTTGGACCTCAAGGTCGTGCCGCGACTCATGGTGTGCTTCGACATCTCGCACACGCAAGGATCGGAGACCGTGGCCAGTGCCGTGGTCTTCGAGAACGGCGATCCCCGGAGGGCCGACTACCGCCACATGCGCATCAAGGGCGCCTGGGGCAACGACGACTTCCGGAGCATGGAAGAGGCCGTTGGGCGGTACTTCCGGCGGCGGCGTGACGAGGGGAGACCCCTGCCGGATCTGGCCGTCATCGACGGGGGGAAGGGCCAGCTCTCCGCCGCGGTAGCGGCACTGGCCGCGTTGGACCTCGCGGATGTCCAGGTCGCGGCTCTGGCGAAGAAGGAAGAAGAGGTGTTCGTTCCCGGGCGTCGTGGCGCGATTCGGCTGGACCGGCGCAATCGTGCGCTCCACGTGCTCCAGCGCATCCGCGACGAGGCGCACCGCTTCGCTCTTCGCTACAATCGGAAGCTCCGGAGCAAGCGTACCCTGCGGAGCGAGCTGGGGGACATTCCGGGGATCGGCCCACGCCGGCAGACCGAGCTCCTCCGGCGCTTCGGATCGGTCAGGGGCGTGCGGGAGGCGACGCGCGACGAGATCGCCCGGCTCCCGGGGTTCTCCGAGGCGCTGGCCAGTAGGGTTCTGACGTATCTTGGACGCTGAGCGCGAGATGGCGGACCTGCACCTGCCCGGATCGTTGCCGCATTCGACCTTCACAAGGAACCGCACGAGGAAGCCCACGTGACCGTCCGAACGCGATTCGCACCCAGCCCCACGGGGCGGCTGCACCTGGGGAACGTCCGGGCCGCCGTCATCAATTGGCTCCTCGCGCGCCGACACCACGGCGCCTTCATCCTCCGCATCGAGGACACCGACGTGGAGCGCAACGTCGCCGGTGGCGAGGAGGACATTCTGGAGGATCTGCGCTGGCTGGGTCTCGACTGGGACGAAGGGCCCGATGTCGGAGGCCCGCATGGGCCGTACCGGCAGAGCCAGCGCCAGGACGGGTACGACGCGGCCGTGGAGCGCCTTCTGGCGGCGGGGCTGGCGTACCCCTGCTTCTGTGGCGAGGAGGAGCTGGATGCCGACGCGGCGACGGGGAAAGAGGGCAGGGAGGTCCACCGATACCCCGGCCGGTGCCGTGCCCTGAGCGGAGAGGAGCGGGCCCGGCTGAGCGCGTCCGGGCCTCCGCCCGTGATCCGGTTCGCGGTCCCGGAAGGGTCGGAAAGCGTCGATATCGAAGATGAGGTGTTTGGTTCTATTTCTTTTCCCGTCAGTGATATAGACGATTTCGTGATCCGCAGGTCCGACGGGCGGGTGACGTACAACTTCGCCGTCGTGGTGGACGACGTGGACATGGAGATCACCCACGTCGTCCGGGGTGTCGGCCATCTGTCGAACACGCCGAAACAGGCTCTGATATTCGACGCGCTGGGCCGTCCGCGGCCCGTGTTCGCACACCTGCCCACGGTGTTGGGCGCCGACGGGCGGAAGCTCTCCAAGCGCGAAGGGTCTGCGTCCGTGCCCGGGCTCCGGGCGGTGGGGTACCCTCCCATCGGCGTCCTCAACTATTTGTCGCTGCTGGGCTGGTCCCACCCCGACGAACGGGAAGTCCTCACGCGCGACGAGCTCATCGCCACCTCCGGTCTCGATCGCATCGGGCGCAGCGACACGCAGGTGGACCCGGCGAAGCTGCACTGGATCTCGTCGCAGCATCTCGCGCGGGAGAGCCTGGACCAGCTCACGGATCACGTGGCTCCCTTCGTGGACGCCACGCGGTTTCCTTCGGCCGGCGAGCACCTCCCCGAGGTCGTGGAGGCACTCCGCACCCGCCTGGGAACCTATGGGGAAGTGAACGAGCATCTGCCACTGCTCTTCCCTGAGGACCCTGGGCTACTGGCGAAGGCTCGCGCCGACGTCGTGGCGTCGGAGGAGGGGTGGCAGGTGGTCCGGGCGGTCCGGGATCGCCTCGCCAGCAGTACAGAATGGGAGAGCGGCGCACTCGGTCGTACCGTGCGTGAGGTCGGGGCCGCCACGGGAGTCCGGGGAGCCCGG